>JAYPXD010000054.1:0-2459 GCA_038135395.1 Alphaproteobacteria bacterium | reverse complement strand
CCCAGGCGCCGGATGCACCACCAGACCTGCCGGCTTGTCGATAATCAGCAGCGCGTCGTCCTCATACAATATGGACAGCGGAATATCCTGGGGGGTCGGGACCGCCGGGACGGGCGGCGGCACTATCAGCCGCAAAACATCGCCGGCCTTAACGGTTTGGGACGGCGACAACGGCCGTTCCCCCGTAAGGTCGCCTTCATCGATCAACGTCCGCAAACGCGAGCGTGACAAGTCCGGCCACAATTGCGCCGCCGCACGGTCAAGCCGTTGGCCAGCCAACTCTGGCGGAATGGTCGCATGGCGGATATCGGGCTGGTCGCGCATCAGCACTATCTACAGCAATCTACGCCAAAAGGAAGCAGAGCAAATGCGTGCGATCAAAGGCTTGGTCATAGGAATGGGCGCGTTGATCCTGGTCGGGTTCGTGGTCGTCGCCGTCACGCTGGTCATGCGGATGCAAGGCGGCCGAGGACCGGAAGGTGCCCCCTTCCAAAACGTGGTGCAGTTGCCGGCGGGGGCCAAGATTGTCGAAACTGTTTTTAGCGATGACAAGATCATCCTGCGGCTGCGCACGGCGGATGGGGCCGAGTCGCTGGTATTGATTAATTCGCGGGACGGACGGGAGACCGGGCGTATTGCGCTTGCGGTCTCACAATAACCCCAGGGATATGCAGAAATAAGACGGCCATCATCGAATCCATGCTTGATCTCAGCCGCGCCTTTTGGCATACAGCGTCTTCCGCGCGCTGTGGCCCCTTCGTCTAGCGGTTAGGACGTCAGCCTCTCACGTTGAAAACAGGGGTTCGATTCCCCTAGGGGTCACCAATTTTCTGCGCCGCGCTGTCCGCCCGTGTTTCTGACGGGAGCCATTGGTGCCTCCGCGTTGCCGCGGACACGCTCAAACTGTCCGGTTCCAGGCAAACTCGATCTACCGGAATGGACTGGCCTTGGTTGCCGTCCTTTTGAGGGATAGCAGCCGTTCGGGGAAGCGAAGATGCACGCATGTACACAAATTGGCGCTATCCGGGTGGAAAGCCTGACCGAGGCGGACGCCATCGCGCCTGTGATCCCCGACCTGGCCAGGTTGCGCGTCAGCGTGTTTCGCGAATACCCCTATCTCTATGACGGCAGCCTCGACTACGAATCGACCTACCTGAAGCTGTATGCGGCTACGCCCGGCGCGGTAGTGGTTACCGCCCGCGATATGGCAAACGGGGCGCGGATTGTCGGCGCGGCGACCGCCCTTCCTCTAGCCGCGGAGCATGCGGAACTTCTGACAATGTTTCATGCTGCAGCAATCTACGTCGACCAGTTTTATTACTGCGCCGAGTCGGTACTGGAGCCATCTTATTGCCGCCGCGGCATCGGCCATGCGTTCTTCGACCACCGCGAACGGCAAGCTCAGCAGTTAGGCTTTGCGGAAACATGCTTCTTATCGGTGGTTCGTCCGGACGACCATCCACGCCGCCCAGCCGACTATCGCCCGCATGACCGGTTCTGGTCGAAGCGCGGTTACCGGAAACTCAATGGATTTGAGGCTAGCTTTACATGGCGTGACCTGGATGACTCCGGGGCGACGCCAAAGCCTATGGCGCTGTGGCGCCGGGCACTGGCGCAACCGTCAGAGGGCACGCCAACTTAAACCAACGCCCAGTCCAACCGGATCGAGTTCTGCTCCTACAGTGCGGTTCCGCCGAGCCCATGGCCCGGCGTTAGACGACCGTTGGACCAGTGAACTATTTTTTCTCGGCGTGTTGAACCTTGCCTGTTGCCAACTTGCCCATGCGGCTCGCGTTAGCGAACGTCCCCACATGGTAGCTATGGCAATGCTGGCACTCGCTGCCCGCCTCCGCACCCGAATGGCATGTCGCGCAGGTCTCTTTTTTGATCGCTGCAAAGCCAGGTACAAAGTCTTTCGCGTCGAAGGACTTGTAACTGGTCATCATGGCATCGCCCTTAGCAATCGTATGGCACAGATTACAGCTTTTGTCGCCAGCGATGGTCAGGTGGGGAGCATGCCGGAACTTGGTAATGCTCTTGACGCCGCCATCCATTACAGTTGCCGCCCAATGCCGCTGGATAGACCCATCGGCCTGTTGGGTGCCGCTATGGCATTTGGCGCACTTGCCGAGCGAAGTCGATTGACCCATCGCCTCAAAAATGGCTTCGCCCAGACCGCGGCCCTTGTCGGAGCCATAGGCCGCCCCGGCAAAATCCAACCAGGCACGCATGAAGCCATCGGCGTGTTCCACCGGCCGGTAGTACACGGCCTCTGCGGTGCGGTACCAACCGCCGTGCTGCGCCCAGTCCGCCGGGTCAACCGGATCAGGAACGATCACGCCAGATTTGGCAGGCTCGCTTGTGTCCTTGTTGTCAGCAGCAGCGCCATTGCCGGCAATCCCGCTGAGAATATTGTCTCCACCAGACGCCAGCCCTCCCAGCGCCGAGCCGCCCAGAAT
>JAYPXD010000053.1:0-16441 GCA_038135395.1 Alphaproteobacteria bacterium | reverse complement strand
TCCGCGAGGGCGGCCGCACCGTCGGCGCCGGCGTTGTCGCCAGCATCGTTGAGTAAAGACCGCTGATAACCGCCTGCGTAGAACGGTAAAGTTCCAATGGACCATCAAAACATTCGAATCCGGCTCAAAGCCTTTGATCACCGGATTTTGGACCAATCGACCAGTGAGATCGTGTCGACGGCCAAGCGCACTGGCGCCGCCGTTCGTGGCCCGATCCCCCTGCCGACGCGGATCCAAAAGTACACCGTGCTGCGCGGGCCGCATATCGACAAAAAATCCCGCGAACAGTTCGAAGTCCGCACCCACCGCCGCGTTCTCGACATCGTCGATCCGACGCCGCAAACAGTGGACGCCCTTATGAAACTCGACCTCGCCGCCGGCGTGGATGTGGAGATCAAGGTATGAGCAGCCCAGCAACGCGCACCGGTGTCGTAGCCACCAAATTGGGTATGACCCGGATTTTCGGTGAAGGCGGCCAACATATTCCGGTTACCGTCCTGAAGTTGGACAATTGCCGGGTTGTCGGCCACCGGACGGAAGACCGGGATGGCTATTCCGCAATCCAGATCGGCTATGGCATCGCCAAGACAAAGCGTGTCTCGAAAGCGAACCGCACTGTTTATGGCAGCCGCAATGTCGAGCCGCCGCAGAAGGTCGCTGAATTTCGCGTTCCGACCGATGCATTGGTAGACGTCGGGTTGGAAATCAGCGCCGAGCACTTTGTTGCCGGGCAGTTCGTCGATCTGGTCGGCACGTCCAAGGGCAAAGGCTTTGCCGGCGCAATGAAACGGCATGGTTTCGGCGGTCTGCGCGCCAGCCACGGTGTTTCGATCTCGCACCGTTCACATGGTTCGACCGGCCAGTGCCAGGACCCGGGCAAGGTGTTCAAGGGCAAGAAAATGGCCGGGCACATGGGCGATGTCCGGGTGACCGCGCAGAATCTGGAAGTGGTCGCGACCGATCCGGAGCATGACGTCATTTTGGTCCGCGGCGCCGTCCCTGGATCGAAGGGCGGCTATGTGCTGGTCAGCGATTCGATCAAGCGTCGTTTGCCGGAAGGCGTGCCGTTCCCGGCTGCCATTCGTTCGACCGCGGCCGCCGCGGAAGCCTCGGCTATGGATGACACCGCCGCCGGCAACGCGGCCAGCGAAGAGTAAGGGTTGATGGAGCTCAAGGTTAAAAACTGGGACAACGCGGAGGTCGGCGCACTCGAAGTGAGTGACGCCGTGTTCGGCGCCGACGTGCGCCCGGACATCCTGCACCGCGTCGTCAACTGGCAGCTGGCTAAACGCCGCGCCGGCACGCACAAGGTCAAAGAACGCGGTGAGGTCGACCGGACCAAAACCAAATGGTTCCGGCAAAAAGGCTCGGGCCGTGCGCGTCACGGTTCGCAGAACGCCAATATTTTCCGTGGCGGCGGCGTTGCGCATGGACCGCGCGTTCGTGATCACGGTTTCTCGCTGCCGAAAAAGATCCGGGCGATGGGCATGCGTTGCGCGCTCTCCGCCAAGGCTCAGGCCGGCCAATTGATCGTAATCGAATCGGCAGCGGCTCCGTCGGTGCGCACCAAAGACCTCAAGGCCAAATTGGACGCTATGGGCATCAATTCCGCCCTATTTGTCTCTGGCCCAACAGTGGATGAAAACCTGCGCAAGGCCGCGTCGAACCTGATCGGGATCGATGTGCTGCCGCAGCAGGGTGCGAATGTCTACGACATTTTGCGTCGTGAGAGCCTGGTCATCACCCGTGAGGCCATCGAACATTTGCAGGAGCGCCTAGGATGAGCCGCGCCCGTCGTATTCGCCCCGTCGCCAAACCGGACGAGGCAGAGATGCTGCGCATTTTGCGCGCGCCGCATATCACCGAAAAAGCCACGCTGATCAGCGAACACAATCAGGTCACCTTTAAAGTGGCGATTGATGCGACCAAGCCGGGTATTGCCGCGGCGGTGGAGCATCTGTTCAAGGTCAAAGTCAAGGCCGTCAATACCATTCGGATGGATGGGAAAGTCAAGCGGTTTAGGGGCATGCTTGGCCGGCGCAATGACTGGAAGAAAGCCATGGTGACGTTGGAGGAAGGGCATTCCATCGACGTGACCACGGGCATTTCGGCGCGCTAAGCCAGACGCACGAGGACAAAGTACGATGGCATTAAAGCATTTCAAGCCGATTACGCCGGGTCAACGCGGCCTGGTATTGGTCGACCGGTCCGCCCTCTATAAGGGCAAGCCGGTTAAAGCACTGACCGAGGGCCTGACCAAGTCTGGTGGCCGCAACCACCATGGCCATACTACGGCCTTCTGGCGTGGCGGCGGACACAAGCGCAGGTATCGGAAGATCGATTTCAAGCGCAACAAAGAGGGTATGAACGCCACGGTTGAGCGGATTGAGTATGATCCCAACCGCACCGCTTTCATCGCTCTGTTGACCTATGAGGATGGCGAACAGTCCTACATCCTGGCGCCGCAGCGCCTCGAAGTTGGCGACGTCGTGCGATCCGGCTATGGCTCGGACATTAAGCCGGGCAACGCGTTGCCGCTGCGACGCATCCCGGTCGGCACGATTGTGCACAATGTTGAGTTGAAGGTAGGCAAAGGCGGTCAGCTCGCGCGGTCCGCCGGCACCTATGTTCAATTGGTCGGGCGTGACGCCGGTTTGGCGCTCCTGCGGTTGGCATCGGGCGAGATGCGCAACGTTCCGCAGGAATGCATGGCGACCATAGGCGCTGTCTCGAACCCGGATCATGGCAACCAAAACCTGGGCAAGGCCGGTCGCCGCCGGTGGATGGGCTTCCGTCCGCATGTCCGTGGCGTCGTGATGAACCCGGTTGATCACCCGCATGGTGGTGGTGAAGGCCGGACGTCAGGTGGCCGCCATCCGGTTACGCCTTGGGGCAAGCCGACGAAGGGGCATCGCACGCGTTCGCCGAAGAAGCCGTCGGACAAGATGATTGTCCGTTCGCGGCATAAACGATAAGAAAGGGCGATAAAGCAATGGCACGCTCTGTATGGAAAGGCCCGTTCGTAGACGGCTATCTGCTGAAAAAAGCGGATGCATCGCGCGAATCCGGCCGCAGCGAAGTGATCCGGACGTGGTCGCGTCGTTCGACTATTCTTCCGCAATTCGTTGGGTTGACCTTTGGCGTTTACAACGGTCACAAGTTTATTCCCGTCCAGGTGAACGAACAAATGGTCGGCCATAAGTTCGGCGAGTTTGCGCCGACACGGACGTATTACGGTCACGAAGCTGATAAGAAAGCGAGGCGGCGCTAATGGGCAAGCCATCGGCTGAGCGCGCATTGCCTGATAACGAGGCAAAGGCCATTCTGCGCAATATCCGTACCAGCCCGCGCAAGCTTAACCTGGTCGCCGCCAGCATCCGCGGCATGCCGGCCGAGCGCGCGTTGTTGGCGCTGAAATACTCGCGCAAACGTATTGCGCAAGATGTCCGCAAGGCGCTGCTGTCGGCGGTTGCCAATGCGGAAAATAACCATGAGCTGGATGTCGATCGGTTGATCGTATCGGAAGCCCATGTCGGCAAAGCGCTGATTATGAAGCGTTTTCATGCACGGGCGCGTGGACGCGGTGCGCGGGTAGAGAAGCCGTTCGCGCACCTGACTATCGTCGTGCGTGAGCAGGCAGAGGAAGAAAACTGATGGGCCACAAAGTCAATCCGATCGGTCTGCGCGTAGGCATCAACCGTACCTGGGATTCCCGCTGGTATGCTGGCCGTGATTATCCGGACCTGCTGGAGGAAGACCTGCAGATCCGTGACTACCTGACCAGCCGCCTGAAGCAGGCCGGCGTTTCGAAGGTGGTGATCGAGCGGCCAGCGAAACGCGCCCGGGTGACGATCCATTCGGCGCGTCCGGGGGTTATCATCGGCAAAAAAGGCGCGGATATCGAGAAGCTGCGGCAGGACTTGTCGAAAAAGTGCTCCGGCGACGTCTCGCTCAATATCGTGGAAATCCGCAAGCCGGAAATCGATGCCAAGCTGGTAGCCGACAATATCGCTCAACAGTTGGAGCGCCGCGTCGCGTTCCGTCGCGCGTTGAAGCGGGCGGTGCAGTCTGCCATGCGTCTCGGCGCCCTTGGCATTCGGATCAACGCTGCCGGTCGCCTCGGCGGCGCCGAAATCGCGCGCACCGAGTGGTATCGTGAAGGCCGCGTGCCGCTGCATACCCTGCGTGCCGATATCGATTATGCGCATTCCGAAGCGCACACCACCTACGGTGTTTGCGGGATCAAGGTTTGGGTGTTTAAGGGCGAAATCCTGGCACACGACCCGATGGCCCGCGACAATCGCGCCACTGACCAGCAGGTATCGCTTGGCCGCGGGTAACCGCAGGCCTGCGAGTATCGTCTAACGACGAGGGAATTGGATTATGCTAAGCCCGAAACGGACAAAGTTTCGTAAGCAGCACAAAGGCCGCATTCATGGCCTGGCCAAAGGCGGCACGGAGGTCAGTTTCGGCTCTTATGGCCTAAAAGCCATGGAGCCGGATCGTATCACTGCCCGTCAGATTGAAGCGGCTCGCCGAGCAATGACCAGGCGTATGCGCCGTATCGGTAAGGTTTGGATTCGGATTTTCCCGGATGTGCCGGTGTCTTCGAAGCCTGCCGAAGTCCGCATGGGTAAAGGTAAGGGCTCGCCGGAATTTTGGGTCGCCAAAGTGAAGCCGGGACGGATCATGTTCGAGTTGGACGGCGTGCCGGAAGACGTTGCCCGCGAAGCGTTTGAACTCGCCGCAGCCAAACTGCCGATACGGGTGAAGTTCGTGTCGCGGCCCGCTTATTTGCCGGTCCGCGAAGAAGTGGTCTACGAAATGAAGTCGATCGAGGAATTCGAGGCTGAGATCGCCGAGACGACCGAAGAGGACATGGCGGAAGTCGACGCTGAGGAAGAGGCGAACTAACGATGAAATCTTCAGACGTACGGGCCATGTCCGACGACCAATTGCAGGAGAACCTCTCCTCGTTGCGTCGTGAAGCATTCAACCTGCGTTTTCAGCGCGCCTCTGGTCAGCTGGAGGGCACCGCGCGGGTGCGCCAGGTTCGTCGGGATATTGCCCGCATTCTTACCATCCTGGGCGAACGCCGTCAGGCCAGCGCGTCGGCCGCCTAGCCGCCGCTACAGATCGAGGAAGTATTTGTAACCTATGCCAAAACGCATCCTGCAAGGCTTGGTGGTCAGCGACAAAGGCGACAAGACGGTCATCGTTCGCGTCGACCGCCGTGTGACCCACCCCGTCTATAAGAAGATCGTCACGCGCTCGAAAAAATTTATGGCGCATGACGAAGGCAATTTGTACCGCACCGGCGACACCGTCCGGATCGAAGAAAGCCGGCCGTTGTCCAAGCGCAAGCGGTGGGTGGCGATCGAGCGGACGGCCGAGGGCGTCATGTCCCGCGCGGATGCCGCCGAGGCAGAGGCCGCAGCGATCATGGCGGAAGCTTCGGGCGAGACGGGCACCGCCGAATCCTGATTGGCATACGCCAGTCGCATGAGTTAGGTCCGGGTCTAGCCCGGGTTTCGAAAAGTCGAGGAGATTAGGTCCATGATCCAGACGGAAACCAATCTCGATGTAGCGGATAATTCGGGGGCGAAACGGGTGCAATGCATCCGCGTCCTCGGCGGCACAGGCCGCCGTACCGCCAGCGTCGGTGATGTTATTATCGTGTCCGTGAAGGACGCGATTCCGCGCGGTCGTGTCAAAAAAGGCAACGTGCACCGCGCCGTGATCGTGCGCACCGCGAAAGAGGTGCATCGTCCGGATGGTACTTCCATCCGGTTCGACCGCAACGCCGCGGTGATCCTGAACAACAACAATGAGCCAGTCGGCACCCGCATCTTCGGCCCGGTTACGCGCGAATTGCGCTCCAAGGGCTTTATGAAGATCATCAGCCTGGCGCCAGAGGTGCTCTAGTCATGCAGCGTATTCGCAAAGGCGACACAGTCGTCGTCACGACGGGTAAGGACAAGGGCCGTACTGGCGAAGTCCTGCGCGTTCTGCCGGATGAAAACCGCGTGGTTGTTCAAGGCATCAACATGGTGAAACGCCATAAGAAGCCGCAGATGGGCGATCCGGGCGGAATCCAGGAAAAAGAAGCCACTATCCACGTGTCCAATGTGGCGCATTGGGACGCCGAAGCCGGCAAGCCAACCCGCATCGGTTTCAAAGTGCTGGAGGATGGCCGCAAAGTCCGCGTCGCCAAACGCTCCGGCGAGCAGATCGATTAGGGACGGGAAAGGATACACACGATGCCAACTCGTCTCCAACAGCAATACGTCGAAACCATTCGGCCGGCGCTGCAAAAAGAATTCGGTTACGCCAACGTTCACCAGATCCCCAAGCTCGACAAAATCGTGCTGAACATGGGTGTCGGTGAAGCGGTGTCCGACTCGAAGAAGGTCCAGGCCGCCGTCGGCGACATGACCAAGATCGCCGGACAGAAGCCGGTGGTCACCAAGGCACGGAACTCCATTGCCGGCTTTAAGCTGCGCGAGGGCATGCCCATCGGCTGCAAGGTCACCTTGCGCGCCGACCGCATGTACGAATTTCTCGACCGTTTCGTGACGATCGCCTTGCCGCGCGTTCGCGACTTCCGTGGAATTTCTGCCAAGGGCTTTGACCGCCGTGGCAATTATAACATGGGCATTCGCGAGCAGTTGATCTTCCCGGAAATCGAATACGATAAGATCGACGAAATCCGTGGCATGAACATCACCATCTGCACAACGGCAAAAACCGATGCGGAAGCAAAAGCTTTGCTCACCGCATTCAAAATGCCGTTCACGAGCTAGGGCGAAGGGAACGTTTCGCGATGGCGAAAGTAAGCGCAATCCAAAAGAACCAGAAGCGTCAGCGGATGGTTAAGAAAGACGCCGCCAAGCGGGCCGAACTGAAAGCGACGATCCATGATCGGGATCTGCCGCCGGAAGACCGCTTCTACGCACAGTTGAAACTGGCCGAAATGCCCCGCAATGGGTCCAAGACGCGGGTGCGCAATCGTTGCCGCATCACCGGCCGTCCGCACGGCGATTACCGCGCATTCGGCATTTCCCGCATCGGTCTCCGCGACCTTGCATCCTTCGGCGCCCTGCCGGGCGTCGTGAAGTCCAGCTGGTAACGGCGAAGGGAGGCGATTTCATATGGCAATCAGCGATCCTTTGGCCGATATGCTCACCCGTATCCGCAATGGCCAGCACCGGCGCATGCCGACCGTTCGGTCGCCGCAGTCGAAACTGCGCATGAACGTGCTCGATGTGTTGCAACGGGAAGGCTATATCCGCGGCTATTCCGAAGCGGATTTGCGCGGCGGCATCGGTGAACTCACCATCGAACTGAAATACGACGAGGGTACGCCGGTCATTCAGGAAATTCGGCGCGTGTCAAAACCTGGTCGCCGGGTCTATTCCAAGATTAAAGATCTCAAGCCGCATCGTGGCGGCCTGGGCATCTCAATCCTGTCGACCCCGCGCGGCGTTGTCTCCGACCATGAAGCGCGTGCGCTGAATGTCGGCGGCGAAGTTCTCTGCGAAGTGTTCTAAGGCGAGGGAAGGGAAAAAATACCATGTCTCGCGTAGGCAAAAACCCCGTTGCTATTCCGAAGGGCACGCAAGTGACCCTGGATGGCAATGTCCTCAAGGCGAAGGGCAAGCTCGGCGAACTATCGTTGACCCTGCATGATGATGTCGAAGGCAAGATCGAGGACGATCAGATCGTCATTCGGCCGCGCAGCGACAGCAAGCGCGCCCGCGCCATGTGGGGTACGTTCCGCGCCCAGGCCCGGAATATCGTAGTTGGCGTGTCGGAAGGGTTCACCAAGAACCTGGAAATCAACGGCGTCGGCTATCGTGCGGCGGTTGAGGGCAAGAACCTCAAGCTGCAGCTCGGCTATAGTCACGACGTGATCTTCCCAATCCCGGAGGGTATCGAAGTGAAGTGCGAACGCCCGACGGCGATCAGCATTTCAGGCCATGACAAGCAGAAAGTCGGTCAGGTTGCGTCGGAAATCCGCGCCTGGCGTCCGCCGGAGCCGTACAAGGGCAAGGGCGTCAAATATGCGGATGAGTTCATCTACCGCAAAGAAGGCAAGAAGAAATAGTCATGCCTACACTACGCGATCAATCCCAACGTCGCCGTCTGCGGGTACGCAATGCTATCCGCAAGAACAGCGACCGTGTTCGCCTGTCGGTATTCCGGTCTGGACGGCACATTTACGCCCAGGTTATCGATGATCGGGCCGGCCGCACTTTGGCCGCGGCCTCTACAATCGAGAAAGACGTGCGCGCTGCCCACAAGAGCGGGGCCGACAAAGAGGCTGCTGCGACTGTCGGCAAAATCGTGGCGGAGCGGGCTCTGGCGGCTGGTGTAGCCGCTGTGGTCTTCGACCGTGGTTCCTACCGTTATCATGGCCGGGTGAAGGCGTTGGCAGATGCCGCGCGCGACGCCGGCCTGCAGTTCTAAGGAGAGACCGATGGCAAGAGGTCCCCGCGGTGATCGGCGTGAGCGCGAGCGCGAAGAGCCGGAATTCGTAGAAAAACTGGTCTCCATTAACCGCGTCGCCAAAGTGGTGAAGGGCGGTAAAAGGTTCGGCTTTGCCGCGCTCGTTGTGTTGGGCGATGGCAATGGACGCGTCGGCCATGGTTCGGGCAAGGCCCGCGAAGTGCCGGAAGCGATCCGCAAGGCGACTGAACAGGCCAAGCGCAGCATGGTGCGTGTGCCGCTGCGGGAAGGCCGCACGCTGCATCATGATATGCGTGGCCATTTCGGGGCCGGCAAGGTCGTGGTGCGGGCAGCGCCGGCCGGTACTGGCGTGATCGCCGGCGGTCCGATGCGCGCTGTGTTCGAGGCCCTGGGTGTTCAGGACGTGGTGGCCAAGTCCACTGGAACATCCAATCCGCACAACATGGTGAAAGCGACCTTCGACGCGTTGCAGTCGACGCAATCGCCTCGCATGGTCGCATCCCGTCGTGGCATGAAGGTGGCTGAGGTTCTCGGGCGCCGGACTATGGAAGACCAGGACGACGCCGCGAATGCCGGAGACGGCGCGGCTGCGCAGGAGTAGGACGATGACCGCAGCGAAACGTATCAAAGTCACCCAAATCGGCAGTCCGTCGCGGCGGCCGCAGGATCAGCGGGCGACGCTGGTTGGCCTGGGGCTGAACAAGATGCGCCGCACCCGTGTTCTGGAAGATACGCCAGCAATTCGTGGTATGTTGCGCAAAGTGCACCATATGGTGAAAGTCGAAGAGATTTCCTGAGCGCCATCGCCCCAAAGTGACCGGGCGGTGAGCGTCATCCAAGGATTAGTGCTATGCGTTTGAACGAGATTGCAGACAATCCCGGCGCCCGGAAAAAGCGGGCGCGTGTCGGTCGGGGCATCGGCTCCGGTATGGGCAAAACCTCGACCCATGGTCAGAAGGGTCAAAAATCGCGGTCTGGTGTCGCGATCAATGGCTTCGAAGGCGGCCAGATGCCGATTTACCGGCGCTTGCCGCGCCGCGGTTTCAACCCGCTGAACAAAGTTCAGTACCAGGTCGTCAATACAGGCCGCCTGCAGCGGCTGATTGATGCCGGCCGTCTGGATGCTTCGGCGGATATTACGACCGAAGTCATGGTTGCCGCGGGCCTTGCGCGCAGCAACGGCGCGCCGATCCGTCTGTTGGCCGAGGGCGAATTGACCGCGGCGATCCGGATCTCCGTGCACAGCGGGTCGCGGCAGGCTATCGCTGTCGTGGAAAAGGCCGGCGGCACTGTTACGGTGGCTGGGGCTTAAACGCCGCACGGCCGACCGTCCTGTCGTTCGTCCTGTAACGATGTTGCCCTAGCCGATAAACGAGGCTCCAAATGGTATCCGCCGCAGAACGTCTCGCTAGTAACGTCAATTTCGGGGCCTTCTCCAAGGCGACCGAACTGAAGAACCGTATCTGGTTTACGCTGGCGGCGTTGGTCGTCTATCGGCTTGGCACCTATATCCCGATTCCGGGGATGGATGCCGCGGTATTGTCCCAGATCTTCGCCCAGCAGAAGAGCGGGCTTCTGGGGATGTTCGATATGTTTTCCGGCGGGGCACTGAGCCGGATGACGATTTTTGCCCTGAACATCATGCCGTACATCTCGGCATCGATCATCATGCAATTGATGACGGCGGTGTCTCCGAAGCTGGAGGCATTGAAGAAAGAGGGTGAAACGGGTCGCAAAAAAATAAACCAGTATACGCGGTACGGCACGGTTATTTTGGCCGCGGTCCAGGCCTATGGGCTTGCCGTCGGTGTGGAAGGCATGCGTGGGCCGAGTGGGTCCGTCGTGTTGGATCCAGGTATGTTTTTCCGTGTTACGACGGTGATTACGGTCGTTGGCGGCACCATGTTCCTGATGTGGTTAGGCGAGCAGATTACCTCCAGAGGTATCGGCAATGGTATCTCGCTGATCATCTTCGCCGGGATCGTTGCCAATTTGCCAACGGCTCTTGCCAGTTTGTTCGAGTTATCACGAACGGGTGGCGTTTCAGCAGTGTTTATCATTATCCTGTTGGCTTTGGCAGTCGCCACGGTGGCAGCCATCGTGTTCATGGAGCGCGCCCAGCGTCGTATTCTGGTGCAGTATCCCAAGCGGCAGCAGGGTAACAAGATGTATGGCGGTGAAAGTTCTCACTTGCCGCTGAAGTTGAACACCGCCGGCGTGATTCCGCCGATTTTTGCAAGCTCGCTGCTGTTGATGCCGGCTACAGTCGCGAACTTTGGCGGCTCCAGCAATTCTGAATGGCTCAACTTCGTTTCGGCCTATCTGGGACACGGTCAGCCACTGTATTTGGCCTTGTACCTGAGTATGATTGTGTTTTTCTGCTTTTTCTACACGGCCATTGTCTTTAATCCGGAAGAAACTGCCGACAATCTGAAACGGTATGGCGGGTTCGTTCCAGGCATCCGCCCGGGTAAAAACACCGCTACATATCTGGATTACGTGCTGACACGGTTGACGGTTCTAGGCGCAGCCTATTTGGCGGCGGTTTGTTTATTGCCTGAACTGTTAATTTCACAATATGCCGTGCCCTTCTATTTTGGCGGCACCAGTCTGCTGATTGTCGTTAATGTCACGATGGACACTGTTGCGCAGATCCAATCTCATCTGTTGGCTCATCAATACGAGGGGCTGATCAAAAAGTCGAAATTGCGAGGGCGTCGCCGATGAACATCATTTTGCTTGGGCCGCCAGGTGCTGGAAAGGGCACGCAGGCCCAACGGTTACAGCAAAAATATGGTCTGGTTCAGTTATCCACGGGCGATATGCTGCGCGCCGCGGTTGCTTCGGGCAGTGAGATTGGCCGCAAGGCTAAATCAATCATGGAGTCTGGAGAACTGGTTCCGGATGCAGTTGTCGTGCAGATTATCTCAGAACGCCTGGATCAGGCGGACTGCAAGGCTGGCGTTATCCTCGATGGGTTTCCACGTACCACCGCGCAAGCCGAAGCCCTGGATGCCATGTTGGCAGACAAGGGATTGGGCCTCGACGCTGTCGTTGAGCTGACCGTCGACGAAGAGATTTTGGTCGGTCGGATTCAGAAACGGGCTGCCGAAACGGGTGGCGCCCGCGCCGACGATAACGTTGAGACCTTGCGTAATCGGCTGGCGGTGTATCGGGAGCAGACAGCGCCGATCGTCCCATACTACGACAACAAGGGCATGC
This sequence comes from Alphaproteobacteria bacterium, assembly GCA_038135395.1. Taxonomy (GTDB): domain Bacteria; phylum Pseudomonadota; class Alphaproteobacteria; order Bin95; family Bin95; genus JACKII01. The sequence continues at coordinate 4,750 of JAYPXD010000053.1, read as the reverse complement.
TGAAGCGGGTGGATGGTATGGCCGAGATTGGCTCGGTGACTGCCGCTCTGGAGGGTGTGCTCGGGCTCGCGTAAGGTGCGGCGCAGTGTCGCCAAACGCAGTTTTCGTGATCTTTTCTTGACAGTCGCAAGCCTGCGACTATAACTCACGCCTTTCCAGGCGGACTATAGCAAGTCACACCCGTGTCCTTTGGCGGCCGGGGTGGCAGGAGGATTGCACGTGGCGCGTATTGCCGGCGTGAATATACCGACGAATAAGCGTGTTGTCATCGCGCTAACCTATATCCACGGCATTGGACCGTCGACGTCGCAAAGAATTTGCGACGCGTTGTCTGTGCCGGCGGAGCGGCGGGTCAACGAATTGACCGAAGACGAGGTCATTCGAATTCGCGAGACTATCGACGCAGAATACACTGTAGAGGGTGATCTGCGGCGCGAACGGGCTATGGCGATCAAACGGTTGATGGACATGGCGTGCTACCGTGGTTTGCGGCACCGTCGCAATCTGCCGGTTCGCGGTCAAAGGACTCACACCAACGCCCGGACGCGGAAGGGTAAAGCCCGGCCGATCGCAGGCAAAAAGAAATAAGCAAGCGGGATTAATAACCAAATGGCTCGTCAAGCGGCGACGCGCATCCGGCGCGCGGAACGCAAGAATATTGCTTCCGGCGTTGCGCATGTTAACGCAACGTTCAATAATACGATGATCACCATAACCGATGCGCAAGGCAACGCGATCTCTTGGTCGTCTGCCGGTGCCCAGGGGTTTAAGGGGTCTCGCAAATCGACGCCGTTCGCGGCGCAGGTCGCAGCGGAAGACGCTGCGCGGAAGGCGCAGGAACATGGGATGAAGACCCTTGAGGTGTTCGTCAGCGGCCCTGGTTCAGGACGCGAGTCTGCATTGCGCGCGCTTCAGGCGGCCGGCTTTGTCATCACGCTGATTCGCGATGTGACGCCGATCCCGCACAATGGTTGTCGTCCTCGCAAGCGGCGTCGGGTCTAGGCCTTAAATAACCCGTAAGGGTCAAAACCCGCCTGTCGCCCGGGGCCGCCCGCCTCGCGCGAATACGCTCAATCGGAGATGGGGCGCGCTATGTCAAATCTGCAACGAAATTGGATGGAACTGATCAAACCGGCAAAACTGGTGATTGATCATGGTTCCGATTCCGCCCGCTCAGCTACTGCGGTCGCTGAACCTTTGGAACGCGGCTACGGTATTACGCTCGGAAACGCTCTTCGCAGGATCTTGTTGTCCTCGTTGCAGGGGGCGGCTGTAACGTCTGTGCAAATCCACGGTGTCCTGCACGAGTTTTCGTCGATTTCCGGCGTTCGTGAGGACGTGACCGACATCATCTTGAACATCAAGGCGATGGGGTTGCGGATGCATGCCGACGGCCCGAAGCGCATCACCTTGGATGCCACCGGTCCCGGTACAGCGACCGCTGGTATGATCCAGACCGGCGCTGATATTGAAGTTATGGACCCTGACCTGGTGATCTGCACGCTCGACGAGGGCGCGCATGTTCACATGGAAATGGTCGTCGAAAACGGTAAAGGCTATGTCGCTGCCGCTGCGAACCGTGGCGAAGATGCGGTGATAGGCGAGATTCCGGTCGATGCGATTTTCTCGCCCGTGCGTCGTGTGGCCTACAAGGTGGAGAACTCCCGCGTTGGCCAGGTGACCGACTATGACAAGTTGTCATTGTCCTTGGAGACGAATGGCGCAATCACGCCGGACGATGCCTTGGCGGTAGCGGCGCGTATTCTGCAGGATCAATTGCAGTTGTTCATCAACTTCGATGAACCGCGCCCGGTGGTGGAGCAGGAGGTTCAAACCGACCTTCCGTTCAACAAGAACCTGCTGCGCAAGGTCGATGAGTTGGAACTGTCGGTTCGTTCGGCAAACTGCTTGAAGAACGACAACATCGTCTACATCGGCGATTTGGTGCAAAAGACCGAAGGCGAAATGCTGCGCACGCCGAACTTTGGCCGTAAATCGTTGACTGAAATCAAACAGGTGTTGGAACAAATGGGCCTGCATCTGGGTATGGAAATTCCGAACTGGCCGCCGGACAATATCGAAGATCTGGCCAAACGCCTGGAAGAGCCGTACTAAGACCCCTCCTGTAGGGTGTCCGCCGAGCATTGTGATAAAGGAAGCTGACCCATGCGCCACCGCCTAGCCGGACGCAAACTGAACCGCACCCGTGAGCATCGCCGCGCGATGCTGGCCAATATGGCGGTTGCGCTATTGAAGCATGAACAGATTGTCACGACTTTGCCGAAGGCGAAGGAGTTGCGTCCGTACACCGAAAAGCTGATTTCCCTGGGCAAACGCGGCGATCTGCATGCCCGTCGTCAGGCAGCATCGACGTTGCGGGACGAGGGGATCGCCAAAAAATTGTTTGAGGTCATCGGCCCGCGCTATGCAGAGCGGCCCGGTGGTTACATTCGGATCATGAAAGCTGGTTTCCGCTATGGCGATCAGGCCGCGATGGCGGTGATTGAGCTGGTCGACCGCGACCCGGATGCGAAGGGCACCGATTCCGGCCCGACGGCCGAGCAGGAAGCCGAGAACCTCGAAGAGGCGATGGCGTAAAAGACAGAACGCCCCGGCTGGTCCGGGGCGTTTTTTTTGGGGCGACAGGCCTTGGATAGTTGGGGGCGGATAATTGTCTGAATCTTGCTTTGGTGTTAGCGTCAACCGATGCGCATAGCCACTTGGAACGTCAATTCCATCAAAATGCGGTTTAATGCGGTGCGGGATTGGCTTGCGGCCGGCAACGCCGACGTCCTGTGCCTGCAGGAAATCAAATGCGAGGCAGAAGCCTTTCCTGTCGATGAGTTCCGGGAGATTGGCTTTGAGGCCGCCGTGGTTGGCCAGAAATCCTATAACGGCGTGGCTCTGCTGTCCCGTCTCGGGCTTGAATCGGTGCGGGAAGGATTGCCGGGCGATGATGAGGACAGCCAGGCCCGCTATGTCGAGGCTGTTGTTCAGGGCGTGCGCGTTGGCTGTCTGTACCTGCCGAACGGCAATCCTGCCGATGACCCGGTCAAATACCCCTACAAGCTCGATTGGATGCGGCGGCTCCGCGAGCATGCAGGCCAATTGATCGAGGCCGGCGCGCCGGTGGTTCTGGCCGGCGACTACAATGTCATTCCCGCAGTGGCGGATTGCTGGGACGAGGCGGAATGGGCGGAGGACGCCCTCTACCGTCTGCCGACGCGCCAGGCCTTCCGGCGGCTGCTGAATCTCGGTCTGACCGATGCCTTCCGGGCGATCCATCCGAACGCCGCCGGCGCCTATAGCTTCTGGGATTATCAGAAAGGCCGTTGGCATCGCGGCGAGGGCATTCGCATCGATCATCTGTTGTTGTCGCCGAGCGCGGCGGACCGGTTGACGGACTCAGGCATCGACCGGGAACCGCGCGGGCGTGATAAAGCCAGTGATCACACTCCAGTCTGGTGCGATCTTGCGGATGCGCCGCCGCGGCCCTTGCTCGCCTCCTAGCCGGCCTGGTGCGCGCTGGGGATGCCGTTTCTTCCGGTTCACAGTGACCAACCTCTACGCAATATTGGCGCGCCCTACCTGACTTGGGGAGCAATTTTGGTCTGTGTCTCGGCACATGTGGCTGTCGCAGGATTGCCTTTCCATGACCGGGCGGATGTGCTGTACGCCTTTGGGTTTGTACCCAGCGCTTTGTTCGGCAATTCCTTTCAGCCGGCGTTGCCCTTCGGTTTGCCGCAGTGGCTGACATTGGTCTCCTATGCCTTTGTGCATGGGTCCAATGCGCATTTGATCGGCAATATGGTGGTGTTGTTCGTCTTTGGCAGTGCGGTTGAGGACAGGTTAGGGCACCGTTTATATGCGGTGACGTATGGCGCTGCTGCCGTTGTGGGCGCTTTGGCGGAATGGCTTGCGGGGCCGCAGGCGTCGCAGGTGATCGTCGGCGCCAGCGGCGCGATCTCTGCCGTGCTTGGCGCCTATATCGTATTCTTCCCGCGGGCAAAAATCGGGTTGCTGTTGCCGATTTTTGTTTCGGTGGCGGTCCGGGCCTGGGCGGTAATTGGGGCTTGGTTTCTCTATGACCTTGTGATGCTGTTCGTGGGAGAGGGCAATGTCGCCTGGCGGGCGCATATTGCGGGATTTGGTGTCGGCGTCGCGCTGGCGCTGGCGTTCCGGTGGGCGCATTCCAGAAATTAGCAGCGCCCGCCAGCCGCCATGGTTTGCTAAACCTTGCGCATCACGTCCTCCGCGAATGCCGCCTGGCGCTCCAGGGCGGTGTCCAGGTTGCCGGCGGCGACGTTGACGATCAGGGTCTGGACGCCGCGTTCGCGAAGCGCGCCCGCATCGTCCTGCCGGGCTGCGGCGGACCCTGTCATCAGCATCCTGCCGCCGTCGGCGCTCCGCTGTTCCTTCGGAGAATGGCCCATGGCGCTGTACGCCAGGCCAATGCTGGCTGGGTCGCGGCCCATTGCTTCCGCGGCTTGCCGCAGCTTGATCAGGGCGGCGTCATAGGTGGCCAGCGTGTCCAGCGGCGCTTTCGGATTGCCGCCGGCGATGGGGTACCAAACATCGCCCAGTGCCGCGAGCCGGCGCAGCGCCCGACCGCTTTCGCCGCCGACCCAGACCCGTGGGCCGCCGGGTTGCAAGGTTTTCGGTTCGAAGAAGATGTCGCGGAACTGCACGTACTTGCCGTCGAACGAGGGGTTGTCCTCGGTCCACAAGGCCTTGAACGCCCGGATGTATT
>JAYPXD010000052.1:11207-16466 GCA_038135395.1 Alphaproteobacteria bacterium | reverse complement strand
CGTGCGGTGTCGACAATTTCTTGCGCTGATTGATCAATCAGGCGGTGGTCGAACAGGGTGGCATCCTCCGCCGGCGCCGGTCGCATCGGCATGCCGACCACCTGGCCGAAACGTTCGAAATGCGCCGGGCTGATCTTGGAGCCGTTCCGGGCGATGGCGTACAGCGCCCGGAACTCACTGAACACAGCCTCGGGAAACACACTGCGGAACGGGTCGAGGTTAACGCGGCTGCGTCGCGCGGTTCGGAAACTGCGCGGATAGTGATAGCCATTATGCAGGCGCGCCTGATTGACGAACGAAGCGCGGGTCATCAACTCCGCCTCGCGCTCCAACAAAGCGACCCGCCAGCCGCGGCGTGCTAGATAACCGGCGATGGCGCATCCGTAAAAGCCGCCGCCGACCATGATGGCGTCGTAATGTTCGGCGCGCGGGGTTCGAATTGCTGCTTCCATGGTGTCAGCGATGCGTCGGTCTCTGGCCTTGCGGAAGTCCTGGGGGAGGATCGAGGCGCAGTAGCAGGTGGCGGGGGCTACGGCGCACTAAGGTTGTGCCGGCAGGCGGGTCCCAAGTAAAGGGGGCGGCTGATCCGACGATCGAAATGTACCGATCTGTCACGCCTTGATTGCCGTGCTCGCGCTCGAATGCCTGTAGCTTCGCAACCAGTGTGGCCAGGTCAGCTGGGCTATCGACTTCGAATGGGTTCTGGCCTTGCAGGTCTTTGATCGCCTGGAACGCCGGCGTGATGTGCAACGGCTGTTTGTGGGGGTCGGTATAGATCGCCGGCACAAAGCGCGGCTTGTCGATCGCAGCATAGGACGCGACGTGTTTGACCGACGGCTTCCAGGCGGCGCGCGCTTCCGAAGAGTTAGGCATCAGCACCGGCAGGGGGCCGTGCATCGCCTTGAAGATCATTGCGCCTTCGGGCAGGTCGGCGAAGTCGGCGACGATGGGCTTGATCCGGTCTTCCCATTTCAACCAGACTGTCGTCAGGCCGACGCCGCGCGAGACAGCCAGTGCGGCAATGATCGCGGCCAGAGCCAGAGCCAGAGCATCCCAACGCCGCCCGGTTGCCGGCCGGATGTCGATGGCGGCAATCGCGACCAGCACGGCGGCGGGCGCCAGGCGCACATTGCCGAAGTCCGAGCCCAGCATATAGCGCGGCAACAGCACCGAGGCTGCCGCCAACGTCAAGGCGCCCAGCAGAATCGGTGCTGAAATTTGCAGCCTGCCGCTCCACCACGCCCAGCAGAACAGCCCGCCGGCAAGAGCCGCCGCCAGCAGATCAAGCATAGGAACGGAACTGACGACCGCAAATATCGGGCCATAGATCAGATTGGCGATGCGGAAGCCGCCATAGCTGAACCCGCCTTCCAGGTCGTCGCTGGTGGGCGACAGCACCAGGAACAGGGTAATCGCCGCGAGGAAGGGTAGGGCCGCGATCGCCAGGCGCAGCGCCGCGGGGATCAATTCACCCGGGGCGTCGGAGGAGCCGCGCGCCGTGCTCCAGGCGCGCACGATCTCGGCCATGCCGACGATGACGGCAAAAATGCCAAAGGCCTCCATATGGCAGAGCATCAGCACACAGGCGGCGATAAAGCCAAACGACAACACCCAAGCCCGGTCACGATACGCAACCCATCCGGCAGCGGCCAACAGCGCCAGCCCGGCGCCGAACAGATAGTTGAGGAATCCATAGCTGACGATGCCATTATAGACAGGTACCAAAGCCAGCAGAGGCCAAAGGCTGAGGCGGCCATGCGCCGCCCGGTGCAAGGCTGCGGCGCCCGCCAGTTGCAACGCCAGCGCCAATCCTACGAAGATCCGCACTGCCAATTCCGGTCCGGTGACCTGGGCGATGGCCAGTCCCACGGCGTCCAGCGCAATATTCGGCAACAGCCAGTGTCCGGGCTCATAAAAGCGGCTGAAGACCGGCCCGTCGATATCGGCCAGAATAAAGATTCGCGCCAGGTGGAACGGGTAGTCGTTCAACGGCAGATAGCGCACGGCCGCAATCGGCAGGATAACCGATACGAGCGCGAGCCCCAGAAGGCACCACCAAAGGGCGCTTGCGGACTGACTGCGTCCGGGACGGGATAGGGGTGTGGCTGCCAAGGTTTCGACCTAACTGTGCCGGGCCAGGCTGGCGCAAAGCCGAGCCTCTGTCAGCGCCAGGACCCACCCGCCGACGTGGACGGTATTGGCGTCGGAAAAATCCATGCGGATCTGGCGGGAAACCTGTTCCGTCATCCGTTTGCGCTCGGCTTCAGAGGCAAAGATGCGGGTCCATCGTGGACGGTCGGGCAAGGGGCCTAGGACATGATCCGGTAGAGTGTCCAGGATAAGCCGTCCCATCCAGGCCGCGGCTGCCCGGTCCGAAAAGCACCATGCGGGATCAAGCCCCCGGGGCCAACCCTCCGGCAGACGCTGCGGCTGTGTGGCGGAGCTGCCGCCGCTCCACAATGCTGCGACCGCTCCAACACCCACCCCCAGGACCGAACGCCTGCGAGGAGCCAATGCCGATCGGACGGTTGTGTGCGCCTGTTTTCCAAATTCCATGATGTCAGCCTTATTTGGTCAAGCGTTCGGCCAGATGTTCGGCCTGCCGCAACGCCAGCGCCACGATCGTGAGCGTTGGATTGGCATAGCCCGAAGAGGGGAATAACGCGCTGCCGCAGACGTACAGGTTTTCCGTCGAATGCACCCGCCCTGCGGCGTCGGTGACGCCCCGCGCCGGATCGTCGGCCATGCGGGCCGTGCCCATGTGGTGCCGGCTGCCATTCAACCGCGCCGGTCACCGCTTGTCGAGTTCGGTTGCACCCTCCAGCAGCTGCAGCCGGCCGATGCCGAGCCGGCCCGCTTCTTCGGCCAATAAGGCCAATGCGCGGCTGGCCGTGCGCCGGTCCCGGTCCTCCATCCGCCAGTCTAATACAATGCGTTGCTGTCCGAACGCGTCGACTGCGCCGGCGGATTGATCCAGGCTGACCCGGCTTTCGGGATTGGGGGTCTGCTCGAAATTCAAATCGAGCCAGGCGCCGACAATCGGGTCATTGGGCTTCGGCGGATCTGCAAATGGACTGTCCTTCGAGCCGAAGGCGGCCCGATAGCCTCTGTCGGCCAATTGGTCCAGGTCGCTGAAAATGTTGCCGATATGGGTCCACAGCCCGTCGGGCAACCGGCCTTCGCTGGCCGCATCGGCCAATTGCCTGGCGGAATCGAGGCCCAATTGCGAGCGGTTGGATGGGGCGAGCCAGGTGCGGAAGCCGCCGATGTCATGCGCAGCCCTGGCTTTCGGCGTCGACGCCAAGGTGCCGAATATTGTAGCGCCCGCCAGGCTGTTTTCTTGGAAATACAGCGGCAGGTTCGTATTGGGCCGCGTGAACGAGATATAGGCGCTGCGGCCAATCCAGGCGTGATCCTGAAAATACCGTCCGACAAGGTCGCGCTCGTTGCCTGCGCCGGCGGGGTGAACCGCGGTCGACTGCAACAGCAGCCGCGGCGTTTCCAGGCCGCCGGTGGCGATGACGACCGCACGGCCGCGGACGGAAAAACGCCGGCCGTCGAGCGTGCGGGCGGCAACGCCGGCAATTGTCTTGCGGATATGATTTGCATCGCTGTCCGGCGACGGGGTTAGCGACAGTACCGTTGCGTCGAGGAGGACGGTGACGTTGGCGGCCGACGCGAGCGCATCGCCATAGCGCTCGCCAAAGTGGGTCGGCGGGCTGATCTGGAATACGGCGGTGGTGAGCTTGTCGGGGTTGGTGGCCAGAGGCTTCAGTGCCTCGCCGCCGCTTTGGCCTTGCCAGAATTCCAACGCATCCAAACGAGCCGGCCCAAGCTCGCAGATGGCGGCAGCCTTCTCGTAATAGGGGTCCAGGCTCGCGCGATCGAATGGCCAGGGGTGGGCGGTTTCGAAATCGACCGCTTCCAATGGCCGGCACCAGCCGGACCAATGGTTGGTTGTGCCGCCAAAATACCGCAGCCGGGTGACGTCCAATGGTTCGCTGGGAATTCCGGCCAGGCGGCCCTTGTAAAGGTCCTGCATGGCCTCGTCATAGGAATCGCCACCGCTTTCCAGCAGCACGATGTTCAGGCCGCCGTCTTTCAGCGCGAGGGCCATTGAAATTCCAGCGGCGCCGGCTCCAATGATCACCACGTCAGCGTCGATCTGATCACCATCCGAAACAGTACTGGCGCGGTGCAGCATCCGCATGCCTTTCAAACCATCGTCCGCGATTCTCGACCGCGATAGCATATTTATGGTTTTGATGACACACCTTCCATTGGACACTAGACCTGGCCGGACGGCGCCGGCAGTATCGCGCCGCTTTCGTGCGGGCGCTGAAACGTCGGCGTTGCATTGACCGCAACATTCCGCGAGAAAGCCGAATGCCTCCCTGCGCTTCTCCCGGCGCGGCTTATGCGGGGTGCAGGTCCCATTTGGCGCGGAGTCTTGGCTTGTCTACTTTAGTCACACCAACGAAGGGCGCAGATGAACGATCCCGCCCATTGTGCGTGGATTTGGATGGCACGCTGATCGCTTCGGATACGCTGGTTGAATCGGCCATTGGCACGGCCATACGCGGGCCGCGGTACATGATCGGCCTGCTGCGCAGCTTGCAGCGGGGCCGGCCGGCATTGAAGGCGTATGCCGCCGACCATCATATTCCGGATGTGACGGTGCTGCCGTACCGTGAAGATGTGCTGGCGGCGCTGCGGGACGCCAAGGCATCGGGGCGAAAACTGGTGTTGGTGACCGCGGCGGACCACCGCATTGCCGATGCGGTGGCCGCGCACCTCGCTCTGTTCGACGAGGTCATAGCCATGCGGGACGGCGTCAACCTCAAGGGCGCGGCCAAGGCGGCAGCGCTGGTCGAGCGGTTCGGCGAAGGCGGCTTTGACTACGTCGGCGACACCCGCGCCGATCTGCCGGTCTGGGCGAAAGCGCAAGACGCGTGGGTGGTCGAGGACGGGACCAGCGCGGGCGCGGTCAGCGCCGCCATCCGCAGGGAGCCGGCCCGTCGTTTTCCGGTGGTTAAGCCAGGATAGCGCGCTTGGGTATCGAGCGCGCGCTTTTACCAATGGATCAAGAACGTGCTGGTGTTCGTGCCGGTGGTGGCCTCTGGCGCAATGTTCTCGGCGGAAGCGATGCTGCTTGGCATCATCGCATTTGTGTGTTTCGGGCTGTTTGCCTCTGGCACCTATATGTTGAACGATCTGTCGGACCTGGACGCTGACCGCCACCATCCGCGCAAGCGGCGG
>JAYPXD010000052.1:0-11197 GCA_038135395.1 Alphaproteobacteria bacterium | reverse complement strand
TCTGGTCGCGGGCCCTGGGTTGATGCTGGTTGCGCTGGTGATTGCGTTTGCCGTCAAGCCGTTGTTCGCAGCCGTTCTGCTGGGCTATGGCGTGCTGACCATCTGCTACACGATATTCCTCAAGACCCGGCCGTTGGTAGATGTCTTTGCCTTGGCCGCCCTGTATTGCGTGCGGATCGTCGGCGGTGCGGCGGCAACGGCGATCGTACCGTCTATCTGGTTGTTGTCGTTTTCGAGCTTTCTGTTCTTGGCGCTGGCATTGCTCAAACGGTTCAACGAGTTATCGCGTGTCAGCGCGGGCTCCGGACGGCGCGGTTATGCCGAGGGCGAGCATATGCTGTTGATGGTCTTTGGCGTCGCCAGCACGTTTTCCTCGGTGATCGTGTTCGCGCTCTACGCGGAGTCGCAAGCGGCTGGCCTGTTGTACAGCCAGCGCGAGCTGTTGTGGGGAATCGTCCCGCTGCTGTTATTCTGGCAGAGCCGGCTGTGGCTGTCGGCCTGGCGCGGCTATGTCGATGACGATCCCATTGTCTACGCGGCCAAGGATTGGGTCAGTTGGATCGCGATTGCCCTTTCCGGTGCGCTTTTTCTGGCTAGCTGATATCTGACCCCGCGGAGATGTAATCATGTCCCTAACCATGCTCGCTCTGATTTTGGTTACGGTTACGATGTCGGCCTGCGCCCAGCTGGCGTTGAAATTGGGCATGAAAGGGCCAGGCATCACGGCTGGACTAGCCGAGGGCGGCCTGACGGCGGCGTTGAGCGTTGCGCTGAACCCCTGGATCATCTTGGGGCTCAGCATCTATGGCCTGAGCGTGGTGCTATGGCTTTGGGTGCTGTCGAAGGTCGAGCTGTCCGTCGCCTATCCGTTTGTCGGCGTCAGCTTCCTGATCACTATGGGGTTCGGCGCATGGTTGCTGCACGAGGAAATTACGGTCGGCCGTTTGATCGGGACCGTGTTGATCGCCATCGGCTGCGTGTTGGTGGCCCGCTCAGCATAGATTTACGCTGATTGTCCCCAAAACGCCGAAGTCGGCGGTGACACGGTCGCCGGGCTCGATCTCCAGCGGCGGCACGGATGCTCCGGTTGTAACCAGTTCGCCCGCGTTGGCGCCGATGCCGAGGCCCGATAACTCGTTCACCAGCCAGGTCAGCGCAATGCGCGGGTCGCCCAGCACGTTGCCGCCCGAGCCCTCGCGGCTATAGCGGCCGGCGACATGGCCGGTAACCGCGTGCCGGGACAGGTCCAAGTCCCGCCAATCCGCCGCGACCGCCGCGCCGACCACCAATTCGCGTGCGCACGCGGCTTCTGCAATCAGCGACGGGCCGCCCGCTTTGTCGAATCCGGCGAAGCGCGAATCCGGCAGTTCCAGCGCCAGATGCAACGTGGCGACGGCGGCCATGACCTCGTCTACGGTATAGGCATTGGTGCGGGCGGGCAGGCTATGGGCGAAGTGGAAGGAGAATTCCGGCTCGCAGACGCGCATCCGGTTCGTCGTGACTGACACGGTCGCGCCGTCGTCGCGCAGGAATTCCGCCAGCAGCCGCCCGGCCAGCGGCCCGTCGACGCCAATATGCCTTTGGCCCGCCACGCTGGTGGCAGCGATTTTCCAGCCGGCGATAGGGTGCGGGGAATAGTTCGCCAATTCGGCCTGGATGGCGTACCCATCCGCCCGGCTTGCCGGCTTTAACTCGGGCGGCAGGCTGTCCATCACGGCGCCAGCCTGCCAATGACGCCAGATCAACGCGCCGGCTTCTGCTGCTTTGGTCGGCATGCAACGCATCCCATAATGTTATGACGAAATTGCCACCTTAATGCCTGGAATCACGCCGTTGGCTCTGTGTCCAGGGTATCGGCAAGCAAGACCGCTGCGACGAGGTCTCCCGTCACATTAACGACCGTACGGCACATGTCGAGCAGTCGGTCGACGCCCAGAATGATCACCATGCCTTCGACCGGGATCTTCATGCTGGTCGCGACGCTGATCAGAATGGCGATGCTGACTCCCGGCGTGCCGGGCGCGCCGATGCTGGAGGCCACCAGTGTTCCGGTGACGACCAGAGTCTGCGTGACGGTCAGCTCAATTCCCGCCAGCTGCGCCAGAAACAGGATGGCGACCGCCTGATACAACGCTGTGCCGGCCATGTTCATGGTTGCGCCGAGCGGCACCACCAGGTTGGCTATGTTCGGCGGCACGCCCAATTGGCGCGAGGTCTGGATCGTCACCGGCATCACCGCCGATGAGCTGGACGTTGAAAACGCCAGCAGCAGGTTGCCGCCGGCGGTCCTGACAAACCGCAACGGACTGATCGACCCCATCAGCCCGGCAATCGCCAGATAGAGAACCAGCAGCAGGCCGAGGCCGAACAACACCGTCAACACATAGCCCGAAATTCCGACCAGGGTCTCAACGCCGACCCGCATGACCAGTTGCGCCATCAGGCCGAAAACAGCTACCGGCGCCAGAAACATGGCCCATTTGACAATGTTCATGGCGATCGAAAGCAGGGCATCCATCAGGGCGAGAAACGGCGCTACCCGAGCGTGGTCGACCTGGGTTACGGAAACGCCGACCAGCAGGGCCAGCACAACCACCGCCAGCATGTCGCCCTGAACGATGGAGGCCGTCGGATTGGTCGGCAGGATGTCTGCAATCAGGTGCGGCAGGTGCTTGAGCGGTTGCGTGGCGGCGTCCCCGGCCCCCACGGCCTTGCCCGCATCGGCCGGGACAACCGCAAACGTCCGCAACGGCGCGCCGGGCTGGAGCCATTTCGCCAGCGCAACGCCCAACGCGGCTGCCGCGCTTGTCGTCACCAGAATAAAGGCAGCCAGTCTCAGGCCAACGGCCCGCAACTCAGCGCCAGAGCCGGCACCGGTCAGGCCACCCACGATTGAGGCGAAGATCAGGGGAACCAACACCATGGCGATCAGGGCCAGGAATATCTGGCCCGGCAACGCGAGCCACAGGCCGATCAATTCGGACATGTCGGGCGATAGCCAGCCTGTGCTATCGCTTAGCGCCAGCCCCAGGCCGAAGCCCAGAACCATCCCGGCAATCACCTGGGCCCACAATCGCGTGCGGATCCAGGCGCGCAGCTTGAAGCGTTGGCTGGCGACCTGGATCGTGGTTTCTGGCGCAGGTTGGGTCATGACGCTTGCTGCCATCGTCGGGGCGCTGAATGCGCCCGTGCAGTGCCGAAGATCCGCTGGACGCTATGCAGAGTCCGCCTGGGCTGTGGCCCGCGCCGCCAGCAGGCCGGCAATCTCGTCCTCGGTCAGTCCGGCCTCGCGCAGCAGGTCCAGGCTGTGCTCGCCGAGGCGCGGCGCATGCCGTGTCAGGCCGCCCGGCGTTTTGGAAAATGTCACCGGCACCTTGATGTGCCGAACTTTGCCCTCGCTCGGGTGTTCGCTTTCCGGGAACATGCCGACTGCGGTCAGGTGGGGGTCGTTGAACAGGTCTTCCGGCGTATTCATCGGCGCGGACGGCACGTCGGCCTCGGCCAGGACCTCCAGCCAATCCGCCGTGGTGCGGCTTGGCATGATGTTGGCCAGATGCTCGTACAGCTCGCCGATATTCTTGGTGCGGCCCTGCATCGTCTGGAAGCGCTCGTCAGCGGCCAGGTCCTGGCGTCCGGCCAGTGCGAAGAACGTCATCCAGTGCTTGGTCGAGTACGGCATCATGCAGATATAGCCGTCCGCGGTCTTGTGCGGCCGGCGATAGGGAGAGAGCAGGCGCACATAGCCGGCGTTGCCCTGCGGCGGCTCGAAAAAGCGTTCCTGCATATGCTCGTTGATGACGAAGCTGGCAAAGCTTTCGAACATGGGCACGTCGATTCGCTGGCCTTCGCCGGTGCGCTCGCGGTGAAACAGCCCCATGCAGATCGAATAGAGCGCGAACAGGCCGCTGGTCTTGTCGGCGACCACCGACGGGGCGAAGCGGGGCTCGCCCGTCACCATGCCGGTCAGCGCCGCCAGTCCGGACAGGCCCTGGATCAGGTCGTCATAGGCCGGCTTGTCGGCATAGGGGCCGGTTGGGCCAAAGCCGATAGCGTTGCAATAGACGATGTCGGGCTTGGCTTTCTCAATGTCCTCATACGCGATTCCCAGGCGGGCGGCGGCTTTGGGGCGCATATTGTGGATGAAGACGTCTGCGGTCTGGCAGAGCTTGTAGAGCGCCTCGCGCGCCGCCGGTTGCTTCAGGTCCAGCACCACTGAACGCTTGTTGCGGCCTTTGATGAGAAACGCGGCGGACATGCCGGGATGCCGCGACGGCCCGACCTGGCGCGAGATATCGCCCTCTGGCCCTTCGACTTTGATAATGTCCGCGCCCATTTCGCCCATGATCTGGGTGCAGTAGGGGCCGAACATGACGGTGGTCAGGTCGATGACGCGGACCCCGGACAGGGGTCCAATCGGCGGTTTGGCGGCGGATGACATGGGCAGGTACCGGATCGGTTGGAGAGTGCTGCTATCTTGTAACACAGTGTCCGGACCAAAGACCAAGCACGGATATGTTGGCTGCAGCGGAAAAATCCGGCAACGACGCCTCTGGCGTCAGACCGGGCTTGCCTTCTCGGGCCGCCATCATAGCCGCTTTCGATGAATTCGCCCTAGGTTGGCGGTCGGACAGGCGATAGAGTGCGCTGGCAGGACGGGCCGGCCCCGCCATGCCACCGAAATACCATCGAGGGTTGACCGAAATGAGCGATACCGAAGCGAGACCCCGCGGAGAACTGACCACCCGCACCCTGGCCATGCCGGGGGATGCCAATCCCAGCGGCGATATTTTCGGCGGCTGGGTGTTGTCGCAGATGGACATTGCCGCCGGCATCGCTGCGGGCAATCGGGCGCAGGGCAGGGTCGCAACCGTCGCCGTTGATGCGATGAGTTTCATCCGTCCGGTTTTTGTCGGGGATGTCATGTGTGTCTATACCGAGGTCGAGAAAACCGGCCGTACGTCCATCACCATCCGGTTGGAGGCATGGGCGCTGCGCAATCGCCTGGGTGCGCGTGTCAAGGTGACGGAGGGCCATTTCACCTTCGTCGCAATCGACGAGCACAGGCGGCCCCGGCCAGTGCCGCAGCTTTGACATTAACGACGCGAGCCCGCCCCATTGCCCTTTTCCCGATTCCGGTGATGATAGCGCCTGACATTCCACTGCCCTGCCAGAAGGACCGAAACCTATGGACGCCCTTACCCTCCTGAAAGAGCGTACTTCCACCCTGCCGCGCTTTATGGCGGAGCCCGGCCCGTCCGATGCCGACCTCGCCGATATGTTCGAGGCCGCGACGCGGGTGCCGGACCACGGCATGGTGCGGCCCTGGCGGTTTGTCGTGTTGCGCGGCGATGACCGGGCGAAAATGGGCGAGGTCTTTGTCGAGGCGCTGAAGGCCCGCCAGCCCGATGCCGCCGATGATGCGGTCGAGGCCGAGCGCAGCCGTGCGCTGCGGACCCCGGTTGTTGTCGCGGTATTGGCCCGCACTAAGGCACACCCGAAAGTTCCGCATGTGGAGCAGATCGTCTCCGCAGGTCAGGCTGCTCTGGCGCTGCAACTGGCGGCACAGGCCAAGGGCTTCGGTAGTGTCATGCTGACCGGCGACAACGCCTACGATCCGCACGTGAAAGCGTTTTTTGGCCTGAAAGAGGAAGACGCCATCGTTGCATTCCTGTATCTGGGTACGCCTGCAGACAAAGTGCCGGCGAAAAAGCGCCCCGAGGCGGACAAGTTCGTCGAAGCTTTCGGCAGTCACGGCGCTTGAGCCGCGCAGATAGGGCATTGGCATGGCCCGGCCGCTGACCGGACCAGCCAAATGGCTGTTGTTGGCGATTGGCTGGATCGCTGTCGGGTTGGCGGCCTTGGGCGCGTTCCTGCCCTTGCTGCCAACCGTGCCGTTTCTGCTGGTCGCGGCGTGGGCCTTCGGCCGTTCCAGCGCTCGCTTGCATGGCTGGCTCTACGATAACCGCATTTTTGGGCCGTTGCTGCGCGACTGGCAGCAGCATGGCGCGATTCCGCGCTGGGCGAAGGTCATGGCAGTTCTGGCGATGTCGTTGGCGATGGTCGGGCTGGCCCAGAGAGACACTATGCCAGTGTGGGTGTTGATCGTGATCGGCCTGACCTTGGCGACGGTCGCCGTCTGGATCGTCACCCGGCCTAGCGGCCCCGCCGACGACCACAAGAAAGACTAGAGACGCATGAGCGAAATTCATCCCGATGTCGCCCCGCAACTGGCGGAGCTATTGCTGGACCGAGACCGGCCGCTGCTGATCTCCGATGCAGACGAGGTGCTGTTCGATTTTATGGCGGCGTTCGTCGGCTATGTGGAAGAGCAGGGCCACTACTACGATTGGAAAAGCTTTGCCCTGACTGGCAACATCCGGCGACCGAGCGACCACACGGCGCTGTCGCCGCCAGAGGTCCGTACCCTGATCAACACGTTTTTCGCCGAGCGGACCGAGACCATACCGCCGGTCGCCGGCGCGGCGGCGGCGCTGGCGGCGTTGGCCCGGGATGGGGTGCAGGTTCTGGTACTGTCCAACCTGCCGCTGGCGCAGCGCGACGACCGGGCGCGGGCGTTGGCCCGGCACGGCATGTCCTACCCGATTGTCGCCAATGCCGGATTGAAAGGCCCGACGGTGCGGGCGCTGGCTGCAGTGGTGCAGGCGCCGACGGCCTTCGTCGACGATATCGGCCACCACCATGAAAGCGTCGCCGAGCACGCCGCCGATGTGCATCGGCTGCATTTTTCCAGCCATCCGCGGTTGCGGGCGTTGCAGGGCCATATCCCAACAGCGCACCATCAGGCGGAGAGCTGGGAGGAATTGGAGGCGGAGCTAAGGGCGCGCCTGCTGAAATAAAAGCGTCGCTACTGCGGGTCGCGCCCGCCCATGGCCTCGATCTTGTCGTTCAGGCGGCGCATGCCGCGCAGCCAGCGCTCCAGGTCGTTGGTTTTGCCCTCCATCCACTTCTGCGCCAACTCATCGGTCAGGATCAGAAAGCGTTCGTCCTCGACCGCCTTGGCCACCATCTCGGCGACGTCTTCCGGCTCCTTGATCGGGCCGACGGCGGTACTGGCGAACGGCTTGCTGGTGTCGCCCAGCATCGGCGTCCGCACGCCCAGCGGCGCCAGGCAGGAGACCCGAATGCCCTGGTGATGATGTGCGACCGACAGATACTCCGCCAGCCCAACCACCGCGTGCTTTGAAACGGTATAGGGCAGGTTGCCGTTCGACATCAGGATGCCGGCCATGCTGGCCGTGTGGATCAGATAGCCGGAGCCGCGTTCGATCATGCCGGGCAGGACAGCGCGGACGGCGTAGACATGCGCCATGACGTTGACGTTCCACTGGTCCTCCCACACCTGCAACGGCGTGTTCAGGATCTCGCGGCCGGAATTGATGCCGGCATTGTTGAACAGCACGTCGACCGGGCCGAAGTGATCTTCCGCCGCCTTGATCAGGGCGTTGACCTCGTCTTCCTTACCGACATTGCAGCCGACGCCGAGCCCGCCGAACTCCGCCGCGACGGCCTTGGCGCCATCGCCGTTCAGGTCGGCGACGACCACTTTGGCGCCGCGCGCCGCGAAATTGCGGCAGCAGGCCGCGCCGATGCCGGATGCGCCGCCGGTGACGACGGTAACTTTGTTTTGCCAGTCCATCTTGGAAGCTTCTTCCTTACGCCGGCGCGAATACGTCGGCGTTGCCGGCAGTTTGCCGCATCTTTGCCGTGGCTGCGCCTTTGAACGCCGCGTCGCGCTGCAACACGGGCATCACGTCCTTGGCGAACAGGCGCATGTTCAACTCGCCCTCATGGTGCGGCATGCCGCCATAAGAGAAATCGCAGACGATGTGATCGGTGCTGGTGAGCCGTTGCAGCTCGCCGACCTGTTGCAGGCAATCGTCCGGCGTGCCGACGATCTGGATCGAGACGTAGAAGTCCGTCATCTTCTTGCGCGCCACCGGGTCTTTCATCTTGGCGTAGGTCTTGGCGGTTGCGCCGTAGCTCTCATACCCCTTCACGGTCGACAGGTGGCCGTCCGAGAAGTTGTAGTGGTTGTCGATCGAGTCCCATTTCGCTCCCAGGTATTGCAGCGCCCGTTCCTGCGCCTCATCCCGGCTTTCGGCGCAGGAGACGTTGGTTAGGATCACCGGCGGCGTCGGCGTGTGGCCGACGCTGATGGCGATGTCCCGGTATTTCTGGATATCGGCGGCGGCCTTGTTCCACTCGTTCTGCATGATGACCATCATGCCGAAGCCGAGCTTGGCCATGATCTCCGCCGATTCCGGGCTGACGGAGGAGGCATAGAAACGCCGCTCCGGATGCGACATTGGCCGGGGCCGGATCGACATTTTCGGGATTTTATAGAACTCACCATCCCACTCGAACACCTCGTCGCGCAGCGCCTTGGTGATGAGCTGGGCGCTTTCGGCAAAGCGCGGGCGGGCTTCCTCCATGGGCACGCGGAAGCCCTCGTATTCCTTGGTCGCCGCCCCCCGTCCGCAAGCGAACATGCAGCGCCCGCCGCAGAGCAGATCCTGGTAGGCGATCTGCTCCGCCACCCGGATCGGATCGTGCCAGGGCAGCACGATCACGCAGGTGCCCAGCGTGATGCGGCTGGTCTTGGCAGCGTAATAGCTGAGCAATTGCAGCGGGCTCGGCGACATCGAATAGCCGGTGAAGTGGTGCTCGAGCCCGAACAGAGAGTCGAAACCCAACGGCTCAGCCAGATCGGCAAGGGCGAGGTGTTCTGCCAGGACGGCAGCATCGGGGCGGCCAGGCTGGGCCAGCACGCTGATATCGGTTCCGACTTTCATGGGGCATATCCTCCAGGGCCGGAGCAATCCGGCCCGATTGCAATTTGTACCATAGGAGAATGCTACGCCCGTGGAGCCAGGATTCAAGCAAGGCGGGCTGCGGAGTGCCCGTGTGCCGCAGGCCGCCAGGGACCTAAGCCATGGCGGAGCCGCCGTTGACGTCGATCACCGCGCCGGTCACGAAGGAAGCGTCGTTGGACACGAGAAACTCGACCATTGCCGCGATTTCGTCCGGCTCGCCATAGCGCCCAACCGGAATTTCCGCTGTGAGACGGGCAATCGCCTCTGGCGAGGAACTGGTGGTCAGGCCGGTCTTGATCGGACCGGGGCAGATGGCGTTGGCAGTGATGCCTTGCCGCGCGCCTTCCTCGGCAATGCAGCGGGTAAGGCCGATAATGCCGGATTTGGAGGCGATGTAATGCGAACTCGGCACCACAGGCCGCCGTCTGGCGCCGCTGGAGCTGATGTTAACGACGCGGCCCCAGCCCTTGGCCTTCATTGCGGGCAAGAGCGCGGCGCAAATCTGGAACGGCGCGTTGAGGTTCACGGCCATTACCCGCTGCCAGTCAGCGAGGGAAATTTCCTCAACCAGGAACTTTCCACCCGCTTTCTTGGGATGGATGCCGGCGTTGTTGACGATGATGTCGATTGCGCCATGCTCGGACAATAGACCATCCAGACAGGATTGCAGGGCGGCTGCATCCGTTAGCTCTACCACATGGCCGATAGCCGTATGGCCAGAGCTATTGAATTCGTCCGCTACTGCCATGACTTCAGGCGAACGGTCCAGCATCACGGTCGTGATGTTTCGCTTGACGAGGCGGGAGGCGCTAGCGCGCCCTATCCCGCTGGCGGCGCCGGTGACGAGTGCGATCTTGTTGGTGGCCAAGGGCTGAATCCTTTCTTGGACTACTCTTTCGGCGCATTCTTGCGGGAACGGACTTCGACGCCGCCGGCCATCTCCTCCATGTAGCGGACGATGTGGGTGAAATCCTCGCCGGTGCCGCCGCGTTGCAGGGCCAGGCTCCACCACTGGCGCATCGGCTGGCCTAGCCACATCGGCACGCCCAGCGCCTCTGCTTCCTCAATGGCCAGCTTGACGTCCTTGTGCATCAGTTCGGTGCGGAAGCCATAGTCGAAGGTGCGGGTCAGCACCGACTTCGGGAACTTGTCGCGCACAGCAGTGTTCATGCCGCTGCCGGCACAGATCACGTCGACCATCACGTCCGCGTCGAGCCCAGCCTTGGCGCCAACGACGAATGCTTCGGCGGTCGCTACCATGGCAGTGGCGGAGAGGTAGTTGTTCAGCAGCTTCATCATCTGGCCATGGCCGGCGGTTTCGCCGACGAAGAACGGCTTGCCGATGAAAGACAGCGCAGGCTTATAACGGTCCCACAGCGGCTCCGGCCCGGCGACCATGACGGCCAACGTGCCTTTTTCAGCACCGCCGACGCCGCCGGAAACCGGTGAATCCATCTGCGTGATGCCATGCTTTGCCAGGCCCTCTGCGACGGACTGGGCCATGCGTGGGCCGGTGGTCGACAGGTCGATGAAGGTCTTGACCCGGCTGCCCTCGCAGACCCCGCCTGCGCCGAGCGCCACGGCCTTGACCACGTCCGGCGTCGGTAGGCTGACCAACACGCACTCAACGTTGTCCGCCACTTCCTTGACCGAGCCTGCCGCCTCTGCCCCGGCATCAACCAGCTTTTGCAGAGCCACAGGATTCTGGTCGAACGCCAGCAATGGATAGCCGCCGCCTAGCAGGCGTTTGGCCATGGGCGCCCCCATGGCTCCGAGTCCGATAAAACCAAGGCGCTCTGTCATGATAGAAAGTCCTTAAGGGGGATAGGATTCTGGGCGCAGCATACAAAGGCCGGGCCGGTCTGGCTATCGCAAGCCTGCGGTCGGAATTATCGCCTCGCAAACAGGCGTTCGATGTCACTGAGCTTCAGTTCGACATAGGTCGGCCGGCCATGGTTGCACTGGCCGGAATGCGGCGTGACCTCCATTTCGCGCAACAGAGCGTTCATCTCCGCCATGTTGAGCGGACGCCCGGCGCGGACGCTGCCATGGCAGGCCATGGTGCCGCAAACCGCGTCGAGGCGTTCGCGCAGGCCATGGGTCGAATCCCATGACTCCAACTCGTCCGCCAGGTCGCGCACCAAAGCGGCGCAATCGGTATGGCCCAGTAGGGCCGGCGTCTCACGCACTACGACTGCGCCGTGGCCAAAGGCCTCAATTACCAGGCCGAGTTCGGCAAGCTCGTGGCTGCGGTCGGCGAGGCGGTCGGCTGCGGCCGGCTCCAGTTCCACCACCTCCGGCAGCAACAGCGCCTGGCGGGCGACTGCGCCGCCGGCCAGCGCCTTCTTCATCCGCTCCAGCAC
>JAYPXD010000051.1:3602-16491 GCA_038135395.1 Alphaproteobacteria bacterium | reverse complement strand
GGATAACCTGTTGCTCGTCCGTGGCGTTTGTACCGGAAAGGCCGAAATAGACCAAATCTCCGCCCTGGTCGATCGGCACGCCCTGAAGGCCAACGGCAACGGCCAGGTCTTCCTGATCCGTAAATGGCTGCGGGTCATATACTTCAAGTCGGATCTTGCCATTCGACAGGTCGGCGTATTCCTCCAGCATATCGCGCACCCGTTGGGCGTAGATGCCAACGTCAGGCAAATCTTTGGCAATGCGGGAGGAGTAATAGAAGCGCAGGCGGACCGGCTCATCGATCGCGCGCAACACTTTTTTGGTGCCTTCGGACAAGGTGAACAGCTTGTCTTCAGTCAGATCGACACGGGCAGACCGGAACACTTGGTTCGCCAGCATGATAAAGCCGATGAACAGCACGGCGACGACCAGCAGGCCTACTACGGACAGCAGGTTCCGTTGACGCACGGGGTTGGTGACGGAATCGCTCATGGGATCAATCCGCCTTCTTCAGGTCGACAATCAGGATGTTTGCCACAAGCCAGGACAGGATGACCGCGGCAAAGAAGATGGCGTCCGGCACATAAATGACGCCTTTTGAGATATTCTGGAAATGAGTCATGAAGCTGAGGCTTTGCACGGCGTTCACCACAACCTCCGGCGCCCAGCCCTGGACCAGCCCAAGCACGACGCTGGAGCCGCCGGCGGTAAACAGAAAGCACACGGTGATCGTGAGAACGAAAGCGATGACTTGATTCTTGGTTAGGGCCGAGAGACAGGAGCCGATGGCGAGATAGGCTCCGGCCATCAGCAGAGAGCCGATATAGCCGGCCGCGATCACACCATTGTCTGGCTCACCCAGCAGGTTGACCGTGATCCACATCGGGAATGTCAGCGCCAGCGCCAGGCTGACAAAGGCCCAGGCCGCCAGGAACTTGCCGACCACGGCCTCGGCGATGCTGATGGGCAGGGTCAGGAACAGTTCGATCGTGCCCTGTTTGCGCTCCTCCGCCCACAGCCGCATGGAGACCGCCGGAATCAACAGCAGATAAAGCCAGGGATGGAACAGGAAGAAGGTTTGCAGGTCGGCGTTGCCGCGCTCGATGAAATACCCGAGGTAAAACGTGAACGAGCCGGCCAGCGCCAGGAAAATGATGATAAAGATGAACGCCACCGGCGTTGCGAAATAGCCGGCGAATTCCCGGCGGAAAATGGTTGGCACGTTGCCCATGGTCTTAAGCGGCCTTCCGTGCAGTCGGGTTGGTCAGCGAGCGGAACACGCTGTCGAGGTCTCCGCGCTCGGTGTGCAGGTTACTGATCGGCCAGTGCTCCGCCGCCGCGCGCTCGGCGATTGCGGTGGCGACGTCGGCGCCGTCCTTGGCGAAGGCGGTCAGTAACACGCCCTTACCGTTCGCCTTGCCTTGTTGCACAGCCCCAACCCCGGTGATGCTGCCGAGGGCATTTTTGACCGCTTCGGCCCGCGCCGCAGCGACCGTCAGCGTGACGGCGCCATGCCTTGGCGAGCGGGCAATCAAGCCGGCTGGCGTGTCGTCGGCGATGACACGGCCTTGCGCAATGACGACCGCGCGCGAACAGACGGCCTCCACCTCCTCCAGAATGTGGGTGGAGATGATAATCGCCTTGGTCGGCGCGATGTCGTGGATCAGCTTGCGGACCTCGTGCTTCTGGTTTGGGTCGAGGCCGTCCGTCGGCTCGTCCAGGATCAGCACATCGGGATCGTGCAACAGCGCCTGCGCCAGGCCGACGCGGCGCTTGAATCCCTTCGAAAGGGTTTCGATCGGTTGCGCCAGAACCTCTGCCAGTTGCGTCATGGCGATAGCCTGATCGACGCGCTTGGCCTTTTCGGCGCCACGGAGGCCGCGGATGGCGGCGATGAACATCAGAAAGCCGCGCGGGCTCATATCCGGATACAGCGGCGCGCCTTCGGGCAGATAGCCCAGATGCCGCTTGGCCTCGATCGGGTTGTCCAGCACGTCCTGCCCGCAAATGGCGGATCTGCCGGCTGTCGGCCGCAGATAACCGGTGATCATCTTCATGGTGGTGGATTTGCCAGCGCCGTTAGGTCCCAGAAATCCCAGAACTTCGCCGCGGTTGACCTGAAGGGTTACAGAGTCGACCACAGTTTTCGCGCCGAATACCTTGGTCAGGCCTTCGGTGGCGATCATTGTATCCATGGTGGCGCGAAGCCTCCCTATCGAATTGGTGGCGCGCGAAAAGAGCCTATCTGTGCGCCAATGAAACCGGCATCTTTTTGCGCCGCGAAACAGCTAATGCATGCGGACGTAGGAAATTAGGCCGATTGATGCAAGGGGCGAATTGGCGCCAGAAAATGGCGCACGCTAAAAATCGAGGATCAGGCAAGTGGTGCTGCCATGCGCGAGCAACTTGCCATCGGCGTCGATGATGTCACCTTCCGCTGTGCCTGTTCGCCGGCCGACATGGCGGGCGCGGGCCTCGCAGCGTACCGGGCGGCCGTCGAGCTTGGCGGCGCGGACGAAGTTGACTTTGACCTCCAGCGTGGTCTGGCCCTGGCCCTTGGCCAAGGTGGACTGCACCGCGCTGCCCATCACCGAGTCCAGCAAGCTTGCGTACCAGCCGCCATGCAGCCCGCCAAGCGGGTTGGAGAAAGCCCGGTGCGGCGTCCCGGTGAAAACGACCCGCCCGGCTTCCGCCTCTTCCATATGAAAATCGAGCGACTCCATCATGGTCGAGCGCGGCAGCGTGCCTGCCTTCATGCCAAGCAATAGCTCCAGGTAGGGCATTTCCAGCGCCGCGCGTGCCAGGGCTTCGGGTTCGGTAAAGGGGATGGTGTGGGTCGGCATGGGTCCGTCGGTTGTAGCGGGGAGCGGTCCCGGTGATGAACCGGGGCCGGACGCGACTAGCGCAGATCCCGATCCGATTGGATCGGGTGAATCTGCTCTAAATCTAATGATTGTAGCATCTTATTCCGACAAATAGATCGCCCTGGCGATTCCTTTTGACCGGGCGATGCTCTAAACGGCGCAGTGGCCGCCATCCACGTGCAATTCAGCGCCGGTGATATAGCTGGCCTCGTCGGAGCACAGGAACAGGGTGGCGTTGGCGACCTCCCAGACCTCGCCGTTGCGGCCCAACGGCACGCGTTTCAGCATCTTGGCGCGTGTCACCGGATCTGCGGTCTTGCCGCTGGTGCGCATCGGCGGCATCAGGCCGGGATGAACGCTGTTGACGCGGATATTGTCCGGTCCGAACCGGCTCGCCGCCTGCTTGGTCAGCAACCGGACCGAGCCCTTGGACGCATTATAGCCGGGGTGGATGAAGCCCTGGCCGATGATGCCGCTGATCGAAGAGATGTTGACGATGGCGCCGGCGCCGACCTTTTTCATCTCCGGCGCACAGTATTTGATGCCATAGAACGGCCCGGTCGAGTTGATCGCCATCAGCCGGTTCCACATTTCGGTATCGTCCAGGTCGTCGATGGCGCTGCCGGAGATGCCCGCGTTGTTCACCAGGCAATCGAGCTTGCCATACGCATCGACCGCGGCCTTCACCGTGGCGGCCCAGTCGGCCTCGCTGGTGACATCCAGGTGGTGGAACATGGCGGTCAGGTTCTGGCTGGTCAGCTGCTGCGCCAGTTCCTGGCCGGCCTTGTCGTCCACGTCAGCGATGACAACTTTGGCGCCCTCGCGCGCAAAGATTTCGCAGGTGGACTTGCCCATGCCGTGGGCTCCGCCGGTGATGATGGCGACTTTGTCGGCTAGACGCATGAGAGGGTTTCCTTCCGTTTCGTTGCGGTCAGCGTAGGTGCGCTGGGCCAGAGTGTTCCACCCGAAACGCGCGCTCACAAGACCCCGCTTGCCGCCGAAGCCGCACACGCCGCATGATTGGCGGAATAAACCGGAGGAAAAGCTTATGCAGATGCGACGATTCGAGGACAAAACCGCCATCCTGACCGGCGGCGCAAAGGGCATCGGCCGCGCCGTCGCCTTGCGCTACCTGGGCGAGGGCGGGCGGCTGGCCGTGATCGACCAGGAGCCCGCGGAGAGCGATTTCGTCCAGGCTCTGCGCCGCGATGCCGGCCAGGACGCCCAGCGGCTGGCTTATATCCAGGCGGATGCAACCGATGAGGCGCAGGTCGCCCGGGCCGTCGGCGAGGCGGAAGTGGCCTTGGGGCCGGCGGATATCTTGGTCAACAATGTCGGCTTCGGCGCCAACCCAAAGCCGATTGAGGAGCTGAGCCTGGAGGAATGGAACCGCTTCCTCGGCATCAACCTGACCAGCGCCTTTCTGGTGACGCGGGCGGTGCTGCCCGGCATGCGCTCGCGCGGCTATGGCCGGATCGTCAACCTGGCCTCGGTGGCGGGGCGCAGCATCAGCGAGATTTCCAACGTGCATTATTCCACCGCCAAGGCTGCGGTCCTGGGCTTTACCCGCAAGCTGGCGTTTGAGGAGGCCGGGAATGGCGTCACGTTGAACGCGGTTGCGCCTGGCACGGTGTTCACCGACCGGGTGCGCACCCGCTATGAAGCACTCGATCAGGCGGAAATGCGGCGACGGCTGGGCGAGATCCCGATGAAACGGGCGGCGCGGCCGGAGGAAATCGCCGCGGCCATCCTGTTTCTCGCCTCCGACGACGCCAGCTATATCACCGGCGCGTGCCTGGACGTGAACGGCGGACGGTTTATGAGTTAGCGCCGACGCCTACAGCCCGACCATGCGCCAGACGCTGGCCTCGGTGATCGGTTTGGCTTCAATTTCCTGGCTGGTTTCGACGGTGTAAGTCGCGACCTGGTGGATGCCTTTGCGCGGCATGAATTGGCGGCCAGGGTCGCCGAACAGGACGGGCGCAGCCGCACGGCGGAGATGATGCGTCAGGTCCTCCGACTCGCCGCGCGTGTAGCAAACATCGCCGACCAGGATCAGGTCATAAGGGGCGAAATCATAGCCGATGGCATCGCCTTCGGCCGCGGTGATCCGGTCTTCAACCCGGTTGAGCGAGGCATTCACCGTGCAGGCCATGGCGGCGACCGGATCAATGTCCAGGGCCGTCACGTGCTCGGCGCCGGCCATGGCGGCCGCGATCGCCACGATGCCGCCACCGCTGCCGATATCGACCACATGGAGGCCGCGGACGACATCCGGGTCATCCAGCAGGTACCGCGCCAAAGCCTGCCCGCCGACCCAGGCAAACGCCCAAAAGGGCGCACCGATATTGACCTGGTTCAGGTAGGATTCCGTCGCATGCCACAGCGGCGTCAGTTCGGTCGCGAGGTGAAGCCGGATTTCAGGGACCAATGCCGTCGCCGTGATTTTCGTATTGGCGCGGATAAACTCGTCAAGCTCCAATTGCTATATCCATCCCAGCAGGAGAGCGGCTGTAACGATCAGGCCAGCATCCCGGTTGGACTTGAATTTCACCAGGCAATCGTCCGGATCGTCGATCCGCAGCGATGAAATCTGCCAGGCGAAATGTCCAGCCAAAATTGCAAGCCCGATCCAAAACCCAAAGCCCAGTGTGGCGATCCAGCCACAGCCGGCAATCAATGCGACCGCCCCGCCATAGAACGCCAGAAGCCAGGGCTTTGTCCGCTCGCCGAACAGCAGCGCCGTGCTTTTGACGCCGACGATGGCGTCGTCTTCTTTATCCTGGTGGGCGTAGATGGTGTCATAGCCCAGGGTCCAGGCCAGCCCGGCGCCGTACAGCAGCAGTGCCGGTAGAGTCAGGGCGCTGGCCAGGGCAGCATATCCGACCAGCACGCCCCAGTTGAACGCCAAGCCCAGCACGGCCTGGGGCCAGTGGGTCACCCGTTTGGCAAAGGGATAGGCCGCGACGATGGGGATCGAGCCGAGTCCGACCGCGATGGCCATCGGGTTCAACGTGATCAGGACGACGAAGCCGATGACCAGTTGCAGCACGAGAAACACCCACGCCTGCGTAAGGCTGACCTCGCCGGACGGGATGGGCCGCAGCGCCGTGCGCGCAACGCGGCCGTCGAAGTCACGGTCGACAATGTCGTTATAGGTACAGCCCGCGCCGCGCATCGCCAGGGCACCGACGGTGAACAGCAATCCATACCCCAGGGCTCCGGCAAAGCCGCCGTGCGTCGTGCTGACCGCGAGTGCGAGGCCCCACCAGCACGGTAGCAACAATAGCCATGTGCCGATCGGTCGATCCAACCGCGCCAGCCTTGCATAGGGATGCCATTTGGCTGGGAATACGCGCTCGGCAATGCTGCGGCGAATATCGCTGGCGTCGATGGGATTGCGGGAAAGAGATGGACGATCAGAAATCATTTGTAGGGCGGCAAATCACGCTCATATTGGCAGGATGACGAATACCGATGTTATAGAAAATTCCTCACTGCCGCGCCTGTTTGTTGACGCAGCGCTTGTGCCCGATGCCGTGGTCACGCTCGGCCCGGAACAGACGCACTATCTTTTGCGGGTCATGCGCTGTGCCGTTGGCTCGTCGGTCCAGGTTTTCAACGGTAGGGACGGGTTGTGGCTGGCGGAGATCGATGGACATGACCGGCGCCGGGCTGGGCTGCGCATGCGCCAGCAGTTGCAGCGGCAGATGCGGGTTGACGGGCCATGGCTGGCCTTCGGCGTTCCGAAACGGCCGGCGCTGGAGTTGATCCTGCAAAAAGGTACAGAGTTGGGTGTGACGAAATTTATTCCCGTCGCGACCCAGCGTTCCTTCAGCGAGCGGCTTAACCCGGAGCGGATGGAGCGGATCGCCATCGAAGCGGCCGAGCAATGCGAGCGGTTGGACGTGCCGGAGGTGACGCCAAGTTGGCGGCTGGCCGATTTTCTGAAGGAATGGCCGGCAGAGCGGGCATTGTTATGGTGCGATGAAAGTGGGCTTGGAATTCCGATTGCCGATGCGCTGGACGGATTGTTCGATGAAGATGACGATACCGCGCCGCCCCGTTCCTGGGGATTAATGATCGGGCCGGAAGGCGGTTTTGCGTCGGCTGAGCTTGACGGAATTTCAGAACTTCCGTTTGTTACGCGCGTGGCTCTCGGACCGCGTATCCTGCGCGCAGAAACGGCTGCAATCGCTGCTCTCGCAATCGGGCAGGCCATTGCAGGCGACGGCGATATCCAGGTACGTGGCCAGGGATAGCCAAATTTTCCATCCGGTGCATCAGGGCTGCGTGCATGGCAAATCATTCGGGCGGCGCGCCCATCACAGGCAGGGACCAATTGGTCGGTTGGTTCGAGTCCGGGTGTCGGACGCCGGACGCTTGGCGGATCGGAACCGAGCACGAAAAACTGGTATTTCGCCTGTCTGACCTGTCTCGTCCCAGCTATGAGGGGCCAGACGGAATCGGCGCACTGTTGCGCGGACTGGCGGAGCGGTTCGACTGGGAGCCGGTCCTGGAACGTGGCAATGTGATTGCATTGCGCGACGACGCCTGCGGGTCGATCACCTTGGAACCGGGCGGCCAGTTCGAGCTTTCCGGCGCACAGTTGGAGACGATCCACGAGACCTGCAAAGAAGTGCACACCCACCTCGGCCAGGTGCGGACGGTGTGCCGCGACCTGGGGCTGGGCATGCTGGGCATGGGCTTTGACCCGAAATGGCGGCGGGACGAAATCCCGTGGATGCCCAAGGGCCGCTACCGCATCATGCGGCAATACATGCCGACAGTCGGTTCGCTGGGGTTGGACATGATGCAGCGCACCTGCACGGTGCAGGTGAATCTTGATCATTCCAGTGAAGCCGACATGGTGAAAAAGTTCCGTGTCAGCCTTGCCTTGCAGCCGCTGGCGACGGCGTTGTTTGCGAATTCTCCGTTCAAAGAGGGCAAGCCGAACGGCTTTATGTCGTTGCGCAGCCATGTCTGGACGGATACCGACCCGGCGCGCTGCGGCATGCTGGATTTTGTCTTCGAGGATGGGTTCGGCTTCGAGCGCTATACCGACTATATCCTCGACGTACCGATGTACTTCATTCATCGGGGTGACGAGTACGTGAACATGGCCGGGCGCTCGTTCCGCAAGTTTCTGGCGGGCGAGGTGGAGGCCGAAGACCAGGGCTATGTCGTGCGCAAAGGCGATAAGCCTGGGATGGACGATTGGGCCGACCACGTCACCACCGCTTTCCCGGAAGTGCGGCTGAAGCGTTATCTGGAGCTACGCGGCGCCGACGGCGGCCCCTGGAAGCGGCTTTGCGCGCTGCCGGCGCTGTGGGTCGGGCTGTTGTACGACCAGACTGCGCTGGACGCCGCCTGGGATATGGTCAAGGACTGGACCGCGGAGGAGCGCAACCACCTTCGCGATGAAGCCCCGCGGCTGGGGCTGGCAACCCCGTTCCGCGGCAGGACGCTGGCGGACCAGGGGCGCGAGGTGCTGAAAATAGCGCGCGCAGGTTTGCAGGCCCGCGGTCGGCTCGATGGCGCCGGCAACAACGAAACGGGCTTCCTTGAAGAGCTGGAGCACATTGTGGCGACCGGTCAATCGCCGGCGGCTGCCAAACTGAAAGCGTATTATGAGCGGTGGGGCGAAAGCGTCGATCCGCTCTATCGGGAATTCGCCTACTAACCGTTGGTGGTGACGAATTCGCCTTTGCAATTGCGGAAATTCTCCTAAAGTTTTCAGGTTCGTTCTTGAAGCGGATGCTGACTTTTCGAGCCAAACCCGATGTCGACCCGGTCCCACCTGTTAGGCGCGCTTGCCGCCTTCGCCATGTGCCTTGCCGCCGGCGTTTCTGCGGCACAGACGCCTGCGCCAGCTGTTAAGAACCTGAACAATTCGAACCCGACGCACGTGCTGTTCGTCGGCAATAGCTATCTCTATTACGGCGACAGCGTGCACAACCATGTCCGCCGGATGGTGGCGGCTGCCGGCCTGGGGGATGAAAGCGACCTGAAGTACAAGTCCGTCACCATCAGCGGCGGCGCGCTCTCTGACCACGTGATCGACAGCTATATTCTCAATGACCGTCTGCGGGTGAAAAAGCCGTTCGACGTGGTGATCTTGCAGGGCGGCAGCGCGCTCGGCTGGTCGAAAAAACGGCCGGCGGAATTCAAGGCCACGGTTACGGAGTTCGCTGCCAAGATCAAAGCAGCCGGCGGGGAGACCGCGCTTTATATGACCCATGCCTATGTGCCGCCGCACAAGCGGGCCGATCCCGGCATGACCGCTGTTTTGGCAAAAGAATACACCGAGGCCGGCAATGCCGTCGGCGCTCTGGTCATTCCGGTCGGATTGGCGTTTGAGGAGGCCTATAAGCAGCGCCCGGACCTGATGTTGCACAAATCCTTCGATGGCTCGCACCCCGACCTGATCGGCACATACCTTGCCGCTGCGACGGTGTTTGCTAGCATTTATGGCAAGTCGCCTGTGGGCAACAGCTATGATTACTACGGCAAAATCGACAAAGACATGGCACGCTTCCTGCAGGAAGTGGCACAAAAAACGGTAACAGCGTATTATGGGCGCTAGAGTATCGCCCGATCAAATTGCATCGCCAAGTCGATCAATTTGATCGGGGTAAGATGTTCTAATCATTAGGTTTAGAGCAGATTCACCCGATCCAATCGAACCGGGATCTGCTATGCAGCGCGGTCGGCGGCGGCCCACCCAATGGAACGCCGCCGCAGGTTGGCGTTGCCCCGAGGGGAGGGTTTCCGCCCGCCGCGTGTGGTAGGCGTCGCGGGCGGCGAAGCCAGGTTCGCCCTCGAACTCTTGTTTCGTCCACGCCATCAGCGTGGCGTCGTCCGCGTCCATGTCCCACAATTTGCCGGCCGGCTGGCTGACATGCCAAGGGGTGTCGCAAAACACTTCGATGCCGTTTTGCTCTGGGTCCTGGAAATAGATCGACCAGGTGTTGCCATGGCTTGTCGGCCGCATCTCGATGGACTCGCCCCGCAGCGCCGTGATCAGGCCGCGCAATTCGGTCAGGCCTTCGATCCGGAAGGCGATATGGGCGACGCTGTTGCTGGCGCCGACGTCTTTGCGGACCGGCAGCATACCGATCTGGTGGTGTTCGCTCGGGTCCTGGCTCAGGAAAATGATCTCCGACGTCCGGTTGCCGATCATACCGCGGTCGGTGATCTGAAAACCCATAACCCGCGTGTAGAAATCCAACATTTTTTCTGTGTCTTTGACATAGAGCACCGTGTGCGACCAACTCATAGCCATCGCTGTCTGTCCTTTCGATGAATGCTGTATAGCAAAATACCCGACCAGCATACCGTTAGCAGGTGGGGGCGGTCCAGGGCCGGCACAACTGTTATCGTTTACATCCGGTAGTGTTAGGACTTAGAACTTCAGGCTTGTTCAAATTCTGTGCGATAGTCGGGAGGCGACTCAGTGGAACGTCCTTACCTTTTGTTTTTGGGCGATGTTGGCGATCAACTCGCGGCGAAGACGGCGCACGGTATTGCCGATTGGCGGCCGCAATGGTGCGTTGGCCAGTTGCGTCTGCCCGGATGCAAGGCCGATACCGGGCTGGCCGACCTGACGCTGGAGGAGGCGGCCGCGCGGGGCGCCAAGACCCTGATCGTCGCGGTGGCGAACTCCGGCGGGTCGATGCCGGAGCATTGGACGGATACCATCGTCAGGGCTCTGGACCTGGGAATGGACGTCGCCAGCGGCCTGCATGTCCGGCTTGGGCGCTTGCCGGCAGTGGCAGCTGCCGCAGCCAAGGGCGGGCGCAAGCTGTTCGATGTGCGGTATACCGACCAGACGTTCAATACCGGCAAAGGCTTCAAACGCTCGGGGATGCGGTGCCTGACGGTCGGCACCGATTGTTCTGTCGGTAAGAAGTATACGGCGCTGGCGATTACCAAGGAGATGGAAAAGCGCGGCCTGAAGGTGGATTTCCGCGCAACCGGCCAGACCGGCATTTTCATTTCCGAGCGGGGCGTGGCCATCGACGCGGTGATTTCCGACTTCATCTCCGGCGCGGCGGAATGGCTGACGCCCGAAAACGATCCGGACCATTGGGATATCGTCGAGGGCCAGGGCTCGCTGTTTCATGCGGCATTTGCTGGCGTCACGCTAGGTCTGTTGCATGGGGCGCAACCGGATGCTCTGGTGCTGTGTCATGAGCCGACGCGAAAGCATATGCGGGGCCTGCCGCATGCACCGATCCCGGACTTGAAGGATTGTTTCCAGCCCTATCGGTCGATGGCAACGCTGACCAATCCGGAATGCCGGTTTGTCGGGGTCAGTATCGACACTCATCTTCTGTCGCCCGGCGCCGCCGAACGGCTGCTGAAAAGCGTCGAGGATCGGTTTGGCCTGCCGTGCGTCGATCCATTGGCGACCGGCACAGGGCCGATTGTCGATGCTTTGGAGAAGCTATGCGCCAGCTAAAGGCGATAGCCGAGCGGTTCCCGATCCGTGGCCAGTTTGCGATAGCCCGTGGGGCGCGGACTGAATCGCATGTCGTGACGGCGACGATTGTCGCTGACGGCTTGCAAGGCCGCGGCGAGTGCGTGCCCTATGCCCGCTATGGCGAGAGCATTGAAAGTGTTCTGGCCCAGATCGAAGGCGTGCGCGACGCCGTGCAAGCGGGCGCCGGCCGGCTTGAACTGGCTTCGCTGTTGCCGGCGGGCGCCGCCCGCAATGCTTTGGATTGCGCTCTTTGGGATATGCAGGCCAAGCGAACCGGACGGCGCGCCTGGGAATTGGCCGGCTTGCCGTCGCCGCCGGTTCTGACGACCGCCTACACCCTGTCCCTGGATTCGCCCGATGCCATGGCGGCGGCAGCGGCGGCGCAGGCCGCACGGCCCCTCTTGAAGGTCAAGCTGGCCGGTGATGCGATGGATCGGGAACGGGTGGCGAATATCCGCGCCGCGGCTCCCATGGCCAAGCTCATTGTCGATGCAAACGAGGGGGCTTCGCCCGACACTGTCCAGGCGCTTTGCCAGGCGATGGCTGATCTGGGCGTCGCCATGGTCGAACAACCGGTCCCGGCTGGCCAGGATCAGGTGTTGGCGACATTCGAACATCCCTTGCCGATCTGCGCCGACGAAGCCTTTCATACTCGCGCCGATCTTGGGCAGATTGCCGAGCGCTATGACCTGGTCAATATCAAGCTGGACAAGACCGGCGGCCTGACCGAGGCGCTGGCGGTGTTGGAGGACGCAGAGCGCCTGGGGCTGGACGTTATGGTCGGCTGCATGCTGGGGTCGTCGCTGGCGATGGCGCCGGCGACCCTGGTGGCAGCGAGGGCCAGCATCGTGGACCTGGACGGACCGCTGCTGTTGGCCAAAGACCGCGAGCCTGCTCTGACCTATGAGGGCAGCCTGCTGCATCCGCCGCCGGCGGCGCTTTGGGGCTGAGCATGGCGGGGCGTCCGGCGGTATTCTTCGACCGTGACGGCTGTCTGAACAACGACGTCGGCTATCTCTACGATATCGCCAAATTTCGCTGGCTGCCGGGGGCGCAGGCGGCGGTGCGGCTGGTGAACCAGAGCGGCGCGCTTGCCTTTGTCGTCACCAATCAATCCGGAATCGCGCGCGGGCTTTATACGCCGGCGCATGTCGATGCGCTGCATCAGTGGATGAGCCGGCAATTGGCGCGGACCGGCGCATGGATCGACGCCTATCGTTTTTGCCCACACCATCCGGATGCAGGGAGCGGGATCTACACGCGCGCATGCAATTGCCGCAAACCGCAGCCGGGCATGATCTCAGAACTGGCAAAAGCTTGGGGCGTGGATCTGGCGCGCAGTTTCCTGGTCGGCGACCAGCCGCGCGATGTGGCAGCGGCGGAAGCAGCAGGGATTGTTGGCTACCAGATCGAACCGGGACAGGTGCTGCAGGCCGTAAAATTTGGCATGAGCACCTGTAGGGTCGGTCGGCGGTGCTGAATTAGAGCAACGCCCGATCAAATGGAGTCATTGGATCAGGGGATGTTGGCCGCCATTCATAGAGTTACAGCAGATTCACC
>JAYPXD010000051.1:0-3592 GCA_038135395.1 Alphaproteobacteria bacterium | reverse complement strand
GGCCGTAAAATTTGGCATGAGCACCTGTAGGGTCGGTCGGCGGTGCTGAATTAGCCGACGATTTCCGTCTGCGCGAAGAAATAGGCGATCTCGATCGCCGCGTTCTCCGCGCTGTCGGAACCGTGGGCGGAGTTCGCTTCGATCGATTCGCCGAAGTCCTTGCGGATGGTGCCCTCGTCGGCGTTGGCCGGGTTGGTGGCGCCCATGATGCGGCGGTTCTCGGCGACAGCGTTATCGCCTTCCAGGACCTGAACGACCACCGGGCCGGAGGTCATGAAGGAGCAGAGGTCGTCGAAGAAAGGCCGTTCGCTGTGAACGGCGTAAAAGCCTTCCGCTTGCGCGCGGGTCAGTTGCAGGCGCTTCTGAGCGACGATGCGTAGGCCCGCGGCCTCGAACCGGGCGTTGATCTGACCGGTTAGGTTGCGGCGGGTGGCATCGGGCTTAATGATCGAAAGTGTGCGTTCGCTGGCCATCGGTTGGGTGGCTCCATAGGAATGATTAGGCGGGCGCTTCATAGCCATCGGGAAGCCGTACGGCAACTGATTGCGGCGCGACTAACCCGCGCGCCGCCACCCCTGGGCATCCGCTTCCCAATAAATCGGCTCGATTCCGCGCTCGCGCCACTCGCGCCAGCGGGACCGTGCCGCATTCCGGCCGGCGGTATCGTTGCGGTCGAACAGGTATTCCAGCCGCTGGAAGCCCTCATCTGGCTGGGCGCTACAGTCATCAACTGCCAGAACGACCGTGGCGGCATTCGGGTTGCCGTTGCCCATCGTCAGCAGAACCGGTTGGCTATCCTCCGCACCTTCCCCCACTGCGCCATGCGGCAGGAAGGAGCCCGGGTCGAACGTCCACAGCGCCTGATCCAGCGCCCGCAGCCGCGGCTCCGACCCCACCCGTATGAGTTGGCGCAGGCCCTGCCCATAGAACTCGGCTGCCAGGGTTGGCAGCCATCGTTCCAGAGGCTTGCTGGCCAGATTGCGGAAGTGCACCTCCAACGGCCGCGGCTCCAGCTATTGCTCGTACCGGTCGGCAATCAGCCGGTCGAGCAGACGGACGCCATAGCCGGTGCCGCCCTTCGGCGTAATCGGCTTATTCTCGCCACTCCAGGCCATGCCGGCGATATCGAGGTGCGCCCATGGCGTGTCGTTTTCGATAAAGCGCTTGAGGAATTGCGCCGCAGTGATGGACCCGCCGTCGCGGCCGCCGACATTCTTCATGTCGGCGATCTGAGATTTCAGCGCCTTGTCGTATTCCTCGCCCAGCGGCATACGCCAGACCGGCTCACCGGTGGACTTGCCAGCAGCCGTCAAGCCGTCCGCCAGTGTGTCGTCAGAGGCGAACAAGCCCGCATTATGATGGCCTAGGCCGACGATAATCGCGCCGGTCAGTGTCGCTAGGTCAACGATGGCCTGTGGCTTATAGGTCCGCTGCACATAGGTTAGCAGGTCGCACAGCACCAGCCGGCCCTCAGCGTCTGTATTAATCACTTCGACGGTTTGTCCGGAGAGCGATGTGACGACGTCGCCTGGGCGTTGGGCATTGGCGGACGGCATGTTTTCCACCAGGCCGACAATCCCGATGACATTGGCTTTGGCCTTACGTCCCGCAATGGCGCGCATCGCGCCGATGACAGAAGCCGAGCCGCCCATATCCCACTTCATATCCTCCATCCCGGCAGCGGGCTTGATGGAGATGCCGCCAGTGTCGAAGGTGACGCCCTTACCGACCAGCGCAATCGGCGCCTGGTCGTCAGGGCCGCCGTTCCAGCGCATGACGACGACGCGGCTGTCGCGGGCGCTGCCCATGCCGACGGCCAGCAAAGTGCGCATGCCGATAGCGTCGATCCGGGCTTCGTCCATGACTTCGACATCGACGCCCTGCGCGCTTAACGCCGTGCAGCGCTCCGCCAGGGTCTCCGGATACAGCACGTTCGCCGGCTCGCTGACCAGGTCGCGGGCCAGAACGACGCCGGCAGCGACTTCGGCCATGGGGGCGTAGGCGGACTGCGCTGCCGCCGAGCCGGCGACCATAATGGCGACCTGGTTCAGGCTTGGCTTCTGGTCCGGTTTTTCGGTGGTGCGATAGCGGTCGAAACGATAACTGGCGAGCGCAATGCCGAACGCCGCGTTCGCAGCGGCATCGGCTTCGGCGACCGGCCCGCCCATGGTTTCGACCCGAAGCGTCGCCGCGGCGGCGCCGCTGCCGGCCAGGTGGCCATAGATATTGCCGGCCCAATCCTGCCAGGTCCGCGCGGTGGCATCCGCGCTGGCGCCGACACCAGCGAGAACCAATCGGCCGGCATTGATGCCGGCGGGGGCCATCAGGTCCAGGAACTGACCGGCCTTGCCGGAAAACCTGGAGGCTGCAATTGCGCGCCTGACAGCGCCGCCAGTGGCCCGGTCCGCCGCTTCGGCGGCAGGACTCAAAAGGCAATCTGCGCCGACTGCGACCACCATGGCATCGGTGCTGGAGTCAGCGGGCTCTGAAAATGTGATCTGCATCGGGCGATGCCCTTCCATGGTCTGTTTCGGTCAGCGAGCGAAGGCTTGTCGGTGTGGTATGCCGGCACAGTTCGAACCCGGACGGTAACACCTCCTCGCCATTCTCCCAAGCTTCGCTTATACGAGCGTTTATGCCTAGGATCCTCTCGCATATCACCCGCTATATGGCGCGGCAAATTTTGTTGGCAACCGTGCTGATCACGGCTGTGTTTGCCGCCATCGCCATTTTGTGGAGCGCATTGCCGCTCTTGAACAATCTGAGCGGCGGCATGGGGTTGAATGCGTTTCTATGGCTGCTGGTGCTGGCGATGCCCCGTTTATTGCCGATTTTGATCCCGCTTGCGCTCTGCCTGGCGCTTATTTTTGCCTACTATCGGGCGCAGCAGGACAGCGAGTTGGTGGTGATGCGGGCGACGGGGTTGAGCGACTGGGCTTTGGCCAAACCCGGATTGCTGGTCGGGCTGATATTGATGGTCGCCAATGCGATCATGACGTTCTACCTGGCGCCAGAGGCGTTCCGCACGTTCAAGGAGACGCAGTTTCTGCAGCGGCAGGATTTGGCCGGGCTTGCGGTCCAGGCCGGCAAGTTCCGTTCGCTGCGTTCGGGTACGATGTTTTATGTGCGTGAGCGCAGCGGTGAAAACGCATTGCGCGGCATCCTGTTTTTCGACGAGCGCGACCCGAAGAAAACCCAAACGTGGATGGCGGAATACGGCGCGCTGACGACAACGGCGGAGGGCCCCCGCCTCATCTTGCGCAATGGCAACGTGCAGGAGGTTGAAACGGCCACCGGACGAACGAACGTCCTGTACTTCGAACACTACACGCTGGACCTGTCGCGCTTTGCGGCCAAACTGTCCGACAGGGGTCGGGAATCGGAGGAGCTTGGCATCGCGGAGCTGCTGGGCGCTGATCCAGATAAGCTGGGCATCAAGCGCGCTAATTCTTACAAAGCAGCCGGCCATTACCGGATTGTGACGGCTTTGTTTGTAGCGGCTATCACCACGGTGACGATCACCACGATGTTGGTTGGTCCCTTTAACCGACGTGGTCAGGCTTGGCGGGTCGTGTTGGCGTTTGGCTTATGT
>JAYPXD010000050.1:0-16552 GCA_038135395.1 Alphaproteobacteria bacterium | reverse complement strand
CTCCGCGGAACAAGCTCCGGGATTCAAACCCAGAGCAATTGCGCTTCGGCGCCGACATCGGCCAGGAAGCCGACAACGCCGGTAACTTCGACGCCCGCCGGCGCGCTGACCCCCGCTGCCAGCAGTCCGGAATCGCAGGCCTGGAAACGAACATCGAGTACCTCCAGGCTTTCCCACAGTTCGGCAAAGCCGGCGATGCCCTTCGCCATCAGGTCGGCGTCGTATTCCTGCGGCGACCATCCATCCTCAGCCGGCAGCAGGGCGGGGAGGCCTTCCAGCGCCCTGCACCCGGCCATGGTGAAGAACAGAGTCACCGGCCGCCCCACCGCCGCCGCGCCGGCTGCAAACAGCAGCGCATAGTGGACGCGATCGACCCGGCTGCTCTGGATCACGATCCCCAGGCCAGGCTTGTCACGCATGAATCGACAGGTCCCGGATCGTGGGTTGCTCGCCGCAAAGCGGGCACGCGGGATTTTTGCGCAGCTTGATATTGCGCCATTCGGTATAGAGCCCATCGTACATCATGAACCGGCCCGACAGGCTCTCGCCCAGTCCCAGGATTTCCTTCAGCACCTCCACCGCCTGCTGTACGCCGACCGCGCCGGCGACTGCGCCGAATACGCCGGCTTCCGAGCACGATGGCACCGAGCCCGGGGCAGGCGGTTCAGGGAACAGGCAGCGATAGCAGGGGTGGCCATCGCCCCGGTGGCTCTTGAACACCGAAAGCTGCCCTTCGAACCGCAGCAGCGCGCCGGAGACCAATGTCTTGCCAGCCAGGTGGCAGGCGTCGTTCAGCAGGTAGCGCGTCGCGAAATTGTCGGTGCCGTCGGCGACGATGGCGTAGGGCGCGATCACGTCCAGAGCATTCGCCGCCGTGATGCGCTCCTTGTAGAGATCGACGCGCACGTCGGGATTCAGGTCGCGGATCATCCGCGCCGCACTCTCCGCCTTGGAGACGCCGACATCCTGGGTGCGGTGGATGATCTGGCGCTGCAGGTTGGAGAGGTCAACCGTGTCGCCATCGATCACACCGATCCGCCCGACACCCGCCGCGGCCAGGTATTGCAGCATCGGCGCGCCCAGGCCGCCGGCGCCCACCACCAGAACGGAGGCCTCCAGCAGCTTCTCCTGCCCAACGCCGCCGACCTCCGGCAGCAGGATGTGGCGGGAATAGCGTTCGAGTTGGTCGTCAGTCCAGTCGATCATGTCTTGTCGTTCCTGCGCGGCGTCTTATCCATCGTAATTGCGGGCCACGAGTGAAAGTGGCAATGCCAACCTCGGCGATTTCGGTGGGTTGCTTCGCCCGGCCTTCCGCCTGGCTCGCAATGACGCCAAAAATTTGGGCATGAGGCTCGCAATTTTACCGGCCTGTCGAGCCGAAGCCACCGGCACCACGCTCTGTCTCATCAAGGTCATCGACCGGGAGCCAATGCGCACGGGTCACCGGGGCGAGCACGAGCTGCGCCACCCGCAAGCCACGCTCGATGGCGAAGGGGGTTGTGCCGTGGTTGATCAGGATCGCGCCGATTTCGCCGCGGTAGTCGGCGTCGATGGTGCCCGGCGCGTTCAGCACCGTCACGCCGTGGCGGAGCGCCAGGCCCGAGCGCGGGCGGACCTGCGCCTCATACCCGGCGGGCAGGGCCAGGGCGATGCCGCAGGGCACCAGCGCCCGCTCCCCGGGACCAAGGGTCAGGGTTTCGCCGCTGGGAATGGCGGCCAGCAGGTCACAGCCGGCAGCCAGTTCGGACTCATACTTGGGCAGCGGCAGGTCCGCGGCATGGTCGAGGACCCGGATCGCGACAGGGATCGCAGCACTCACGCCGGCGCTCCGGCCAGGGCCGCGGCGATGCGGTCCGCCAGTCGTTCCGCCACCTGGACCTTCGTCATGCGCGGCCAGTCCTCCACCGTCTCGGCGGAGACCAGATGCACGGTGTTGTCGTCGCCGCCAAAGGTGCCGGTGCCGGGCGAGACATCGTTGGCGACGATCCAGTCGCAGCCCTTGCGGGAGAGCTTGGCCCGGGCGTACTCGACCACCTGGCCGGTCTCGGCCGCAAAGCCCACCACGAGGCGGGGCCGGGCGTTGGCGGCAAGCTGGCCGAGGCTTTGCAGGATGTCCGGGTTCTCGACCAGCGGCAGCGGCGGCGGGCCCTTGCCGTCCTTCTTGATCTTCTTGTCGGTGTCCAGGTCGACGCGCCAGTCCGCCACTGCGGCGGCGCAAATAGCGACATCCGCCGGCAGGGCGGCGTGGCAGGCGTCGTACATCTGCCTTGCGCTCTCGATGCGGATCACATCGACGCCGGCGGGGTCTGCCATGTTGGTCGGGCCGGAGACCAGCGTCGTCCGCGCGCCCAGCCTCGCCAGGGCGGCGGCGATGGCGTGGCCCTGCTTGCCGCTGGAGCGGTTGGCGATGTAGCGGACCGGGTCGATCGCCTCCCAAGTCGGGCCGCTGGTGACGATGGCGTGGCGGCCGGCGAGCGGCTTTGGCCCTGCCTGCTCGGCGAAGAAGCCTTCGACGGCGGCGACGATGTCCATGACCTCGGCGAGCCTGCCGGTGCCGATCTCCCCACAGGCGAGGTTGCCGGCGCCTGGGCCGACACGGATGACGCCGCGCGCCTCCAGCGTCAGCATGTTGGCCTGGGTGGCGGGGTGCTGCCACATCATCACGTTCATGGTCGGGCAGACCATCACCGGCTTGTCCGTCGCCAGCAGCGCGGTGGAGGCGAGGTCGTCGGCGAGGCCGTTCGCCATCTTCGCCAGCAGGTCGGCGCTGGCCGGGCAGACCACGACCAGATCGGCCTCGCGGCTGAGCCGGATATGGCCCATTTCCGCCTCGTCGGTCAGGCTGAAAATATCCTGATAGACCTTGTTCTCGCTGAGGGCTGCGACGGAGAGCGGCGTCACGAACTGCGCGCCGCCCTTGGTCAGTACGCAGCGCACGTCCGCCCCCCGCTCACGCAGGCGGCGGATCAGGTCGAGACTGCGGTAGGCCGCGATGCCGCCCGCGATGATCAGCAGAATGCGCTTGTCAGCGAGGGACACGCCATCTCTCCCTACAATCCCAGCCCACAGCCGATCCTGCCGGATCAGGCGCCAAGCCGGCTTTGGGCCAGCCATCCGCCCATGGCGGCCTGGTTTTCCAGCCCGGCAATGGCGGCGACCATGCTTTCCACCTTGTCGGCGCCGACAAGCGGCGTTGCCAGCGCGCGGAATTTCTTTTCCAGCTTGGCCTGTTGCTCGTTCAGGTCCCGCATCGGCGCGCCGATGTCGAATTCCTGCTTGATCACCTTGCCGTCTTTCTGCGTCACCTGCAATTCGGCATAGAACGAGGCAAAATCCGGATTGCCGCGGACCACCGCCTTCTTGCGCAGGTCGGCGACGCCTTCGACCTCGAACGTCTCGTCCTGGTAGAGCGCCAGTGATCCGTCGGCTTTGTCCAGCAGGCCCAGCGCGACGTTGTGCGCCAGCGAGAACTTAGCTTCCAGGCCGGTTTTTGGCTCGGCGATGTCGCACATGCCGATGGCGTTCTGCGGCACGCTGATCTCGATCTTCTCGACCAGCGCCG
The DNA here is from genome assembly GCA_038135395.1 of Alphaproteobacteria bacterium. Classification (GTDB taxonomy): domain Bacteria; phylum Pseudomonadota; class Alphaproteobacteria; order Bin95; family Bin95; genus JACKII01. The sequence continues at coordinate 12,990 of JAYPXD010000050.1, read as the reverse complement.
GGTCGAAGCCATCCTGCAGGCGCAGGCGCAGCGCGGCTTCCGTGGGCGCGTGCACGCCGTAGCAGGCCGGGTGGTATTTGAAGAGCGTGTCCTGGGTGTGGAACAGCTCACCGATCCGTTCCAGCGCGCGGTCGATGTTCTTTTCGCCCTCGGCCATGGTGTCGCCGAAGCCGCGGTCGATATCCAGCGTGTTCTCGCGCGCCGTAAACCCGCGCGCCGCCAGCGATGCGGCCAACAGTCCGTTTGAGGCAGCCTTGCCGGCATGCAGGGGCTTGGACATGGTGCCGAAATTGCTCTTCAGGCCGGCAGCCTGGGTGGCGGCGATGCCCATGGCGCGGTTCGTCGCCTCCGCGTCCAGGCCCAGCAGGTTGGCACAGGCTGCAGCCGCGCCGATCGAGCCGATGGTGGCGGTGCTGTGCCAGCCGCGGGCATAGTGGCCCTTGCTCATCATCCCGCCGATCCGCGCCAGCACCTCGACGCCGGCGACAAAGGCGGTAACGACGGCCTTGCCGTCCTTGCCATGCCGTTCCGCCAAGGCGAGCACTGCTGGCATGACGGCAACGGTCGGGTGGCCGGTAAAGATGCCCAGCACGTCGTCATAGTCCAACGCATGCGCCGTCGCGCCGTTGTAAAGCGCGGCCTGGCAGGCGGAGGTTTTCTCGCCTTCGCCGATCAGGGTCGCGTGCGGCGCGCCGCCTTCGTCCTCGATCTGCGCCAGCAGCATCTGCGCCAGCGGCTCGGACTTGCCGGCGAGCGTGACGCCGACCATGTCCATCAGGCAGTGGCGGGCGACGGTGCGGGCCTCTGCGGGAATTTGGTCGAAGGTCAGGGACGAGGCGAATTCCGCCAAGACTTCGGTGACTTTCGGTTCGTTAACGCGCTGGTCGGACATGGCAGATTCCTCCGGATGGTGTGCAGGGCGCATTGGTAGCGTAATTTGTGCGGCTGCGATGCAAAGGCGTCAAGCTTTTGGAGGCCGGGCGGCACGGCGTTCCTGCATTACAGGCGTCATATTCCAAAGGTAATGCTTGGCGCAGTTTTATCAATTGTCGGTTCGGCGCCGGGCGATAACAGGCAGCAGGCCTGTCCGAACTGTATCGACTACTTCCTCAGTCTGATCCCGTACGGGCCAGTGCTGCATCCGGGATGGTTTATGTGCGAACAAAAAAACGGGCGTCCGCGGCAGCGAACGCCCGCCTGAATGAGCCTCCCGGCTCAGATCATCGGCATGCCGGCATGCATATTGCGGCTGTCGCCCAGCTTGGAGAAGCCGTTCGAGAGGCTGGGCATGCCGACTTCGGCGATGGCTTCCGGCGTCCATCCGCCTTCCTTGTGGACCATCCGCACCGGCATCATTGAGCCGTAAAGCGTCAGTTCCGCTGCGCGCTGGTGGAACACCTGGCCGTTGACGTAGCTGGCGCCTTCGCTTGCCAGAAAGACGCAGAGCGGCGCGATGGCATCGGCGCGGGAGCGGGTCAGGCGCTCGTCGCGGGCTGCGGCAGCGGTTGGGTCCTTCGGCGTCGGCACGCTGCGGGTCATGCGGGTGTCGGCGGAGGGCAGGATGGCGTTGGCGGTAATGCCCTTAGACGCGTTTTCCATCGCCACGATCTTGCACAGCGCGACAATACCCATCTTCGCCGCGCCATAGTTCGCCTGGCCGACGTTGCCGAGCACGCCGGACGTCGAGCTGACCATGATCATCCGGCCGTATTCCTGGTCGCGGAACAGGTTGATGGCCGCGCGATTGACATTGTAGTGGCCGGTCAGATGCACGTCGATTACCGCCTGCCAGTCTTCCGGGTCCATCTTGTGGAACATCCGGTCGCGCAGAATGCCGGCCGGGTTGAAGACGATGTCGAGACGGCCGAATTCGTCGCGCGCCTGCTCGATCATGCCGAGGCAATCGCCATAGTTGGTTACGGAACCGAAATTGGCCGTCGCGTCGCCGCCGGCGGCTTTGATCTCGTTGACGATCTGCTGCGCAGGGGTCGTATCGCCGCCTTCGCCGCCGCCGCCGACGCCGGGGTCGTTCACCACGACTTTGGCGCCGTTCGCCGCCATCAATTTCGCCACTTCCGCGCCGACGCCGCGACCGGATCCGGTGCAAATGGCCACTCGACCGTCTAACATACCCATAGCTGGCGTATCCTCTGTAGTTTGATCAGAACCATCGTTCTGTGAAAATGCTAGGACGCGAGCGCTGGCCTGTCCAGTCAGGCTGGGCGTTATCTTTGCCGCCGCCGATGCACGGCAAGCAAAAAAGGGAGAGGTCAGGAACCTCTCCCTTCCAGGCTGTTCCGCGTGGACAGCCTGTTCCGTCAGGTCGGTGACGCCAGTTACTTGGCTTTGTGACCCGGGTGCGCCGCAGTATCGACATGTGCGACGATATCAGCGACGGATTTGCCTGGTTGTGCAGTGCATTGCTTGTCTACAGCGGCTACGGACACCGGAGCAAACTTTGCATTGGCCTCGATCCGTTTGTGGTGCCGGCCAGTCAGATAGGCAACGACATAGGATTTGTAGACGTCCTGGGCGCCGGCGAAGTCTTTGCAGCTAGTCGATGTGGGGCTCTTGAAATCATAAGTCGGGTTCCCGGACTGCCAAGATTGCAACTGTTCGGAAGTTTGGTGAGCTTTCTGCTGTGCGGCAAACGCAGAAGTAACGCTCAGCATTATTGCTGTCGCAAATAATGCTGATTTCGCCAGAGATTTTAACATTTTAAGCTCCATTGTAATTAGGTCGAGAATTTTTCTCGCACACAGTCAATTGGGGCAGATGAATATTGAAAAAAAGAGGATGATAATCCATCGCAATTGTACCATTCTGACGCACCCTCTTCTGCCGGTGTGGCAGTCGGGTTGCACTCGGTTGAGGTGGTTGTCGGATGATGGTCGAGCCGAAAGGTTTTGCCGCGTGTCTGCGGCCTGGGCTTTCGCTGTCCGTTCACCCGCGCTAAGACAGTGGCGATAAAACCGACCAGGAGCCCGTTCCGCCATGCCAGACACCAACGCCCCCTATCTGCGCAACGACACCGGCATTCGGCTTGCCGTGGAGCAGGCGAAGGCGCTGCTGGGCGACCGGCTCTCGACCAGCCAGGCGGTGCGCGATCAGCACGCCCGTGGCGAGGACTATTTTACGCCGGCGCCGCCGGATGCGGTCGCCTATGTCGAATCGACAGAGGAAGTCGCGGCCGTCGTCAAGATCTGCGCCCAGCACAAGGTGCCGGTGATTGCCTGGGGGACAGGAACCTCGTTGGAGGGCCATGTCACGGCGCCGCACGGCGGCATCACCATCGACCTGTCCGGCATGAACGAAGTGCTGCAGGTCAATGCCGAGGATTTCGATTGCCGGGTGCAGGCCGGCGTGACCCGCAAGCAACTGAACGAACACATTCGTGCGACCGGGTTGATGTTTCCGGTCGATCCGGGCGCCAATGCGTCGCTGGGCGGGATGGCGTCGGTCAGCGCCAGCGGCACCAATGCCGTGCGCTATGGCACGATGAAGGAGAACGTCATCGGCCTGACCGTGGTTACGCCCGAGGGTACGGTCATCAGGACCGGCGGTCGTTCGCGCAAGACCAGCGCCGGCTATGATCTGACCCATGTCTATGTCGGTTCCGAAGGCACGCTCGGCATCATTACCGAAGTGCAATTGCGCCTCTATGGCATTCCGGAAGCGATGTCGGCGGCGGTCTGCCAGTTCGACGATCTGCAAAGCGCCGTCGATACCACGGTCGGCGTGCTGCAATACGGCATTCCGGTCGCGCGCATGGAGCTACTGGATGACGCCCAGACCAGCGCCTGCATCGCCTATTCCGACCTGGAGGGGCTGGAGCCGGGCAAGAACACGCTGTTCTTCGAATTCCATGGCTCGGAGGCAGGCGTCAAGGAACAGGCCGAAGCTGCCCAAGCCATTGCCGAAGAGTTGGGCGGCACACAGTTCGCCTGGGCGACGCGCGAGGAAGAACGGGCGAAGCTTTGGCAGGCCCGCCATGACGCCTATTACGCCTGCCTGGCGTTGACGCCGGGCAAGCGCGGCTGGGCGACGGATGTGGCCGTGCCGGTCAGCCGCCTGACTGAATGCGTGACCGAGACGAAAAAGGACATCGAGGCAAACGGCCTCGTCGCGCCGATCTGCGGCCATGTCGGCGACGGCAATTTCCACTGCTGCGTCATGCTCGATCCCGACAATCCGGCGGAAAAGCAAGCCGTGCATGACTTCACCAAGCGCCTGGTCGACCGCGCCCTCGCCATGGGCGGCACCTGCACCGGCGAGCACGGCGTCGGCATCGGCAAGATCAGTTCGCTAATCAAGGAAAGCGGTGAGGCTTACGAATACATGCGCCGCATCAAGCAGGCGCTCGACCCCGACAACATCATGAACCCGGGCAAGGTGGTAGCGCTGTAGCGGGGTGGAAGCGCCGGACCGGCACGCAAGCCACCGCCGAAAACCCGATAGCATTCTGCAGCCGCTATCGGGCAGACGGCTTCCGCTCTTGAGCAGATCCCGATCCGATTGGATCGGGCGTTGCTCTAGCCGCAGTGTGTCTTCAGAAACCTGCGCACGCGCTCGATGGTGCGCGCTTTCAGTTCTGCCGGCTCCTTCCACGGGTAGACCGTGATCTCCGCATTCGGCGCCAGCGACGCGACGTCGATAGAGGTCTGCAGCGGGTGGGACGGGATATCGTCCGGCAGCACCAGGATCGGCGTCTCGCAATTGCGGATCACGTCGCGCGTGACGCTGTAGAGAAAGTCCGGATTCACGCGGTAGAGATTGTGGAAGTACTGTTCGAGCGTTGCTTGCTCGACATCCGGTTGCCGCTTCAGGAACTCCAGCCCCCAGCCGTTGCTGCTGTGGCGGTACATGACGTCCGGGTCCTCCGGCCGGAAGCCTACGCTCTGGCAGAACACCACGGCCTTCAGCCGCTCCGGCGCGCGCTCGATCAGCTTGCCGGCAAAGCAACCGCCGATGCAGTAGCCCATGAAGGCGAACTCTTTGATCCCCAGGTGATCCATCAGTCCCAGATGGTCGTCGGCAAAGGCGTCCCAAGGGTTTTCCACCGCGACTGGCCCGGTGCTCTCGCCGCCGGTGGCGTTGCGCTGGTCCATGGTGATGCAACGGAAATCGTTGGAATAGGCATCCATCGCGTTGATGACCGCATTCGGCCAATTGCTCATGCGTGAGTTCAGTCCGCCGCCTGGGACCAAGAATAGCGGAAAGCCGCTGCCGGCTTCTTCATAGCGGATGCGGACGTTGCCGCGCTCATAGAATGGCACTGTGTAATTCCTCCGTGCAAAGCGCCGCAATTGCGGGGCATTCCTAAAATCGATCTCCAGTTTAGACCGATTCCATCGGGCTTTTCGAACACTCTCTGACCGGTGGCTGTCGCCATGACCGCAGCGGCTGCCTGCCGAGGACGCACTGGCGTGGTTTGCACCATTCCCGCAAACGCTGCGACCGCCCATAATGCCGGCATGAGTTATCGAATCTCCCCCGTCTCGCCGGAAGGCGAGCGCGTCGTCGCTATCGCCGCCGGCCTGAACCCCGCGTTGCGCGAGCGCGCCGACGCAGCCGACCGCGCCAATCGTATCGAGCCGCAGAACTATCGCGACATGCAGGCGAGCGGCCTCGCCGCGGCTTTTGTGCCGGCGGAACTGGGCGGCCTTGGCCTTCGCTCTATCCACGACTGGATATTGGCCATTACGACGCTTGCCAAAGGCGACGGTTCGGCGGCCATTGCGATCAGCATGCACCTCTCGGCGACGCGGGGCCTCGCCGGCGTTTACCGCGCAAATCCGCTGGGCTCCGCCCCGCACCAGCGCGCCAAGGCCATTCTGGAGAGAGTAGCGGAAGGCGAAGTCTTGATCTGCTCCACCACCACGGAGCGCGGCAACGACAACCTGCATCCGCTGACCGAGGCCTTCGCGCACGAACAAGGCTGGCGCATCAATGGCACCAAGCATTTTGTCACCATGTCGCCGCTGGCCACGCACATCAATACAAACGTGCGCATGCGGGACGGGGATGGCGACCACATCGCCAACGTCCTGTTCCCTATGACGACGCCCGGCGTGCGCCAGCACGACAACTGGGACGCCCTCGGCATGCGCGCCTCCGGCAGTCAGTCCATTAGCTTCGACGACTGCATCGTGCCGAAGGACGCTCTGCGCAAGATCGGCCCTTGGGGCCAATGGAGCATCCCGGTCCTGGTCAACCGCACGCTTGCCAACGTGCCGCTGGTCGGCGCGTTCCTGGGCCTGGCGGAGGCCGCCTTCGACTATGCCCTGGCCCACCAGCGCAAGTCCGAAGGCGCTGCCGACCGCGCCGGCGTCCCGAATGCGCTGGCGGAGATGGAGATCCTGCTCGCCACCTCCCAAAGCATCCTGGCCCGCATGGGCCAGCAGCTGGATGCCTTCATGGCGCAAAGCCGCGGCGGCGCGGACTGCACGTGGGAACAGGGGCACGAGTTGATGAAAGACTATCAATCGGCCAAGTGGGTGGTGAACCGCAACGCTATTGAGATCGTCAGCCAGGCGATGGACCTGTTCGGCGGCGGCGGCTTTATGGCCGGCAACCCGCTGTCGCGGCTCTACCGCGACGTCCGTGCCGGGCCTTTCATGCAGCCGCACTCGCCCATCGACGCGCGCGACTATGTCGGGAGGGTGCTTCTGGGCGCGTACCCAGAACGGTAGGTCAGGTCCTGCTGCTTCGGCGCGTCAAAGCCTTCCAGGGACGTACGCCGATGATGGCCCTGGTCGCCGCCGCCAGCACGAGCGCGCAGAGCATGGCTTTCGAGACTGTCCCCATGGTCCCCTCGATCAGCATCGCATGCACAACGCCTCCGACGACGGTCACCGCCGCAAGCGTCGTGTGAACCAGGCGCCAGACCGAAGCCTTCATTCGCAGCCGCCTGCGCAATGCGGCTATGGCCGCAGCAGCAAACACCGCCCACATCGCGACGACTCCCCAGACAGAGAAAGGCGTCGGCGAGCGGAACAGAAGCACATCGATCACATCCGGCGGGCTGGTTATCCAAAGCCCCGCAACATGCAGCGACACCGCCGCCGCTAGCCCGGCCCCGACCCACTTGTGCACGTGCCGTCCCCGCCGTGCGGGCAGGCCTGGCAAATACCCTCCCGCCAGCATGGGCTGCAACAACAGCAACGCCATAGCCGTCACGCCGGCGAAACCGCCTGCGATGTAGATGGAATCGCGCCAGGCCAGCAGTGGGCTGGCCGCAGCTATGCCCATGGGCAGCAGGATAGCCGATGCGAAAGCCGCCCAGATCAGGATCGCCCGTGCCGATCCCATATTGCTCACCGCCGCGTCAGGCCGGCTTCAACACAAAATGCGTGCGAAGGCTTGTGTCGCTGGAGCTGGGCATGACCGGGCGCAGGAACACGGTCTCGAAGCCGTGGTTGTCATATTCCGCATCATAGACGAGGTGGCCGTGCGGCTGGCCGAAAGCCGGCACGATCTGCGGCATGTCCATCACGAACTCACCGTTGGCGTCCGTCAGCGTTGCGCCGTGACTGCGCTCGTCGCGCTCATAGCCCTCGGTCGTGTGCGCCCAGATTTGTATACGGATGCCCGCGAGCGGCGCGCCGTCGCCGACCCGGCGCACGCTGCCGGACATCCGGAAGCCGCCGCCGCCGATCCGCTCGACAATGGGCGCGCCCGGCCGGTAATTGTTGGCGCCGCCGCGCATGGTGGGCGTGGGCGCCAACCCCTTCGCCTGCGCCGGCACAAGCCCACCGCCAATACCCGTAGTTAAGGCGGCTCCGGTAGCAACAAGCAGGGTGCGACGGGTGAGAATGGCCAAAGTCATAGCGGTCGATCCTTCGCTTTGTTGGCGGGCAGCGGCATTAGAATATCGCCGCATCGTCACTCGATCGCCCTGACGTAGGTATTGGTCCCGCAGGGTAAAGGGATGGGTGGCAAGGTAGTGAAATCCGTTCGATCGTTCCCGGCCATCGGCAAATCGGGGCGGGCTGTTTCACCCTTTGCTCACAACCGCCTCAATACCTGCCAACTCCTCGGCGACTGTTCCCGGATGCCGCTTCTTGCTGGCGCGTTGGTACCAGTATCCGGCGTTGCGGTCGTCGCCTTCGATGCGGTGCACGATTGCATGCAACCAGTCGAACAGGGGGCTGCCTTCGTGCGACTGACAGATCTGATGCGCTTTTTCCCAATCTTCGCCCATTTGAAACCCACCGTTTTTCAACGCCGAGATCGCCGCCTGAAGCTCTGTATCTGGCATGACATTTATCCTTTCGGGATCGTTTTGCCTTTTACTCCTATTTTTTTGCAAACCCAGCCATCCGGTTAAGTTGCCGGCAATGCGGACTGGATCCGTGTGCGCCAGATCAGGCTGCCGATGATGGTCAGGTTTGCAAGATTGAACGCCGCGCCGATCAGGAAGGCCTCATCATACGAGCCGGTATGGTCGAAGACATAGCCGGCCAGCCAGGAGCCCAATGCCATACCCGACCCGGCGAACAGAATGACGATCCCGGTGCGGCGGCCGACCTCCCGCGCGGGCAGGTACTCGCGCACGATCACGGGATAGCAGGGCAGGATGCCGCCATAGCCCATGCCGAACAGGGCGGCGCACAGGTAGACCGTAGGCAGCGTATCGACAAAGGCGAAGGACGCCAGAAAGATCGCCTGGGCGGACGAAAACACGAAGATGGCGCGCAGCCCGCCAAATCGCCCGCCAAGGAAGCCAACGCCGAAAAAGCTGCTGAGCGCTGCCGCCGTCAACATCACCGACAGCACCTCTGCGCCGCGGGCCGGGTCGAACCCCAGGTCGCTGACATGCGAGACGATATGCGCAAGCGGCATCGACATGGCGACGCAACAACCGATCGAGGCGATGGACAGGGTCAACTGCATGCGGAGCGGCGTCATTCCGGCCAGCGACCGCGGGCTGTCTCTGCGGCGTTTGGCATTGGCGGCGGGCGCGGCTTGGGCCTCGGCCTCCGGCGGTCGCAGGCGCAGGATCAGCACCAGCGGCAGCATGGTGGCCAGCACGAAGATGCCATACCATACCGCGGTCTCGCGCCAACCGATCGCCTCGAACAGGTATTGGAATGCCGGCGGCCAGAGCGCCCCGGACAGGGCCTGGCCCGAGCCGACAATGCCGACCGCCATGCTCTTTTTGTCTTCGAACCAGCGGGTAATGTTCGCCGTGAGCGGCGAGAACAGCGCTGCGCGGCCCAGGAACCCAAGCATGACGCCGTAGATCAGGTACAATTGCCATGGCTCGGTGACATAGCTGGTCAGCATGGCGCCGAGCCCGATCATGACCGCAGCCAGCAGGGCCGGGATGCCCATGCCGAACCGATCCAGGCAATACCCCATGAAGATGCCGCCAACGCCGCCGCCGAAGTATTGCAACGCGTAGGCCGCTGACGGCACCACCCGCGGCCAGTTGAACTCGGTCGTGATCAGCTTCAGAGCCACGACCAGAAAATAGATGCTGCCGGTGCCGATCACCATGAACGCCAGCGAAGCGATCAGGACGGCATTGCGGCGGTACGCCGCTTGGCTGGAGGTCGGGTCTGTCATGCGGATCCAAAGGTTGTGGCGAAAGCGATGGCGCCGGCCAGTATCTCCACGTTAGAGCGATGGCGCGGCGACGCAAGGTGTCTGCAGCGCGGGCAGGGGCAAAACCGCCCGTCCGCTCCGATCTTGATCGAGATCAATTGACACTCCGGGCCCGGCGGTCACTATCGGGCGATCAAGCGAACCGGCGGGCCGATGCGCCGCCCGCCCGAGCCAAAGGATACGAACCCATGACCGCGACGGGCGCCAATACCGAGCATTTCGACATTCTCATCGTCGGCGCCGGCATCTCCGGCGTAGGCGCTGCCTATTACCTGAACCAGCACAATCCGGACGAAAGCTATGTGATCCTGGAGGCGGAGCAGAGTTTCGGCGGCACCTGGTGGACGCACCGCTATCCCGGCATCCGCTCAGACAGTGACCTGCACACCTTCGGCTACAGCTTCAAGCCCTGGGTCGGCCCGCCGATTGCGACGGCGGACGAAATTCTGAAGTACATGGGCGACGTCATCGAAGAGAACGGCATTGGCCAGCATATCCGCTACCGGCACAAGATCACCGACGCCGCGTGGTCGTCCGCCGACAGTCTCTGGACGGTGACGGCTAAAGACCTGGAATCAGGCAAGAGCCGGCAGTTTACCTGCAACTTTCTCTACATGTGCCAGGGCTATTACCGGCACAACCAGGGCTACCTGCCCGAATGGGACGGGCTGGCGGACTATAAGGGCCGCTTCGTGCATTCGGAGGAATGGACAGACGATATCGCCTACAAGGGCAAGAATGTCGTTGTCATCGGGTCCGGCGCATCGGCGGCGACAATCGTGCCGGCGATGGCCGGCGTCGCCAAGCATGTGACTATGCTGCAGCGCTCGCCCACCTATTTCCGCACCGGCCGCAACGCCATTGAGATCGCGGAGGAACTGCGCCAGCTGCAGATGGACGAGGAAATCGTCCACGAAGTGACCCGCCGCAAGATCATGTTCGAGCAGGCGGCATTCACCGAAATGTGCCAGAAACGCCCGAACGTCGTGAAGAAGATGATGCTGGACAATATCCGGGACCTGCTGGGGCCGGACTATGATGTCGATAAGCATTTCACCCCCAGCTATAGGCCCTGGCGCCAACGCATTGCTTTTGTGCCGGATGCTGACCTGTTCAAGGGGATCGCCGCAGGCCAGGCATCAGTCGTCACCGACGAGATCGACCGCTTTGTCGAAAACGGTATCCTGCTGAAATCCGGCGAAGTGCTGGAGGCGGACCTGATCGTCGCCTCTACCGGCTTTAACATGAACATCATGGGCGACATCGCGTTTGCCATAGACGGCAAGGCCTTGGATTGGCACGAAACCGTCACCTATCGCGGCACCATGTTCACGGGCGTTCCCAACCTAGCCTGGGTGTTCGGCTACTTCCGCGCCAGCTGGACCCTGCGCAGCGAGTTGATCGCCGCCCTTGTCTGCCGTCTGCTGCGGCACATGAAGGAGACGGGTGCTACGGCGGTCGAAGTGGCGCTGCGCCCGGAAGACTGGGACATGGAAATCCTGGATTGGATGGACGAAGAAGACTTCAACCCGCACTACCTGGAGCGGGCGGTGCCGCTGTTGCCGCGCCGTGGCGCAAACCGAGACTGGCAGCACACCCAGGACTACTGGCGCGAGAAAGACGAATTCCCAAAAATCAACCTGACGGGGCCGGAATTCGTCTACCGCCGGGCGGAACGCAGCGATATCGCTGCGGAGTAGGGCCGAGGGCTGGCCGGTGGCGTTTCAGCCGTGCCGGCCGGCCTGGATCAGCCGCCACACCCGCTCCGGCGTTGCCGGGCCATTGAACCACTGGACGCCGTAAGGGCGCAGCGCGTCGAGCACGGCATTCGCCACTGCCGGAAAAGCGCCGATAGTGCCGCCCTCGCCGGCGCCCTTAACCCCCAGCGGGTTGGTCTGGCAGGGGGTTCCATCAAAGCTTACGTCAAAGCTGGGCAGGTCGTCGGCGCGCGGCATGGCGTAGTCCATGAACGAGCCGGACAAGACCTGGCCGTTGCTTCGGTCAAAGACCACCTGCTCCAGCAACGCCTGGCCGATGCCCTGGGTGATCGCGCCATGCACCTGGCCTTCGGCCAGCATCGGGTTGATGATGGTGCCGTAGTCGTCTACCGCGGTATAGCGGGCGAGGGTCACAACGCCGGTCTCGGGATCGACCTCGACCTCCGCCACATGACAGCCATTCGGGAAGGTGTGGTGGGTGCGGAAAAAGTCCTGGTAGGTGTCCAGCGGCTCGCCAAGCTCGCGGGCCCTGGCCGCGACCTGCATCAGGCCGATGCTGCGGTCGGTGCCGGCAATGGCGAAAGCGCCATCGGCGAAGTCCAGGTCGGCTTCTGATGCTTCCAGCATCTGGGCCGCGACGCGGCGGCCTTTTTCCTTAATCTTTTCTATCGCCATGAAGATGGCAGTGCCGGCCATGAAGGTGGCGCGCGAGCTGCCGTGGCCGCCGCCCTTGACGATCAAATCCGTGTCGCCGGCGCGATAGCGGATATCTTCGGTCGGGACGCCCAACAGGTCGGAGATGATCTGCGGAAAGCTGGTCTCGTGCCCCTGGCCGATGGCCTGGGTTCCGGTGGTGAACGTGACCTTATTGTCGGCGTCGAAGCGCAGTTCGACGTTTTCCTCCGGCGCGCCGAACGTGGCCTTCATGTGATAACCGATGCCCAGCCCGCGCACCTTGCCGCCGGCTTCGGAAGCCGCCTTGCGCGCGCCATAGCCATCGGAGGCCCGCGCCATGGCGGATTCGACATTGCGGGCGAAATGGCCGCTGTCGATCACCGCGCCCACCGCATTGGTGAACGGCATGGCCGCTTCCGCCACCATGTTTTGCCGGCGCAGCGCCGCCGGGTCGCGTCCGGTCTCGGCGGCGGCCAGATCCACTAGCCGCTCCATGATGTTCGCGAACTCGCCAAAGCCCGGGCCGCGCATGACGCCGGTCGGCACGGTGTTAGTGTAGACCGCGCCGACATCCGCATGCAGCGTCGGCAGCGCGTAGGGGCCGCCCGGCAGCTTAACGAATTGCTCGGTATAGATGCGGGCCATGCTGCCGGTCAGGTAGGCTCCCAGGTTGCCCCGGCTCCAGACCCTGAGGGCGGTGAAGTTGCCGTCGGCGTCCAACGCCAGTTCCGCCCGCGCATCGTTGTCGCGCGCCTGGTGGTCGGAGACGAAGCTGTCGTTCCGGCCATTGACCCATTTCACCGGCCGACCGGCGACTTTGCCGGCCCAGCACAGCAGCGCCATTTCCGGGTAGGCGAAGTTCTTCACGCCGAACCCGCCGCCGACGTCCGGCGCAATAAATCTTACCTTGGCGGGCTCCACGCCCAGGGTCGCCGCTGTCCGGTCGCGGGATGCGTGCAGGCTCTGCGACGAGACGGGGAGGGTATAG
>JAYPXD010000049.1:16575-16817 GCA_038135395.1 Alphaproteobacteria bacterium | reverse complement strand
TATTAAGACTGCGAAGATGCGGATACCTAATGACTGAAAACAATACCCCAATGCGGCTCATATATTAAACGCTTTTATGAGCACATAATTTGTTTTTACACCCTATGCATGTACTAAAATCCGAAGATATATTGAAAAATTCAATACACTTTTAACAATTTTCTTTAGACTAAGACCCTTGCCCCCTCACCCCTCCCCATGCCACCCTCCCTCCCAACCCAAAACACACAGAGGAACTCCCC
>JAYPXD010000049.1:12008-16565 GCA_038135395.1 Alphaproteobacteria bacterium | reverse complement strand
TGTCGGCTATTTCATGATTTTCAGCAATTACGGCTGGGACGGGCAGCCGGATGGCGTGACCTGGAAGGAAGAGCTGAAGCTCTGCGATATCGCGGCGGACCTCGGCTTCGACTGTCTCTGGTCGGCGGAGCATCATTTTGCCGACTACTCGTTCGTGCCGGACAATCTCCAGCTCATGACCCATCTGGCGGCGAAGTATCCGCACATCGATGTCGGCACCGCCGCCGTCATCCTGCCCTGGCACGACCCGCTGCGCGTCGCCGAGCAGGTGGTGATGCTCGACCTCCTCAGCGAGGGCCGGCTGCGCTTCGGCATGGGCCGCGGCCTGGCCCGGCGCGAGTTCGAGGCCTTCCGCCTCTCCATGGATGAATCGCGCCAGCGCTTCGACGAGGCCTCAGCCATGATTATCAACGCGCTGGAGACCGGCTTTATCGAGGGCGCGGGCCCGATGTACAAGCAGCCGCGCACCGAACTCCGCCCGCGCCCGCAGCACTCGATGAAGGGCCGGCTCTACTCGGTCGCGACCAGCGAGGAGTCGGTGGACTCGGTGGCGAAGCTCGGCGGTGTGCGCATGGTCATGTTCGCCGACCGGCCGTGGGAATTGCGCGCGCCGGTGATCGACCTTGGCCGCCAACTGCACCTGAAATACCATGGCGTCGCCGCTCCGCCGCCGATGCTGACCGACTTCGCCGTCTGCGCCGAGACGAACGAGAAGGCGGAGGACATGGCCCGGCGCTATCAGGGCAAGTTCACCGAGAGCAACTTCTACCACTACGAATTCCTGGGCCAGCACTTCGCCAACGTGAAGGGCTATGACGGCTACCAGCAGAAGGCGGAGTTCGCCCGCAAGGCCGGCGGCGACCTGAAGCCCGCCGTCGAGAACTTCATGAAAGCGGCCAGCTGGGGCACGCCCGACCGCATCCTGCGCGAGCTGGAAAAGCGGCGGAAAGTGGTCGGCGCCTTCGAACTGAACGTCTCCTTCCGCTTCGGCGGCATCCCCTATGACGAGGCGGAAGCCAGCCTGAAGCTGTTCGCAAAGGAGGTGCTGCCGGTGCTCCACTCCTGGAAGAACGAGGCAGCCGTCGCGGCGGAATAGGCCGCCGCGCGCCGTCGCCTACACCCGCTTGCCGTTGCGCAACAACACCCGGCGCTGGCCGAAGTCGCCGACAGGCACGTAATGGCTGACGAGGCCCGGTCCCGCGACCGGGTCCTCCAGCCAGAGGTGCAGGCCATAGCCCGGCGGCTCCTGCGTCAGCGCCAGGGTGTTTTCGGCGCTGAAGCCGGCCTCGAACTGGTAGCAGGTCGCCGGCGCGACCCAGACCGGCCGGCCACCGAAGACGCCCAGCATCGGCCGGTGCGCATGGCCGCAGAGCACGCGCACCACCTGGGCATGCCGGCCCAGGATCGCCGCGAACTCCGCCCCGCCCTGGTCGAGGCCCACCTTGGTCGAGCCGGTCAGGCCGGTGGCGAACGGCGGGTGATGGCAGGCGACGATCGTGGGCCGCATCGGCTGCGCCGCCAACTGGCTGTCCAGCCATGCCAGCCGCTCGGCGCACAGCGTGCCCCAGGGCTGGCCCGGCACGACGGTATCCAGGCAGACCAGGCGGACCGGCAGGTCTTCGACCGTATAGTGCAGGAACGGGCCATCCTTCGGCAGCCAGGGCTGGTCAGCAAAAGCCGCGGCAAAACCCTCGCGGCTGTCGTGGTTGCCGGGAATGGCGTAGAGCGGCGCTTTCAACCCGGCCAGGATTTCTCGCGCCGGCGGATATTGTGCGGCCTCGCCGTGGTGGACGATGTCGCCGGTGTGCAGCACGGCGTCCGGCTGCGGATCGCAGGCGTTCAGCGCCGCCACCACCGTTCGCAGCGACGCGGCAGCGTCGAACGTGCCGTAGGTGAGGACGCCCGGCGCCTCGATATGGCTGTCGCTGATATGCGCTAGGATCATGGTCAACTCCCGGAATTTGACCTAAGTAAAGCCGATATTCGCGACAAGCCTATGACAACCGGAAGGCCTTGACCATGTATCTTCCCGCCCAATTCCGCGAGGACGACCCGGCGACGCTGCACGCGGAAATGCGCCGCATCGGCGCCGCGACACTGGTCAGCCAGGGGCCGGACGGCCTGATCGCCAGCCATGTGCCGCTGGAAGTGGTCTCCGAGCCCGGCCCCTGGGGCCTGGTGCGCTGCCATCTGGCGCGGGCGAACCCGCACGCGGCAGTGCTGGCGGCGGGCGGCGAGGTGTTGCTGACGTTCCAGGGGCCGCAGGGCTATATCTCGCCCTCGCTTTATGCCACCAAGCCCAGCAGCGGCGGCAAGGTGGTGCCGACCTGGAATTATGTGGCGATTCATGCCTATGGACAGGCCACCACCTTCGAAGGGCCGGAGGCGCTGCGCCCGCATTTGGCTGCGCTGACCGATGCGCATGAGAGCGGGCGGGCCGAACCCTGGGCGATCACCGATGCGCCGGACGACTTCATCGCCATGATGTGCAAGGCGATCATCGGCATGGAAATCCGTCTCAGCCGGATCGAGGGCAAATGGAAGATGAGCCAAAACCGCCCACCGGTCGACCGCGACAGCGTCATCGCCGGGCTGCGCGCCGAGGGCACGGCCGAATTGGCCGAAGTGGTCCAGGCGCGGGCCTCAGGTCTCGCCAAATAGGAAGCTGAGCAACACGAACCGCGTGCCGCGCGTCACCGGCATGACCTGGTGCAGGATGCTGGAGGAAAACACCAGCGCCTCACCCGTGCGCGGGGCGTATTCGGCGCCGGAGAACTCCGGAAACACCAGGCCGCCGCCATCGTGCGCCTCGGCATTCAACGCGACCGAGCAGGCAAAGCGCCGGTGCGCCACCTGCTTTTCCGTATTGTCTCGGTGGCCGTGGGCAGCGCCGACGATGCCGGGGGCGCTGTCCAGCGCCTGATAGCGGCCGATGCGAAAGCGCTCGTGCCGGGTCAGTTGGTAATGGAAGGCCTGTCGCACCACCGGCGCAACGCGCGAGAATAGCCGGTTGGCAATCAGATTGGTGGTTTCCGCCTTAATCACCCAATGGTCGACCCGGTCGTTGCGGCCATAATCGGGAATCCGCATCTTGTAATCGGCAGAGCGCCCTTGGTTGCCATGTCCCGGCTCGACATAGTCGTGACCTTCCATCGCAAAAATCGTCATCAGGCGTTGGCAGTCGTCCGCAGAAAACACGTCGGGCACGAACAACACGGGGGCGGCACCGCCGCTGACGATGCGATGTTGCCGCTCTGGCGCCAGTGTCTCGACATAGGCGCAGGCGACATCGCCATGGTCTTCGGTTTCGCTGGCAAGCACCGCCATCACGTGGCAATTTGGGCGCAACAGCAGGCTGACAATTGCCGGGCCCTGGCGCTGGGTCGCGGGCGGGGCCATTCGCTTGAACACCGCTTTAGCCGGGTCGCACAGCACCGGAAACGGCAGGCTCCGGGCGGCAGCCCAGACTTTGGCCTGCGGTGGCGCCAGCGGCACAATGACGAACACCCGCACGTCCAACCCCGCCAGGCGATCGGCCCACGCCGCCAGATCGGACAACGCCGACTGCGTCGCCGGCGCATTGGCATCCGGCAGCAAAACCAGCAGGCGCGGCCGTCCGGCCAGGGCATCGCTGTCCAGGTTGATAAGCGTACCATTGATATCCGGGCCGACAAACGACGGAAGTATATCGCCGGCGGCGATGCCATTGGCAGAATCAGACCGTGTCATCATGGTGCCTAACGTGGGGTGGTGTTTGAACGCCAAACATGGTTATGGTCCATGCGCGTGCGGCGGTCCAGGGTGCCGGCGAACCGTTGTAAGCGGTGCGGAGGTGCAGCGATGAGTATCTGGGGAAAAATCTTAGGAGGCGCCGCTGGGTTGGCGGTCGGCGGACCGCTGGGCGCATTGGTTGGCGCTGTCGCCGGCCATTTCGCTGTGGATCAAAAAAGCGATGGCGAGCGGCCAGCGGCCCGGCCGGATGCCGATGTTACGCGCCAGATCGGCTTTACCATTGGCGTCATCGCCCTTGGCGCGAAAATGGCGAAAGCCGATGGCATCGTCACCCCGGACGAGATCGCCGCCTTCCGCCGCGTCTTTCGCACCGCCCCGGACGAGGAACAGAACGTCGCCCGCCTGTTCAACCAGGCCAAGCGCGATGTGGCGGGCTTCGAATCGTATGCCCAGCAATTGTCCAGGCTGCTGCGCGACAGCCCCTTGGTGTTGGAACAGGTGCTGGACTGCCTGTTCGTCATCGCCACCGCCGATGGCAAGGTGACAGCTGATGAAATGACATTTCTGCGCCGGGTCGCGGAAATATTCGGCATCACGACAGGCGATTTCGCCCGGATCCGCGAAACCCATTTGGGCCCGGACCAAAGCGATCCCTACACAATCTTGGGCGTAAAGCATGACGCGCCGCTGGAGGACATTCGCGCCCGCCACCGCCAATTGGTCCGCGAAAACCATCCCGACCTGCTGATGGCGCAGGGCCTGCCACAGGAAGCGATCACCGTCGCCACCGAAAAACTGGCCCGGATCAACGCCGCCTGGGACCAA
>JAYPXD010000049.1:11527-11998 GCA_038135395.1 Alphaproteobacteria bacterium | reverse complement strand
CGGGACATCTAATCAGCCCCGCAGCCGCGCCAAAGCCCATCAAGCTGCCGCAGCCGCCTTGATCAGGTCCGCACCGCGCTCCGCCACCATGATGGTCGGCGCATTGGTGTTGCCGCTGGGAACCGTCGGCATGATCGAGGCATCGACGACCCGCAGCCCCTGGATGCCGTGCACCCGCAATTGGTCGTCCACCACGGCCATGCGGTCGTGGTCCGGCCCCATCTTGCAGGTGCCGACGACGTGGTACGTGGTCTGGGCGTTGGAGCGGGCGAAGTCGAGCCACTCATCATAGGTGTTGCAGTCGGGACCGGGGGCGGCCTCGAACTTACGATAGGGGTCCATGACCGGGTTTTCGATAATCCGGCGGGCCGTCATCAGGCCGGCGACGGTGCAATCCTGGTCGACTTTTTCGGTCAGGAAGTTCGGCCGGATCGCCGGTGACTCGCCGACACGCGCGGATTTCAGGTGGAT
>JAYPXD010000049.1:0-11517 GCA_038135395.1 Alphaproteobacteria bacterium | reverse complement strand
GTGGATGGAGCCGCGGCTTTCCGGGCGGCATTGCCCGATGACCGTGGTCATGCCCGGCTCGGTCTCCAACTCGCGCGTCGCGGCCGTGCCATAGGAGGCCGGCGCGAAGTGGAATTGCATGTCCGGCTCCTCCACATGCTCGTTCGTCTTGATGAACCCGTAGGCGACACCCGCGGTCAGGGTCAGGATACCCCGCTTCGTAGTGTAGTATTTCAACACTTCCTTGACGAGGCTGAGCCCGCGGCTTTGCTCGTTCAGGGTGATGGGCTTGGTGACGCGCCAGCGCATGCGTGGGGCGCAATGGTCGCCGTAATTCTCGCCAACACCCAAAAGCTCGTGCTTGACCTCGATGCCCAGGGGTTTCAGCACATCGGAACGGCCTATGCCGGAATGCTCCAGAATCCCCGGCGAAGAGACTGCACCGGCGCACACAATGACTTCGCGCCCGGCATTGGCGATGGTCTTCTTGCCGTGCACCGAATATTCGACGCCGACGCACTTCTTGCCTTCCAGCAACACCCGCTCGGTCATCGCGTTGGTGACGATATGCAGGTTCTTGCGGGCGCGGGCCGGGTCGAGGAAGGCGCGGGCCAGCGAGTGGCGTTTGCCATCCTTCTGCGTGACCTGATAGTAGCCGAAGCCCTGCTGGTCGCCGTTGTTATAGTCCTTGTTGACCGGAAACCCTTCGGCCTTCGCGGCCTGAATCCAGGCGTCGCAAATCGGGTGGTGTTCGAGCATATGCGCAACGTTCAACGGACCGCCTTTGCCGCGGGTTTCGTCGCCGTCGCCCTCAAAATGCTCGGACTTTTTGAAATAGGGCAGAACGCTCTCATAAGACCAGCCGCGGTTGCCCAACTGGCTCCACGAGTTGTAGTCCAGCGGATTGCCACGCACGTAGAGCATGCCGTTGATCGACGACGACCCGCCCAGCGTCTTGCCGCGCGGAATCGGGATCTTGCGGTTGTGCATGCCCGGATCGGGCTCGGTCTCGAAGTTCCAGTTGTAGGTCGGGCTGTTCAGCAGCTTGGAAAAGCCTGCCGGAATGTCGATCCACATCGACTTGTCTTCGGGGCCGGCCTCCAACAGCAGCACGGTCTTGGTCGCGTCTTCGCTCAACCGTGCCGCCATAACGCATCCGGCAGAGCCGGCGCCGACAACGATGTAATCGTAAGAGGACATGCCTTCCTCGTTTCTATCTGCAAGCGGGTGTCCCCTGGGGGACGTGCGCCGCAGTTTAGGCAAGGCAAAGAGGTGACGCTAGGGGGTGCGGTATTCATCCGCCAGGAAGCGGCGAACATGTCCCATAAAGACGGTCAATTGGTCGTGATGCACCCAATGGCTGGCGCGCGGCACCCGAATGATTTCCGCGGTGGTGAAGTTTTTCGCCCGTCCGTCCTTGACCGGGTCGCTGGCCCAACTGTCTTCACCGTAGACCAGCATGGTCGGGCATGTGATGCGACGCCAAAGTTCGGTATTCTGTTCCGGGCTCATGCCGAAAGGACGGTCGGCGTGCACATAGTTGTCGAACTTCCAGCTATAGGTGCCATCCTCGTTCTGGTTCACGCCATGTTCGGTCAGGTGTCGGGCGTGCTCGGCCGACAGGTGCTTGTTGGCCTCATGCATCCGCTGGAAGGCCTCATCCAGGCTCGCATAGCGGCGCGGGCTGCGGCCGGCGATGCCCCGCAATTCCGTTATCCATTTCTGCATGCGCTCATGCGGCGGCGTCGCCGCCTGCTCGGCATTGCGCTTCGGCGACCTGCCGAGACCCTCGATCGCCAGGATCTTCTTCACATTCTCAGGATAGATGCCGGTGTAGGCCAGGCTGATCTGGCCACCCAACGAATGGCTGAGAATGGTCACCGGCGCCAGGTTCAACTGGTGGATCAACTGGGCGATATCGTAAATATAGTCTTGGATGCGATAGACCGAGCCGCGCAGCCATTCGCTGTCGCCGTGGCCGCGCAGGTCCGGCGCGATGATATGGTAGTCATGGCGCAATTCCTGCGCGACCCAGTCCCAGTTCCGGCAATGGTCCCGCCCGCCGTGCACCATCAGCAGCGGCGGCGCACCGCGGTTGCCCCAGTCGACATAGTGCAGGCGCAGGCGTTGCGAGAAATAGACATGGCTGGTGGGGCCGTGGATATCGGCGACGGTCATGGTCTCTGGTCCTTGAGCGAGATCATGGGAATATTGCATCGCAGCATAGCGCCGTTTCAATCGGCGAGGAAGTCCGCAACCGTCTGAAAAAGCGCCTGCGGCTGCTCTGCATGCACCCAATGGCCAGCGTTGGCGATGGTGGCGTATCGGGCGTTGGGAAACAGGCGGGCGATGGCCGGTTTATGGCTTGGCTGGATATAGGGTGAGTTCCCGCCGGCGATGAACAGGATCGGGTCCGCGTTCTGATAGCCGAACAGATGATCCGGCCAATCCAGGATATCGATCAGCCGGTCGTACAATTCCTGTAGATTCGGCTTCCAATGCAGCCCCTTCCCGGCTTCCGCCGCCAGATTCAACAGCAAGAACGCCCGTTCAGCGTCGTTTGGAATTGCCTCCGCCAACAGGCGGTCGGCCTGCCCCCGCCGGGTTATAGACTCCAGGTCCAATGCCAGCATTGCTTCCAGATAAACGTAAAAGGGCGAATCCTCATGCCGGATCGGCGAGATATCGACGACAACGGCCTTTTCGATCAGGTCCGGGTATTTTAGCGCCGCCACCATCGTCGCTTTGCCACCCATGGAATGACCAACGATCCGTACGGGCGGTCCGACCGCTTCGGCCAACGCCGCGATGTCCGCCGCCATGTCTTCATACGTCATGCCCGGCGCCCAAGGCGAACGGCCATGGTTGCGCAGGTCGACGCTGAGAGTGCGGTAGTGCTGGCCGAACAGCTTGGCCTGGCTGGCCCAGTTGCGCGCCTGTCCCAAAAGGCCGTGCACGATCAGCAGCGGCGGGCCGCTGCCAACCTCGTCATACGCAAGAGCGACGGCTTGGCCAGTTGGTTGTGTCATCGGATTTGCCTCGGGGGTCTGGTCTATGGTTTCGGGCTGGCAATCGGGATCACATCTTCCAGATTGCTGCGAACATGGCTGGCGAAACCGGCGCCGGCCTCCGCATACATGTTGAAGGCAACGTCGACCCCAGCTTCTAGCAGGACCGCCACCTCGTCCGGGAAGCGAGCGATAGCGGCAACCTTGCCTTCATAATTACTGGCGCGCAGCAGTTCGTAGGCGTGAATATTGCTGTCATGCGCCGGCATGGCCAACAAAATCAATTCAATCCGTCCCCGTTCCAACCGGTGCCAGAATGCCGGGTCGGTGACATCCGCCTGGATCACCCGGTGGCCCATTTCCCGGGCCGCCGCCACCTTCGCCGAATCGACTTCGACGCCGATAACGACATCGCCACAGTGCGCAACCAGGTCGGCATAGGCGCCGGTGCCGACACGCCCCATCCCCAATACAGCGATCCGCGCATCGGTCAACAGGATGGGCTGTTCCTCGGAATGCCGGCGGCGGCGCTCAAACCTGGCAAGCCATCGGTGCTTGTGCGGGTTCAACGCGTGCGCCGCATTCTGGAACGGCGCAACCAGAATAAAGCTGCCGGCAACGGCGACCGCGACAACGCCGGGCCAATGCGGCGCCAGCCACCCCGCCTGCGCCGCCACCGCACACACAATCAGGCCGAACTCGCTATAGCTGCCCAGCGCCAGCGCCGCCAAGACCGAAGAGCGGGCACGGAACCGCGACTGTGCGAAGGCCAGGAAAAACAGAACGATCTTGACGGACACACACGCAACCAAAAACCATGCGACGGCCAAATGCTCCCAGGTCGGCAGCCCGGACAAGCCGATCTGCAAAAAAAAGCCGACCAACAGCAGGTCTTTGAGCGGAAACAGCGAATGCGCCAACTCCCTCGCCCGAGGGTGACCGGCCAGGACCGCGCCCAGCACCAATGCGCCCAGGTCCGGCTTCAATCCAGCGACGCCGAAACCGCCGGCGCCTAGCCCCAGGGCCACGAACAACCCGAACAGGATGACCAGTTCGCCGTGCCCGACGCGAGCTAATACGGCCAGCAGCGGCACGCGCAACAGGATCACACCAACAAGGGCCACCGCCCAGATCTCCGGCAGCTTACCGCTGGCAAATGTCAGGAAAATCACCGCGAAAAGATCTTGCAGAACCAGGATGCCGATCGCAGCCCGCCCATGCATCGCGCTGCGTTCGCCGCGGTCGTCCAAATTCTTGACCGCAAATACCGTGGACGAAAACGACAGCGCGAATCCCAGCGCCAATGCACCTTCCCAGGTCAGGCCAGCAAGCGCGCCCAATCCTGCAGCGCCGGCGGCGATCGCCGCCCCAGCGAAAAGACCGGTCGATAATGCCGCATGCCCGCTCGCCGTCGCCCATATCTCGAATTTCAACAAACGCCGCAGGTCAAGTTCCAGGCCGATCATGAACAGCAGCAGCGTCACACCCAGATCGGCCACGGCATTGAGCGCGCCGCCGCCCTGTATACCGCAGGCATGTGCAACGAACCCAGCAACCAGGAATCCTACCAGCGGCGGCTGGCCGACTTGCCGCGCCGCAAAGCCAAGCAAAAACGCAATGCCGATGAGAATAGGGTCCATGAAACATCCAAACCACAGCGATTTCGGTAATTTACCCTGATCGCTCAGCTATGCCCAATATCTCCGTGGTCGCGGGCCGCAGCAATAGCCGATGGCAGGGCGTCCAGCAGATCGTCCGCGATCAACCCCTCTCCTCCGATCCGGGCGGCCGCGCCGTGCAGCCATGCACCAGCGCATGCAGCTTCGAACGGCGGCATCCCCTGAGCCAGCAGGCCACCGATCACCCCGGCCAGCACATCGCCACTGCCTGCGGTCGCGAGCCAGGGCGGGGCATTCCCGTTAATGGCGGCGCGCCCATCCGAGGCGGCGACGACCGTATCCGCCCCCTTCAACAGCACGACGGCTCCGGAATTCGCCGCAGCGTGACGGGCGCGGCTGAGCTTGTCGCCCGCAATCTCCGGAAACAGCCGTCCGAATTCGCCTTCATGCGGCGTCAGCACAACCGGCGATGCCGGCAGGGCCTCCAGCAGGCGCGCTGGCTCGCCGGCAAACGCAGTTAGCGCGTCGGCGTCGAGCACCAACGCTTTGCCCGTGGCCAAAGCCGCCAACACCCGGCGACGTGTCCGACCATCCGCGCCCGCACCCGGACCAAGGATCAGGGATGTAACGCGCTGCTCCGCAGCGAGCCGGACGAAACTGGGCAGGTCGGCACTGGGCCGCACAATGACGGCGGCGGGCATCGCCGCCACCTCCGCTATTCGCGCCGGCGCGACGGCGACACTGACCAGGCCGCCCCCAGCCCGCAAGGCAGCATGGGCGGCCAGCCGCGCGGCGCCCGGCATGATGCCAGTCGCAACCAGGCAATGGCCGCGGCGGTATTTGTGGTCGTCCGCTCCACGCGACGGACGAGACCAGCCAGAAGGCGTGTTTCGCCGGGTCAAGGGCTGAATGCGGTCGAGAACGCCGGGAACGATGCCGATATCGGCGCAAAGCGTCTCGCCGCATAGGCCGCGTCCGGGATAGAGCAAATGCCCCGGCTTCAGACGGAAAAACGTAACCGTCAACGCTGCCCTAGCCGCATAGCCCAGAACCGCGCCAGTGTCGCCATGGACGCCGCTGGGCGTATCCACCGCCACGACAGGACAGGCAATCGCGCGCAGTGTCTCTGCTGCCGCTCCGGTCAGCGGACGGGCCAGCCCAGCGCCAAACAGGGCATCGACCACCAATTGCGCGCCAACAAGGCTTTGCGGAGATACAGGCTCGACAGGCCCAGTCCATAAGGCCGCATGGTGCGCCGCATCGCCCTTAAGCGCCGAGCGGGAGCCCAGCAACGCCAGCCGCACCCGCCACCCGCGTTCCGCCAGCAGGCGGGCGATGACGAATCCGTCGCCGCCGTTATTGCCGGGGCCGCACAGCACGCTCACTGGGCATGCCGGCCAGCGCAGGCAAATGGCGTCGGCAACGGCGCGGCCCGCCGTTTCCATCAAATCCGGCCCTGGGATGCCACCGGCGATCGTCAGCCGGTCGGCCTCGCTCATGTCGGCGACAGTGAGCAGTTCCTCAGTGATGGCCCTTCACCCTTTCCTTGCCGACCGACTTGACCCACGGCACCGGACGGTTCGGATCGTGCAGGTTGCCGCTGGCGATGCGCGCCTCGATTTCCTTCAACGCCATGGCCGTGATCGGCCGGATTTTTAATTCGTAGGCATCGGCGAATGTGAACCATTTCAGCTTCAGCAATTCGCCGTCGCCCTGGTCGTCGCGGTCCATGTCGCCCTGGACATGGTCGGCGTCAATCACGAAGAAACGGGCGTTAAAGCGGCGGGGACGGCCAGGCGGCGTCACGGCGCGATAGATGAACGACAAATTCTCGAGGCACGGCGCATTGCCGGTGGCAAAAAAATCCTCCCACCCCTTTGGCGCTCGCTGCTGCACCGGGTGCGGCTTGCCGATAATCAGGCCCGCCTCCTCGAAGGTCTCGCGCACAGCCGCCATCGCCAGCGCGCGGGCGCGGCGCTCAGTACAGGCCTGGGTCAGGCGCTCCAGAACATCTGCGCGCAGGTCCGTCGCCGGTTTAACGTATCCATCGGCGCGGTCTACCCGCCCACCGGGAAACACATAGTGGTGCGGAAAAAACACATGTCCCGAGGACCGCTCCCCCATCAACACTTTCGGCTCGCCCCGGTGTTGGCGGACGATGATCATCGTGGCGGCATCGCGGATGGCGGGCGCTTTCGCCGGTGCGGCGGCGGCTTCAGACATATTCGAGGTATTCCCTGCTTACTCGGTTCCCGGGCATTTTGCCGTCAACTCCGTTCGGGGTCGACCGCCAAAATGCAGCTTTTTTGCGCTAGGGTAAGGAAGGGTGGGAAATCAACGCTATGGATGGTGGGGTGCCCTACCGGATTCGAACCGGCGACCTCCTGGACCACAACCAGGCGCTCTAACCGGCTGAGCTAAGGGCACCATCCTTGCGGAAGACGCGCTGAATACGTCAACCACGTCGGCAGGTCAAGTATCAGATCGCATCGCAGCGCTGCTTGCCGTCGATGCCGCAACCGATGACCTACTTCCCGCCATTTTTCATTGTCTGCACCAGAACGGAACCCCATGTTCCGCCACAACAAAGTACACAGGCATGGGCTAAGAGGCGGGAAAAAGCATGAGAAAGACAACCGCGGCAGTTTCCGCCGCCTTCAACGACTTCCTGAAACTGGAAGCCGCCGGCGGCATTATGTTGGTGCTGGCGACAATTGTGGCCATGGGCATGGCGAACAGCCCCTTGTCGTCGCTCTACCAAGGTTTTCTCGATCTGCCGGTCGCCTTGCAGTTCGGCGAATTAAAATTGGCTAAGCCGCTGTTATTGTGGATCAATGATGGCCTGATGGCAGTGTTTTTCTTCCTGGTCGGACTGGAGATCAAACGAGAGTTCCGCGCCGGCGAACTGTCGAGCCTGGCCCAGGTATCGCTGCCGGGCATCGCCGCAGTCGGCGGCATGGCCGTGCCCGCACTGATCTATGCCGCCCTCAACTTCAGCGAGCCGCAAAACCTGAACGGGTGGGCGATTCCCGCCGCCACCGACATTGCCTTTGCCCTGGCGGTGCTGTCGCTCTTGGGCAAGTGGGCGCCGCCATCGCTCAAAATTCTGCTCCTGGCCATCGCCATTTTCGACGACCTGGGCGCCATCCTGATCATTGCGTTCTTCTACACCAGCGAGTTGTCGCATGTGATGCTGTTGGCCGCGATCGTGCCGATTGCCGGACTGATACTGCTGAATCTGTTCCGGGTCACCAAGGTCGCGCCCTATGTGCTTTTGGGCATAGTGCTGTGGGTGCTGGTGCTGAAGTCGGGCGTACACGCGACCCTGGCGGGCGTCGTCACCGCCTTTGCAATTCCGCTGCTGCCGTATAAGGGCGACGACCACACCCTGCTGGAGGACCTGGAACACGGCCTGCACAACTGGGTGGCGTTTGCTATTCTGCCGCTGTTTGCATTCGCCAATGCCGGCGTTTCGTTCCAGGGCATGACGCTGGAGAGCGTGTTCGAGCCAGTGACGCTGGGCATTGCGCTTGGCCTGTTCCTGGGCAAGCAGATCGGCGTATTCGGCCTGCTCTACCTGACGATCCGCTTTGGTCTGGCGCCGATGCCGGCTAGGGCGAACTGGGTACAGCTCTATGGCGTCGCGGCGCTGGCGGGCATCGGCTTCAC
Organism: Alphaproteobacteria bacterium; assembly: GCA_038135395.1. Classification (GTDB taxonomy): domain Bacteria; phylum Pseudomonadota; class Alphaproteobacteria; order Bin95; family Bin95; genus JACKII01. The sequence goes on along the minus strand of JAYPXD010000049.1, from coordinate 3,242 downwards.
CATGAGCCTGTTCATCGGCGGATTGGCGTTCGAGCACGCATCCTTCGAAGCGCCGATCCGGTTGGGCGTGCTGGTAGGATCGATCGCCAGCGCGGTCGTGGGCTTCGCCATCATCCGCATGGCCGGCGGCGGCCAGGGGGAGGATCGGGAGGCGGCGCCCCAACCGCATTTAGGCTAGCCGGTCAGACCCGCCTCCCGCCGCAGCTTAAAGATCGGGTCATCCTGATTGCGGCGCTGGTGGGCCCAGTCGGCGCCCAACGCTGGCACGTTGCCGATGGCGAGGCGCGTAGTCTCGAACACGCAAATCCGGTGAGCGATCAGCCAGGGACCGCCGCGCCTCTCAACCCGGTCGACATAGCGGCCGTAGTGCGAGAGTTGCACTGTCTGGTCCTCTGCGCCGGGCACGCGATAGCCCCTCGCGCCCTCGGCGGTTAGGGTATGCGCCGTCATGAAGTAGGTTTCGGCGATGGCCACATCGTGCGTGGAGTCGGGCTGACCGGCACCGAACTCAACCAGACACTGGCCCAGAAAGTGCATGCCTTGCGGCAGGATGCCGTTGCGCTCCTTGGCGAACCGAATGAAGCCATCGACCCCGCCCTTGTAGTCACCGTGATCGTCGAAGGCGTCCGGGTGATAGACTCTGCGCACGCCCTCCCAGTCCGCCCGGTCTACAGCGCGGGCATAGACGGCCATCAGGTCCTGGATTTCCGCCCGGTCGAGCAGGCGTTGCAAGGTGTCGTTCATTGGCATTCCTCGGCTGCTGTTGTCCGTTAGCGTTGGGGCCGTTCTAGCTTCCCTCTTCGCTATCGGAAACACAAGCGGATGGCAGTGGCGATTGCCGCGGCGTGCGGGTACACTCCGAAACGATCATTCAGACCATGAGGAGCCGGCCGATGGCCAAGTTCGAAAACTATTGCGCCCCCAGCGTTTTCAACCCGCCCACCTACGCCCAGGCGGTTAAGATCACCGGCGGGTCGACCATGCTCGTATTGTCCGGCCAGGTGGACTACGACGCCAATGGCGGCGTGGCCAACCCCGGCGATATGAAGGCCCAGGCGCTGGCCTGCTTCCGGCACGTCAAGGCACAGATCGAGGCCGGCGGCGGCACCGTCAAGGATATCGCCCGCCTCAATGTCTATGTCACTGACATGAGCAAGGTTGCCGACTATCGCGCCGCCCGCGCCAAGGTGTTCGGCGATGTCAAGCTGGCCAGCACGCTGGTCGGCGTCACCGCGCTTGCCCAACCCGGCTTCGTTATCGAGGTCGAAGCCATCGCAATCCTCTAGAACAGATCCCGATCCGATTGGATCGGGTGAATCTGCTCTCAATCTCATTATGACAGCTTCTTACCCGCATCGTTACGCCAAAGCAGGAAACGCCTGAACATGACCAACAAATACAAGATCGCCGTTCTTCCCGGCGACGGCATCGGCAAGGAAGTGGTGCCGGAGGGCATCCGCGTGCTGGACGCCGTCGGCTCGCGCTTTGGCCTGGAATACGAATTCACCCAGTTCGACTGGTCGTGCGAGGATTATGCCAAAACCGGCCGGCTGATGCCGAAGAACGGCATCGACCTGCTGCGGCCGCACGACGCCATCTTCCTTGGCGCCGTCGGCTGGCCGAGTGTGCCGGATCACATCTCGCTCTGGGGGATGCTGATCCCGATCCGGCGCGAGTTCGACCAGTATGCCAACGTCCGCCCCATCCGCCTGCTGGACGGCATTACCTCGCCACTTCGCGACCGCGGACCGGAAGACATCGACTTCTATGTCGTGCGCGAAAACGTCGAAGGCGAGTATTCGGAAATCGGCGGCCGGCTCTATGGCAGCACTGAGCACGAGATGGTGAGCCAGCAGACCACCTTCACCCGCCGCGGCGTCGACCGCATCCTGAAATATGCGTTCGAGCTTGCCATGACGCGCAAGCGCAAAAAGGTAACGTCGGCGACAAAATCCAACGGCATCATCCACACCATGCCCTATTGGGACGAGCGTTTCGCGCTGATGAAGCAGAGCTATCCAGAGGTGACGACCGACCAGTACCATATCGACATCCTGACCGCGCACTTCGTCCAGCACCCGGACTGGTTCGACGTGGTGGTGGGCTCGAACCTGTTCGGCGATATCCTTTCCGACCTCGGGCCGGCGGTGGCAGGCTCCATCGGCATCGCGCCATCGTCGAACATCAACCCGGAAGGCATCTATCCCTCGATGTTTGAGCCGGTGCACGGGTCTGCGCCGGACATCGCCGGCAAAGGCATCGCCAACCCCATCGGCCAGATCTGGTCCGGCGCCATGATGCTAGGCCATCTGGGCCATCACGACGCGGCCAAGGCGATCGAGCGCGCCATCGAAACCGTTCTGACCGGCGGCGGACCTAAGACGCGCGACATGGGCGGCAACGGCTCGACCGAGGAAATCGGCAAAGCGATCGCCGAGGCCGTCAAGACCGCCTGACACACAGAAAGGCTTCGCAATGCCCCGGACACCATCCCCCGACCAAATCCCCGTCATCGATATCTCTCCGCTCGCCGATGGCAGTGCCAGCGGCCGGGCGCTGGTGGCCGGGCAACTGCGCGATACCTTCACCCGCATCGGCTTTCTCATCATCACCGGCCATGGCGTGCCGCAATCGCTGATCGACCGCACCTTTGCCGAGGCCCGGCGTTTTCACGCGCAGCCGATGACGGATAAGCAAAAGGTGCTGATGAATGCGCATAACAACGGCTATATGGCCTCCGGCCGCTATAACGTGCGAACCTCCCGCGTTAGCGAGGCGGCGGCCAAGCCCGACCTGAACGAGGCGTTTTTCATCAAGCGCGAGCGCTCTCCGGATGATCCGCTGGTGCAGGCAGGCCGCCGCTTCGCGGGCCCGAACGAGTGGCCGGCAAACCTGCCCGGATTTAAGCAGAACCTGCTGGAATACACCGAAGCGGTCGACGCCATGGCGCGAAGCCTGCTGCCGGCCTTGGCGGTCTCGCTGGGCCTGCCGCCCGGATATTTCGATGCCGCCTTCGCCGAAAGCCAGTTCTCGTTCCGACTGTCGCACTATCCGGCCGTATCGGCGCGGGAGGTAGGGCAGTACGGCATCGCCCCGCATACCGACGCCAACTTCCTCACCTTCCTCGCCCAGTCCGGCGTCGCCGGCCTACAGGCGCGCGTTGGCGATGACGAATGGCTGGACGTGCCCTATGTGCCGGGCTCGTTCGTCGTAAATTCCGGCGACATGCTGCACCGCTGGAC
>JAYPXD010000048.1:16311-16935 GCA_038135395.1 Alphaproteobacteria bacterium | reverse complement strand
CTCCGATTCTGGTCCGGCTTGCGCATCAGGAATGCCATTGGGATCATCGCAAACGCAGCCAAGCCTGTCAGCAGGAAGGCGTCCTGGAATGCCAGCATCGAGGCCTGGCGCGCAGCTTCGTGCGCAATGCTGGCCGCCGCTTCCGGGCTTTGGATGGTCTGCCCCAGACGCGCTGCCCAATCGCTGACGTTTCGGTTGAACGGCGTCAGGTCGGATACCAGTGTTGCATAGTGGTATCCGGCACGCTGGGTCATCTGCCATCCGATGATTGCAATGCCGATCGAAGCGCCGAGCGAGCGCGTCACGCCATAAAGGCCCGAGGCTTCGTCCTGTTTCTCTGCCGATACGTTCTGGAACGCCAGGATCGAAAGCGGGACGAAGAACAGTCCTGTACCCAGGCCGGAGACCAGTCCTGGCATGGCCAAGTCCCAAAATCCGGCATTCACGTTCAGCAGGGCCAGCATGATGTTACCGCCGCCGGTCAACAGCAAACCCAATCCCATCAGCACGCGCAAATCGCATCGTTTCGACAGAACGGCCCCGGTAATCACCATTGAAAAGCCGGCAGTCAGTCCCCTCGGAATGAACACCAGGCCGGCCTCGGTAACGGGATAGTTCAACAGC
>JAYPXD010000048.1:11050-16301 GCA_038135395.1 Alphaproteobacteria bacterium | reverse complement strand
CGAATAGGGGCAGGATTGCGATAGCGCCGAACATCGAAACGCCAAACCCCATCACCGCGACATTGGCGGCGGCAAAGCTGCGATCCCGCAGAATGCCGAAGTCAATAATATTATGCGGTAGGCTCCAGCCGCGCAGCACAAAGGCAATGCCTACGAAGATCGCGGTCAGGGCCGCTACCTGGATCATTTTTGACGAGAACCACTCGCGGCTTTCGCCCAGGTCCAGCGTCATTTGCAACGCGCCGATGGCGACCACCATCAGGACAAGGCCGGTCCAATCGACCTTGACCGGCTGGATTTTGTCCTTCGGCAGTTCGCCGAGGATCATCGTCAAGGCGAACGCCGCCAATGGCACGTTGACGTAGAACACCGCGCGCCATGAGAAATTTTCCGTGAGAAAGGCGCCGACGCTTGGGCCGAGGATCGGGGCGACCACAACGCCCAGTCCGAACAAGGCCATTGCCTGGCCGCGTTTCTCCCGCGGGAAGTTCTGAAACAGGATCGATTGCGCGAGTGGAATCAGGAATGCGCCGAAAAAGCCCTGGCCCAGGCGGCACGCGACCATCATCTCGATGCTGGCCGCCAGCCCGCACAGCATGGAAAATACCGCAAAGCCGATAATCGCCGACGCTATCAGGCGCCTGCGGCCCAGTTTGCGCGACAACAGGCCGGTCAGCGGCATTACGGCGACGGAAGCGACGATATAGCTGGTAACAATCCAGACGGTCTGGTCGCTGCTGACGCCGAACGTGGATTGCATGTACGGCAGCGCGACGTTGACAATGGTGCTGTCCAGGACCTCCAGGACAGCGGTCATCACCACGGCGAGGACGACCGTCCATCGCGGCGTTGTCGCCGCATCCGCATGCGTCGCCGAACCAACCGCGCTGGTCATCGCCGGGTTCGGTCCATGCCGCGGGTATCGACGGTGGCGGTGACCGATGCGCCGACCCTCAGTTGAAATGCCGGGTCAGCGACGGCGGCGGCGGGCAACGTGATCCGCACCGGGAAGCGCTGCTTGACCTTTACCCAGTTGCCCGTCGCGTTCTGCGGCGGCAACAAAGAGAACACCGCGCCCGATCCATAGCCGATTGTGGAGACGGTTCCGGAAATCTTATGGCCGCCGTACATGTCGATGGCGATCTTGGCCGGTTGGCCAGCGCGGATCCGGGCGAGATCGGTTTCGCGGAAGTTCGCGTCAACCCACCAGTCGCTGTCCTGGACGATGGAAAACAGCGGCTGGCCGGCGGCGACGACGTCGCCGGGCCGCACCGAGATATTGGCGACCCAGCCCGAAACCGATGACATCACCACGGTCCGCTCCAACGCCAGTTCCGCTTGTACCAGCACTGCGGCGGCGGCCCTGACCTGAGAATTGTCCGCGCCTTTCGCACCGAGTTGCAGCTTCATTGCGGCCACTTCGGAGGCCGCCCGGTCGCGGTTGGCCGTCGCCTGGTCGAGGGCGGACTTGGCATCGTCCAGGGCTGCTTTTGTGATGTTCCCGCTGTCAAACAGGCTTTTGGCTCGGGCGAGTTTGGACTGGGCGTCGCGGGCCATCGCATCCGCTGCGGCCAGGCCTGCTTCCATACCGGTGACGTTCTGGCCGGTCACGCCGGCCGATTGCATGGCCAGGTCCAGTTGCGCGCGGGCGGCATTGACCGCTGCCTGCGTCGTCCGGTTGTCCAGGGTCAGCAGGATCGAGCCTGCCTTGACATAGCTGCCTTCGCTGACCTGAACCGTAGCAACCGCGCCGACAATTTGCGGTGCAACCGTCAGGATGTGGGCGCTCAGGAACGCGTCATCTGTAGACGGGTAAGTGGCCTGATGCTCCCACCACCACGCCAACAAGCCCGCACCAGCCAATACGGCTGCTGAGAGCGCTCCAAGTTTCAACAGTTTCATCGGTCCTGTCCTGGGATCGGTTCCTACGCGCTTCGCCGCTTGAGCCGCGCGATGCCCGGTCGCTGAGATATGGGCGCTTGGACCGGGCCGATGCGACGGCTCCGGCGAAGTGCCGCATGTCGCCCGGCCGACCTTCAGCCATGCCGGTTGCGAGTGGCTTGCACCAATTGTGCCGAGACTATTCCCACCGCTTTGGGCTGTGACGGTGACGCAAATTTTGCTATAGGCAGCCGCAGATTCCGGACAGGCGAGGTAGCTTGCTATGCGGCGAACCCACCCGCGACGCGGCGAGTTGGATCATATCGATTGCTGGGTCTTCGACCTGGACAATACGCTTTATTGTTCGCGGAAATACGATCTCTTCCCCGAGATGGGGATAAAGATGACGGCGTATATCGAGCGGTACCTGGGTGTTTCGCCTGCGGAGGCTGCAGTCTTGCGCGCCCGCTTCAGCGAGGACTATGGCACAACCTTGCGCGGCATGATGACGGAGCACGGCATTCCACCCGACGACTTCCTGGATTTTGTGCACGACCTGGACCTGGATCAGATCCAGCCGGAGCCGGCATTGAACCGGGCGATAGCGGCTCTGCCGGGGCGCAAGGTGGTGTTCACCAATGCCACGGTGAAATACGCCATAGACATCATGGACCGACTGGGCGTCGGCCATCATTTCGATGCGGTGTTCGATGTTGCGGCGGCCGCTTATGTTCCCAAGCCGCAGATGCCGGCCTATGACGGGTTCCTGAAAGCCACCGGGGTCCGCCCTGACCGGGCTATTTTCTTTGAGGATATGGCGCGCAATCTGGCGCCTGCCGCGCAGATAGGCATGACCACCGTCTGGGTCGAGAACGAGCGCCACAATGCCGGCCCGCCGCCAGACAGCACGCACGTCCACTATATCGCAGAGGACCTGACGCGCTGGCTGGAAGCCGCGGCGGAAACCCGCTAGAGCATCGCCCGATCAAATTGAATCGCCAAGGCGATCAATTTGTCGGGATAAGATGCTCTCATAATGAGATTTAGAGCAGATTTACCCGATCCAATCGGATCGGGATCTGCTCTAGGGCTGACACAGTCGCCGGCCGAGAAGGCCAGAGGCCCACTCGACCGGCTATGCTCTAGAAGCTGGCGCTGACGGTGAACACGGCAGTCGGATTGCCGACCGAGCCGGACAGGTCGTTGTCGATATACTGCAGCTTGAGCTCGACAATCTTGTACGTCGTGGCGATGCCGACCGACCAATCGCTGTAGGACGGCGCGCCGAACGCAGCGGCACTGTCTATTGAGTTGTAGCCATAGGTTGCTGACAGCGTGATCGGCAGCGGCAGGCCAAGGTCCGGCGTGAATTCGACCGAGGCGTGCGGGTAGTGGAAATCGCCGCTGGAGCCGAAATAGTCCGGTGAGTAGTTGTAGCCGATCCCCAAAGTTAGCGATTCGATGGGGCTGTAGCTCAGCTCAATTTTGCCTTCGACATAGTCATAGTTCAGCGTCGAAGAAGCGCCTGGATAGGTATAGTAGATCAGCCCGATATCGACGCCGACACCTTTGATCTCGAAGGTCACGCCGCCATAGTAGTCGATCTCAACCTGGGCCTGGTCGCCGTCGTTGAAATCGACGCTGGATCCCCAGGCCCCAATATAGACGCCTACTCCGTCCGCAACATCGACGCTGTAGTCCAATCCCCCTTGGATGGCGGGGTTTTTGCCGGTCTGGCTGATGCCGCGGAAACGGTAGTCGGTGGCGAACGCCACGTTCGCCGACAATTCTCCGGGAATGCTCGGGCCACCTTCCGCGGCGACAGCGGCTGATGCAGCGACCATCAATGGCAGAGCCAGTGCTGTGTTCCAAACAAAAATGCTCAAATTGTGATCATTTAATGTATAGTTTGTGTGCATTTGCGTATCTTTCTAGCAAAACGGTAGATTTTGATTTGGTTACACGCTAATAATATTCAAAGTTATTTAGATATAGTAAATAAAAAATGCCGCACTACGGACATCGTTGTGAAAATGCTCTTTTGGCTCACCCCTCTCCCAGAGACGGATTCGCCGGCGGTCAAGCATGCCGTTGACAGGGTGCTGGCGCTCCGCCAAGGTCCGGCGCGAATTTGAAAATCCCACAGACTGCCGGAGGAATTGTCCCCATGTCAGGCTCGTTTGCCGATCTCGAACAAACCATTGACCAGGCGTGGGAGGATCGCGCCGAAATCTCGTCCAAGACCACTGGCATTGTGCGCGAGGCGGTCAACGCAGCGCTGAATGCGCTGGATAGCGGCGCAGTGCGCGTCGCTGAAAAGGTTGGCGACGATTGGGTCGTGCGCCAGTGGTGCAAAAAAGCCGTGCTGTTGTCCTTCCGCCTGAACGATTCCGCGCCCGTCTCCGGCGGTCCTGGCAATGCCGCCTGGTTCGACAAGGTACCAAGCAAGTTCGAGGGCTGGGGGCAGAAGGAATTCGGCGCTGCCGGTTTCCGCGCTGTACCGGGCGCGTTTGTGCGCAAGCCGGCCTATATATCCAAGGGCGTTGTGCTGATGCCGTCTTTTGTCAACCTCGGCGCCTATGTGGGCGCCAACACCATGGTCGATACCTGGGCAACCGTCGGCTCCTGTGCGCAGATCGGCGCCAACTGCCACCTCTCGGGTGGCGTCGGCATCGGCGGCGTGCTGGAGCCGTTGCAGGCCGAGCCTGTGATCATTGAGGACAATTGCTTCATCGGCGCCCGCTCTGAAGTGGTCGAAGGCGTGATCGTCAAGGAAGGCGCGGTGCTCTCCATGGGCGTGTTCCTGTCCGGCTCGACCAAGATCGTCGACCGCTATACCGGCGAGATCCACATCGGCGTGGTGCCGCCCTATTCGGTGGTTGTGCCGGGCACGTTGCCGGGTGGTCCCAACAAGCCCAGCCTGTCCTGCGCCGTGATCGTCAAGACGGTGGACGCACAGACCCGGGCCAAGACCTCGATTAACGATCTGCTGCGCGACTAGAGGCGGAGACGTCACCCCATGGCCTATGCAACCGATCCGGTCGCGCGGTTGCAGGCGCTGATCCGTTGCCCCAGCGTCACCCCAGTCGATGAAGGGGCGCTCGGTGTGTTGGAAAACGCGCTGCGGCCTATGGGCTTTGCCTGCGAGCGCATGCCGTTCACGCATCCGAACACGCCGGACGTGGATAACCTTTACGCCCGCTTGGGTTCGGTCGGCGATCCGCTGTGCTTCGCCGGCCATACGGATGTGGTGCCGCCGGGAAATCCGGACGACTGGAGCCACCCGCCGTTTGCCGCCGACATTGTCGGCGAGGTAATGATCGGGCGCGGCGCGGTGGCGATGAAATGGGCCATCGCTGCTTTCGTAGCC
>JAYPXD010000048.1:3158-11040 GCA_038135395.1 Alphaproteobacteria bacterium | reverse complement strand
TCGCCGCCGTTGGCCGCTATCTGGAGGAGAAGGGGCCGCCGCAGAACGGCTCCATCGGCTTTATCATCACCGGTGACGAAGAAGGCCCGGCGCACAACGGCACCAAGCGCATGTTGCGGGCCCTTGCCGACCGGGGCGAGGGGCTGGGGGCGTGCATTGTCGGCGAGCCGACAAACCCCAGCAAGCTGGGCCAGATGCTGAAGATCGGCCGCCGCGGTTCCCTGAATGGGCTGTTGCGGGTCGATGGCGTGCAGGGGCATGTCGCCTACCCGGCGCAGGCGAATAATCCGATCCATCCGCTGATCCGGATGATGCACGCCATTACGGTTGAGCCGATGGACGAGGGCTCAGAGCATTTCCAGCCGACCTCTTTGCAATTCACCAGTATTGATGTTGGCAATCCGACCACCAACCTGATTCCGGCCTCCGCCAATGCACGTTTTAACGTGCGCTTTAACGAACTGCATACCTCTGCCGACGTTGAAGCCTGGGTCCGGGAGCGGCTGGACAAGATCGAATTTCCCTATGACCTGCAAATCACTGTCAGCGGCGAGAGCTTTCTGACGCCGCCCGGCAAGCTGTCGGACCTGATGGCTGCGGCGGCGAAGGCCGAAACCAATATCGAGGCCGATCTGTCCACCACCGGCGGCACCTCCGACGCGCGTTTCATCAAGGATTTCTGCCCGGTCATCGAATTCGGCCTGATCAGCGATTGGGCGCACAAGGTGGATGAACAGGTGCGTCTGGATGAGCTGGAGGGACTGACCCGGATTTACCGCCGATTCCTGGATACCTGGTTCGGGCGGGGTTAGGACAAAGCGTGGCTGCTGTCAGCATCCAGGATCATATCGGCATCGCCTTTCGCCTGGCGAAACGGGATACCAGCGCCTTTGCCGAGATCGGCAATACGCCGACCGCTTTTTGGTTCAGCTTCCGCGCCGCGCTGGTGACGCTGCCGTTCTTGTTGTCGACGATCGTGCTGAGCGCGGAAGGCGGCATCGGCCCGCTGGACCTGTTGGCGGAGATTGCGCAATACGCCGTCGGCTGGCTGCTGTTCCCGGTGGTCATGCTGGAGGTTTGCGCTGTAATCAATCGGCAGAAAGAGTATTGCCGTTATATCGCGACCTCGAATTGGTGCGGCGTCATCGAGGACGGGTTACTGGCGGCGATTTTGGTTCTGAGGGCCATCGACATTATTCCCGGCAGCCTCGGCGGGATCCTGTTTTTCGGCGTCGTCGTCTGGGTTTTCTCGTTCCAGTTTTTTGTCGCCCGGCATGGGCTGCGGCTGGACCCCGCCGGCGCGGCCCTGATCGTCGGCCTGCGGCTGATTCTGGCGCTGGCGCTATTTTTCGCCAAGGCAATCCTCGGGGGCTAGCAGCGCCTCCGATGGATAGCGGACTTCCATAAAGCAAAGGCCGGTCGGCGGTGCGGTTGGGCCGGCGGCCTCTCGGTTTGCCGCGGCCAGGGCCTTGGCGACATCGCGGGGCGTCCACTTGCCATCGCCGACCTGCTTCAGGGTGCCGGTGAAGATGCGGATCTGGTTGTGCAGGAAGCTGCGGGCCTCCGCCTCGATCCAGATTTCGTCGCCGTGGCGCGAGACATCCAGCCGGTCCAGCGTTTTGAGCGGCGATTTTGCCTGGCACTGCGCGGCGCGAAAGCTGCTGAAATCGTGTTTCCCGACCAAATGCTGGGCGGCCTCGTGCATCGCGTCTGCGTTGAGCGGCGTGGCAACATGCCAGACCAGACCGCGTTCCAGAGCGGGCGGCGCGCGCCGGTTTAGGATGCGATAGCGATAGGACCGGCCGATGGCGCTGCGCCGTGCGTCAAATTCAGGGCGCGCCTCAAAGCATTCGAGCGCAGAGATGCGGGCGGGCAGCACATGGTGGTTGACCGCATTTTGCACGATCCAGGCGGGCCGGTGCCGCTCCAGGTCAACATGGATGACCTGCCCCAGCGCGTGCACGCCAGAATCGGTCCGGCCAGCGCAATGCACCGTAACCGGGCGGCGGTCCAGTTGCGCGAAGGCGTGCTCCAGCCGGCTTTGCACGGTCTCGTGGCCATCCTGGCGTTGAAAGCCAGCAAACGCGCTGCCGTCGTATTCGATGGTGAGGCGGTAGCGGTGCATGGGGTCAGTCGGGCAGGGGCAGCACGGTTCCGGATAGCAGGGCGTAGCCGCGCAACAGGTCTGCCGCCGCCATCGGCGCTTTGCCGGGACGCTGCACGCGCAACAGCCGCAAGCCGCCCTGGCCGCAAGCAATGGTCAGGGCGTCGTCGATTACGGCGCCCGGCTGCCCGTCGGCCTCGGCGACCGTTTCTGCGGCCGAAACCTTCAACACCGTATCGCCGTGCAGGAACCACGTCCCGGGCCACGGTGTCAGCGCCCGAACCTGGCGTTCCAGAGCATCCGCCGGGCGGCGCCAGTCGAGACGGCCATCGTCGCGGCTGAGCTTGGCGGCGTAGGTCACGCCGCTTTCTGGCTGAGGCGTGGCGACCAGGGTTCCTGCCTCCAGTTCGGCGATTGCCTCGACGATCAGGCGAGAGCCCATGTTCGCGAGCGCGTCGTGCAGGCTCGTGGCCGTGGTCTCGCCTGTGATCGCCACTTGGCCTTTCAGCAGCATGGCGCCGGTGTCCAGGCCTTCGTCCATCTGCATGACGGTGACGCCGCTCTCTGCGTCGCCCGCCAGGATCGCATGCTGGATCGGTGCGGCGCCGCGCCAACGCGGCAGCAGCGAGGCATGAATGTTGATGCAACCGAACTTCGGCGCATCCAGCACCGGCTTTGGCAGGATCAGGCCATAGGCGGCGACGATCGCAACATCGGCCTTCAGCGCGGCAAACGCCGACTGATCTTTGGCGGCGCGCAGGCGGCGAGGGGTGCGGACCTCAATGCCCCGAGCCTCGGCGAACGCATGCACCGGACTGGGCGTCACCTTATGGCCGCGGCCGGACGGGCGGGGCGGTTGCGAGTAGACGCAACAGACCTGATGTCCAGCCTCGATCAATGCCGCCAGTGGCCCGACCGCGAAGTCGGGCGTGCCCATATAGACGATGCGCAGGGCCATCGTACGTCCTTTGTCGTCGGGCCTTTACTCTGCAGTCGCTCTGCGCTCGGCCCGCTCGGCCATCAGCGTCGGCTTTTGCTTGGCCAACTTGCGCAGGATCAGCTCGCGCTTGATGCGGCTCAGGTAGTCGACGTGCAGCACGCCATCCAAATGGTCGATCTCGTGCTGGATGCATCGGGACAGAAGACCGTCGGCCTCTAATTCCCGCGGCTCCTCACGCTCGTCCAGATAGGTGAGGCGAATTTTTTCCGGCCGCTCGATGTCGATGAAGATGTCCGGCAGCGACAGGCAACCCTCATTCATCATGACGTATTCGTCAGACTTCCATGTGATGTGTGGGTTCACCATGCAATAGGGCTGCTTATCCTGGCCTTCTCGGGCGACATCGACCACGATCACCCGCTTGTCGCTACCGATTTGCGGCGCCGCCAGACCAATTCCCGGCGCGTCATACATGGTCTCCAGCATGTTTTGGATCATGGCATGGAGATTGTCATCGATTCGTTCGACAGGCAGGCACCTCGCCTTCAAGCGGCGATCCGGTGCGATGACGATCGGTAACAAAGACATTCCTGATGGTTCCTCAGTGCGAATCAGTTGCTAGCTATGGCTGGAATCTTCATCGGTCAAGGATATAGACCATTACGTCGCCATATTTCGACATTTCCTTTGCGGAGGCCTTGCCGCTGGGCGGTGTGCTGCTGGCTGTCCTGCTGGCGTTTTTGCTGGGGCGGTGGCGTCGCGGTTCCGCCCGGATGGATCTGGCATTGGAGGCGCGTCTACAGGCGCAGGACCGCGCTTTGGCGGAGATTTTGGGCAACACGGTGGACCGTATCGCCGCGGGGGAACGCCGGTCGGCCGCCGATTCCGCTGCCCTGCGCGAGCGCCTGTCCGGCCTGATGCAGCAGCAGGATAGCCTGGGCCAGACCTTGGGCGCGCTGCAGGGGGTGCTGGACAATAAGCAGGCGCGCGGCGCTTTCGGCGAGGCGCAGTTGTCGCGTCTTGTCGCGGATTTGCTGCCGGCGGATAGCTTTGTTCTGCAGGCGCCGCTGGGGCAGGGGCGGGTGGATTGCCTGATTTTCCTGCCGTGGCCGCCCGGGCCGGTGCCGGTCGACGCAAAATTTCCGCTGGAGAGCTATCAGGCCTGGCAGGCGGCGGGCAGCGACGCGAAAGCGGCGGCAGCAGCGCTCAAACGCTTGCAACGCGACATGGCTACCCATGTGGAGGCCATTGCCAGCAAATACATTCGCGCCGGCGAAACCGCGGACTTCGCATTGATGTTCCTGCCCTCGGAGGCCGTCTTTGCGGCATTGCACAGCCATTGCCGCGGCATTGTGGAGATGGCGCAGCGGCGGCGGGTTTTTGCGGTATCGCCATCCACCATGTGGCCATTGCTCAATACGCTTGCGGCGGTCTTGCGTGACGCGCGCTTTGCTGAGAAAGGAGCCGCGCTGCAAGCCGCCGCCCGCCAGTTGGCGGACGACAGTCTGAGCCTTGCAGACTTGGCGGCCAAGGCGCAACGCGACTGGAGCCGGCTCGGCGATGATCTCCAGGCGCTGGTGCGCCGGGCGGATGCGCTGGCGCTTTCAGGGCGGGCTTTTGCCGAGGGGGCTCCGACCTTTGATGTCGATACCTCCGAAGAGACCGCTAGAGATTGAGCCGCGCCCGCGCGACGTTCGGGACCAGCAAGCGCTCTGCGATGAATTTCAGACGCTTGTCGTCGCTCTCGACCGCTCTGGCCTGACAGGCCAGCAATTGCTTTCCGGCTTCGGTCTGGCCCCAAAACCATTCCAGCACATCGGCAAACTCTGCGCCATGGCCCGGCTGCGCAGTCGCGGCTTCCTGGTAGAATGCCTGCAGGTCATCGGCGATGCGCTTGAACGCTTCGGCGGCGGTGACGCCCTCCAAAGGCTGGTCGGTACTCTCACCTGCTGCGAATGCCGAGACATAGGCGGCGACGGCATCGATGCTGAGGCCCGACTGGTCGAAGGTGGTTCGGCCGCGGCGTTCCTGCGCCAAGGCTTGCCATGGCTTGAGACTGGCGATTTCCCGCCGCAGAACAGCATCGGGCGTCTCATCGCCGGCCGCCGCGGCAAAGCTCACCGGGCAGACCCAGCCGTCGCCATCGGCAGAGGCGCTTGCCGGCGCATCCTCGGGGAAATCAACGATCAGCGGGCCGTCATTCCGCTCCAGCAAGCAAAGCGCAGCCTTCAGCACGCGGGTTTGGAAGGGGGCATCGTTCGGCGCGCCCATGGGCCGGCCCAATTCAAAGGGCACCCAAAGCGCCCGCGGCGGCAGGATTTTTTCCGTATGCAGGCGGATCAGGCTGATCGAAACCGTCGGAATGCCGGCTGCCTCCAGGTAGTGACCGATCGCGCTCACGGCGCGGGTGCAATTCGGTCAAACCGGGATCAGCACGACGGCATCTACGCCGTCGGCTTTCAGCGGTCCGATGAGGCTTTCGACCGCCGGCCCCATGTGCACCGGGTCACTCGCGCCCATAAAAGAATAGTGATAATCGGCGACCGAGCCGATTGCACCGGCCTTTGCCATTTCTCGCAAGCGATCAATCGGGAAGGCGATGTTGATGTCTTCCTGAAAGCCGGTGCGGTCATAGTTGACCGAAATATGGCTCATGGTCAGGTCGCTGGCGGGCAGGTCCGCCGGCAATACGCGGTAGTCAGCATCGCCGGGATTGAAGCCGCCTTCGGTCTTTCGGCCCAACCCGGCGGTTGAGACGATGGCGACGCGGCGGCGATGGAGCGGTGGACCGGAGGCGCATACGGTCTCCCCCAGGTCGGGGCAGGGCAGAAGCTTCATGTGCTCCACCATGCCGGCAGGTAAGTCTTCTAGGCGGGCCAAGCAAAAGCCTCCTCTGCGGGTCAAACAGAGCGAGTATAGTAGAGGTTCGTCCCGGCGGCTAACGTTTTAGCGAGGTGATTGCATAACTGCGAAAATGGCTGAGGTCCTCCGTCACCAGTTGGGGGTCCTTGGCTCTGTCATCCCAGCGGCGCACCTTGATTGCAGCCGGTGCGTGCGGCTGGGCGATGAAAGCGCGGGCATCGCTGCGGTCGAAGGCGCCGCCTTGCATGGCCAATGATTTAACAGAGGCAGGTGACAGTTTCGCGGCGTAGTTCGGGTCGACCGCACATAAATACCGCTTTGCGGGGACATGCATCCGAACCGGTTCTGTCACGGTGGCGTCGAACAACTCCGATAGGAAATCGGCTCCGAGATTTTCATGCCATCGGTCTTCGCCGCGCGCCATCGCGGCCTCAAATTGTGGGTCGGCGATGTGGCCGATATCATGAAAAAGCGCTGCGGTGATCAGGTTCGCCGATGCGCCTTCCGCCTCTGCGAGAGACGCTGCCTGTAATGCATGCTGGAGTTGGCTGACTGCTTCTTCGCCATACTGACTGCTACCCGAAGTCTGTAGCAAGGCGAACACGGCATCCAATCTTTAGATTGCAGACGAAACAGGCATGGAAAGGACACTCCTCAATGGCGTTTGCACGGTGCTGGCATGCTGTCGGGGCGCTTGCGCCGTGTGCGCAAACACAGAGACGGCAACCACCCTGACCGGACGGTTGCGGTCGCCTGCGCGTACGCAAGTTGAACCGGCTTAATGATAGCGGCGGACCGCGAAACAATTGTGACAGTGCGGGCGAAAGTCCCAGCCCGCTAAAGCGAATCGGTTAATCCTTTGAACGTGTCTAGATCATTGATAACGAATTTTTTGTCTTGTAGTTCGGCAATCCCCAAGTCGCGCCACAAGCGGAACGTTTTGTTGACGCTTTCGCGGGTCGCCCCAGTGACTTCCCCCAACTCGCGCTGAGACATAGTGAGGGTGATCTGCCTGGGAATTTCGATGCTGTCGGATTGCTCATATTCGGCAAAGGCCAGTAGAACGCGGGCCAATCGTGATTCGAGACTGCGCAACGCCAAATCTTCAACTTGTGCCGTGGTTCTGCGCAAACGGGCGCACAACAACCGCATGAGTTCCTGGCACAGTTCGAACCGGGTACGCAAAAAAGGCTCGAAGTCGCGCCGGTACAGCACCAACAGTTCGGTATCTTCGACGGCGGTCGCATCTGCGGTCCGCTCCAGCCTGTCGAGCAGGGCAATTTCGCCGAACGATTGGCCGGCCCGGATTTCATTCAGGATAATCTCTCGGCCCTCGCCCGACACCGAACTGATGCGGACCCTGCCGGTCGCCACCAGCATCATACAATCGGCCGGTTCGCCCCTGCCGAAAATGAAAGTGCCGCGATCGACGCTCCGCGACCGGCAAATATTGGCGAGCGCGAGAAGATCGGATTCATTGAGGCTTTCAAACAGCTCGCACCGCTGCAACAGACGCGCGATTGCGCCCAGCGCGGCTGCAGGCTCGCGGGTTCGCATGCTTTTTACCTCCGAGACTACGACGGCCGCTGTGTGTGGCGCCGTGGTTTTTTCGCTACATTTCTTATAGCGTCGAACATGCGCCCCCTGGCGCTGAGGCGCAAGGTCAGAGGCTCATGCCCGGCTGGACCGATCGGAAATTTGCCGTTTATACTGCCGACCCTCGGTCAAACTGCGTTTGTCAGGAAGATGCCAGCATGAGCCCGGATAGTCACACAGGTGTTGCCGCTTCGAGCGCTGTCTCAGAGAACGGCGCGATCCCGATACTGGATGTAGGCCCCTACTTGCGAGGCGAGCCGGGCGCGCTGGAAGCGCTGGCCGCCGAGTTGCGCGACGCCATGGAAAACATCGGCTTTTACTACCTCTCTGGCCACGATATTCCGCTGGAACTGATCCACAGCGCATTCAGCGCGGCCAAG
>JAYPXD010000048.1:0-3148 GCA_038135395.1 Alphaproteobacteria bacterium | reverse complement strand
GCTATATGCCGGTCAATGGCTCGGTCAGTCGGGCGAGCCAGGTTGAGACAGCGAAGAAGCCGAACCTGGTCGAAGCCTTTTTCCTGAAGCGTGACCTGCCGCTGGATCACCCAGACGTGCTGTCGAACAAACGCTATCGTTGCGCCAACCAGTGGCCGGAAGAAACGGCGGTTCCTGGCTTTCGCGCCAAGGCCGTCGCCTATATGGATGCCATGGAATCGCTGTGCAAACGCATGCTGCCGGTCTATGCCCGGGCGCTGGACCTGCCGGCGGACTGGTTCGACAAGCCGTTCGAGGACCCGCAATACACGCTGCGCCTGTCGCACTATCCGCCCAGCGAGGTGGGCGAGGCGGATCAGTATGGGCTGGCGCCCCACACCGATTCCAGCTTTCTGACCATGCTGGCCCAGGCCGACCTGCCCGGCCTGTCCATCCGGATGCCGGATGGCCGCTGGATGGAGGTGCCCGTGATCGAGGGCGCGTTCGTCGTCAATTCCGGCGACATGCTGCGGCGCTGGTCGAACCATCGGATCCTGTCGACGCCGCACCGGGCGATCAACACCAATCCCGGGGCGGACCGGTATGCCGTGCCGTTCTTCTTCGACGCCGCGATTGAATACCCGATGCAGTGCATTCCGACCTGTACCGGGCCTGGCAATCCGCCGAAGTACGAGACGATCACCTATCTCGATTATATGCTTTGGTTCACGCGCAAAAATTACGACCACGTTCGCTCGAAAGAGGGTACAGAGGCGGCCGATCCCGGCGTGCCCAAAACCCAATCGGCACGCGACTAAGCCCAATCGAGAGATACAGCATGACGGATAATTCAACCGCGGGCCGTGTCAGCCTGAGCGTGGATGAGGCACGGGCGCTTGGCGAGGCGGCGATGCGCGGCGCCGGCTTTGACGCTGAAGACGCTTGGATCCTAACCGATCACGTGTTGGACGCGGCGCTCTGCGGCTACGAGTATTCGGGTTTGCCGA
Organism: Alphaproteobacteria bacterium; assembly: GCA_038135395.1. GTDB lineage: Bacteria > Pseudomonadota > Alphaproteobacteria > Bin95 > Bin95 > JACKII01. The sequence goes on along the minus strand of JAYPXD010000048.1, from coordinate 2,162 downwards.
AGCTGCTGAACGTGGTGGACGACCCGATTTTCCGGTCCGGAGCGGCGCGGCCGGTCTCGGTGTTGAGCCAAAGCGGCGCGACCGCATTGCTGGACGGCGGCAACACCACCGGCATGATCGCTGCCTATCGGGCCACTCAAGCGACCATAGAGCGGGCATCGGCGCAAGGGCTGGCGATCGTCTGCCTTGCCAATACCTGGATGACGGGCCGCAGCGCCTATTATTGCGAGATGATCGCGCGCGCCGGACTGGTGGCCATTCATACCGTCGCGGCTCCGCCGATGGTGGCGCCATTTGGCGGAACCAAGCCGGCCCTTGGCACCAATCCCATAGCCTTTGGCTTTCCAACGGGCGGCGATCCGCTGGTGATCGACATGGGTACGTCGGCCTTCATGGGCACGGACCTGCAATTCCGTGACCGGCTGGGCGCAGCGATCCCGGAAGGCGTGGCGCTAGGGCCGGACGGTAAGCCGACAACCGATGCCAGCGCCGCCCGCAAGGGCGCTTTGCTGCCGTTCGGCGGGCCGGATGGCGGCTACAAGGGCTTTGGGCTGGCGCTGGCCATGGACGCCATCGGCGCATTGGCCGCCGGCGCCCGGCCCGAGGGCAAGGTCAGCGGCTACCTATTCATCGCCTTCAAGCCGGACGTGTTCCTGCCGCTTGCCGATTACGAGGCCGAGGTGGCGAAGCGGATCGCGACGGTGAAGGCGACGCCGCGGCAGGCAGGCGTGTCGGAAATCCGCATTCCGGGCGAGCGCGGTTATGCGACCCGCGCAAAGCTCATGCGAGAAGGCATTGCAATCGAGCGCAAAATTTATGACGCGCTGGGCCGCCTGGCGGCCGGCAACATGGACCACGGCGCCTGATCGGTCAGGCGCCGGCCGAGACCCGCTCCGTTACGGTGCGATGGAAGTAATGGAGGCAGGGCTCATTGCGGCCAAACACGATCTCGGTCTGCGCGTCGGAGTAGAATCCCTGCTGGATTTGCTCGCTAAGCTCGAAGTCTTCTTCCTCGACGGTCTTCATCAGCAACGCAAAATTGCGGTCCCAGTGGCCTTTGGCCTTTTCGGTTACTGCGGGTTCCGGTGTGTAGAACGAGATGCGCATGGTGCACTGGTTCACCGGATCTGTCTGGCTGGGATAGATATGCCAGATCTCAATGTGATCCAGTTGCCAGGTCCAGACCACGTTTGGGAACAGGATGTAGACGCCGACCAAGTGGCGCAACACATCGTTCCACTCTGATTCCGGCCGGTCCTTCAGGTCCGGCAGGGTCCGGCGGGCGCCCAGCATCCGAACGGTCGAGCCGATTTGGTCCGCGGTGTTCAGGTTGCCATGGATCAGCGGTGCGATGGAGTTCCGATGCAAAACCGGGAAATGATACGATTCAAGGAATGTATCGACGCAAACCTTCCAATTCATCTGCCGGGTCAGGTGTTTGGTTTCGTAGTGGTGATAGTCGCCGAAATTGTAGGCGGCCATCTCCGCATTCATCTCGGGACCTAGGATGTCGTCGACGTTGAATGCCTTGCCCGGCGTCGGACAGACCCAGATATTGCCGTCGCGCTCTTCGCACCAAAGTTCGGTCAGCCGGTAATCCGCGCGGTCCAGGCCGTCGAAGCCATATTCTTCCGGCCTGCCGACCAACGCGCCGTCCAAGCCGAATGTCCAGGCGTGGTAGGGGCACACGAAGCTGCGGGACGAGCCGCAGCCGGTGGCAACTTTCGCGCCTCTATGCCGGCAAACGTTGAGGAACGCGCGGGCCGCACCGTTGCGGCCACGCACGACCAGGATGGGAATGCCGGTCAGGTCGTCCGTAAAAAAGTCGCCAGGGTTGCGGATCTGCGCCGTCGCGCCGATGCAAAGCGGGGCCTCTCGAAACAAGACCCTTTGTTCTTTCGCGGCATGCCCGGGACAGGTGTATTCGGATGTCGGTTGGTGATACGGCTGCGGCTCTGTAGCCGTGGTCCTGGTATCCAGAAAATGTAGGAGGCGTTTGGCCTGGGCGATCTGCTCAGCGTGTTGCATAGAATTCGCGTCCTTTCCACCGTCGCGCCGTTTGTCAAAAGCGCAGGCGCGAGATTATCCGATCCCCGCGATCGATGCCAGATGGGCAATCAACGACGCCAGATAGCGGCCGGCGAACAGGATCAGCACAAGGG
>JAYPXD010000047.1:8461-17299 GCA_038135395.1 Alphaproteobacteria bacterium | reverse complement strand
CCGCGCCCGACACATTGCGCCTGCGCGTCTGGGAGCGCGGCGTCGGCATCACGCGGGCCTGCGGCTCTGCCGCCTGCGCCGCGGTGGTCGCCAGCGTGCGCCGCGGCCTGACCGGGCGCTCCATCCGCATCGACATGGACGGCGGGCCGCTGTTTTTGGAATGGCTGGAAAATGGCCACGTGCTGATGACCGGCAGCGCGACGGAGGTCTACCAGGGCACCATCCTCCCCTCCCTGCTGGAGGAGCCGGGCGCGTGAGCGGACCTCAGTTGCTGAATTTCGGCTGCCGCCTCAACGCCTATGAGGCGGAGGTGATGCGCGGCCTCGCGCCCGACGCAACCGGCGCCATCATCGTCAACACCTGCGCCGTCACCGCGGAGGCTGAGCGCCAGGCCCGCCAGGCCATCCGCCGGGCGCGCCGCGAGCATCCCTCCGCCCGCATCGTCGTCACCGGCTGCGCCGCCCAGATCGCGCCGCAGAACTGGCTGGAGATGCCAGAGGTGGACTCGGTCCTCGGCAACCAGGAAAAGCTCGACGGCACCGCCCTGAAAGAGGCGCTTCGGCCTGGCGGCGCTACCGCCCAGGTCAATGACATCCAGATGGCGCGCGAGACCGCGGCGCACCTGATCGACGGCTTCGACGGCCGCACCCGCGCCTTTGTCGAGGTGCAGCAGGGCTGCGACCACCGCTGCACCTTCTGCATCATCCCCTATGGCCGCGGCCCCAACCGCTCCGTCCCCATCGGCGTTCTGGTGCAGCAGGTGCAGAACCTTGTGGCCAAGGGCTTCCGCGAGGTGGTGCTGACTGGCGTCGATGTCACCGCTTATGGCGCGGACCTGCCCGGCAGCCCGAGCCTCGGCCAGATGATCCGCCGCCTGCTGGCCTGCTTGCCGGAGTTGCCGCGCCTGCGCCTGTCCTCGCTGGACGTGGCCGAGGTGGATGCCGACCTCTGGCGACTGATCGCGGACGAACCGCGGCTGATGCCGCACCTGCACCTCTCGTTGCAGGCCGGCGCCGACCTGATCCTGAAGCGGATGAAGCGCCGCCACCTGCGCGGCCAGGCCATCGAATTCTGCCGCGAGGCCCGGCGCCTGCGCCCGGACATCACCTTCGGCGCCGACCTGATCGCCGGATTTCCGACCGAGACCGAGGACCATTTCCTCCAGTCCCTCGACCTCGTTGAGGAGTGCGGCCTCACCTGGCTGCACGTTTTCCCCTACTCTGCCCGCGAGGGCACGCCAGCCGCGCGCATGCCGCAACTGCCGGGCAATATCCGCAAAGAACGCGCCGCCCGCCTGCGCGCCGCCGGCGAGCATGCCGTGGCCAGCTATCTCGCCAGTCGCGTCGGCCGAGAGGAGCGTATTCTGGTTGAGCAGCCAGGCATGGGCCGCACAGAAGGCTTTGCTACGGTGCGCCTGGACCCTACTCTGGCGGAAGGCAGTCTTGCCAAGCGCATCATCACCGGCGTAGCCGGCCAGCACCTGACGACGGACCTTGCATAGATCATGGCAGACGATGGAAAACGCCGCGGCTTCTTCGGCCGCCTCCGCGCCGGCCTTGCCCGCTCGACCGAGAGGCTGACCGGCGGCATCACCGGTGTCTTCTCTTCCCGCCGCCGCCTCGACGACGATGCGTTGGAGGAGTTGGAAGAGGTCCTGATCATGGCGGACCTCGGGCCCGCCACCGCCGCCAAGCTGACCGCCAACCTCGCCCGCGAGAAATTCAACAAGGAAGTCACCGACCAGGAAGTGCGCGAGGCCTTCGCCCTCGACATCGCCGAAATGCTGGCGCCGGTGGCCGTGCCGCTGGTCATCGACCCGGCGCACAAGCCGCATGTGGTGCTGGTGGCCGGCGTCAACGGCGTCGGCAAGACCACCACCATCGGCAAGCTGGCCCAACAGTTCCGCGCCGAGGGCAAGAGCGTCTTCATGGCGGCGGGCGATACCTTCCGCGCGGCCGCAGTTGAGCAATTGCAGATTTGGGCCGATCGCACCGGGGCGCAGTTCGTGTCCGGCAAGCACGGGGCGGATGCAGCCGGCCTGGCCTTCGGCGCGCTGGAGCAAGCCAAGGCCGCAGGCGCCGACGTGCTGTTGATAGACACCGCCGGTCGCCTGCACAACAAAGACAACCTGATGGCCGAGTTGCAGAAAATCGCCCGGGTCATCAAAAAACTCGACCCGGAAGCCCCGCACGACACCGTGCTGATCCTGGACGCCACCACCGGCCAGAATGCCCATGCACAGGTTGAGACGTTTCAGCAGATGGTGAACATCTCCGGCCTGATCGTCACCAAGCTGGACGGCACCGCCCGCGGCGGCGTGCTGGTATCGCTGGCCCAGAAGTTCGGCCTGCCGGTGCACGCCATCGGCGTCGGCGAGAGCGCCGACGACATGCGGCCATTCCTGCCCGAGGATTTTGCCCGCTCGCTGATGGGACTGAACCGGGACGAGCCCGCGCCGGCTTTCGAACCCGTGCGGGCCATCCCCATCGCCGAGCCGGCCAATGCCGCCGAACCACATGCGCCTGAGCCAGATAGCGAGACGCCCGAAGTGCTTGCCAAGCCGGAGGCGGATGTGGCTGTAGAGGCCCCCGAAGCGGCTGAGCCTGAAGCCCTTATTCTGGAACCCAACTCCGCAGAACCGGAGCCAAGCCCAGAACCAGAAAGCGAACCGGAAGCTGCGGCGGAGCCGGAACCAGTTGCCGACCCGGAGCCCGCCGCAGAGACGCAACCCGACAAACGCAAGCGCCGGCTGTTCGGCCTGCGCTGGTAGGGCCGGAGGTTTGGCCTGGGTCTTGCTTGCCATCACCGTCGCGCTGGAGGTTGCCGGCACCACGCTGCTAAAGCTCTCCGGCGGCCCTGGCGTGCGGCCTTTGGTTTTTGCTGGATCGATGCTGAGCTATGGCCTGTGCTTCTGGGCGCTGTCGTTGGCATTTCGGAGCATCCCCTTCACCGTCGCCTATGCTATTTGGGCCGGAGCCGGCATGGCCTTGATCGTTCTGATCGGCGTTTTTTGGTTCCGCGAACCGATGACGCTCCTCAAGCTGGTGTTTCTCAGCATGATCGCCATCGGAACTATCGGTCTGAAAGCGCTGGAGGGAAAATAATTGCCATTGGCCACGCCAAACCCTCACACAGAATGACCTCAGAGCCGCGACTATGACCCTGTCTTTTTCCCTTCTCGCCTCCGCCGACCGCGCCCGGCGCGGACGCATCCACACGGCGCATGGCGTGATCGAGACGCCGGTGTTTATGCCCGTCGGCACCGCCGCCACCGTCAAAGCGATGCGGCCGGAGGATGTCGCTTCGACCGGCGCTCAAATCATTCTGGGCAACACCTACCACCTCATGCTGCGCCCCACGGCAGAATTGATCGCGCGCCACGGCGGCCTGCACAAATTCATGAACTGGCCCGGCCCGATTTTGACCGACTCCGGCGGCTTTCAGGTCATGAGCCTGACCGAACTCCGCAAGATGACCGAGGAGGGCGTCCGCTTCCGCTCGCACATCGACGGCAGCTATCACATGCTGACGCCCGAACGGTCGATTGAGATCCAGCACCTGCTGGATGCCACGATCACCATGGCATTCGATGAATGTACGCCCTACCCGGCCACGCACGAACAGGCGGCGGACAGCATGCGCCTCTCCATGCGCTGGGCCAAACGCTCGAAAGACGCGTTTATCGGGCGCGACGGCTATGGCCTGTTCGGGATTGTCCAGGGCAGCATTTACCCCGACCTGCGGCGGGAATCGGCGTTGGCCCTGCAGGAGATCGGCTTTCCCGGCTACGCCATCGGCGGTCTGGCGGTCGGCGAGGGCCAGCCGCAAATGTTCGAGGCGCTGGAATTCACCACTCCCCACCTGCCGGACAACAAGCCCCGTTACCTGATGGGGGTTGGCCGGCCATCGGACATTGTCGGCGCGGTGGCGCGCGGCATCGATATGTTCGATTGCGTCATGCCGACCCGGTCAGGCCGTACTGCACAAGCGTTCACCCGCACCGGCGAGTTGAATCTGCGAAACGCCCGGTTCGCAGACGATCCGGCGCCGCTGGACGCAGGCTGCTCCTGCCCGGCGTGTTCCCGGTATTCCCGCGCCTATCTGCGCCACCTCGTAAAGGCGGAGGAAATTCTCGGCCTGATGCTGTTGACCTGGCATAATCTGCAATTTTACCAGGATCTGATGGCAGCCCTGCGCCGCGCTATCGAGGCTGGCGACGGTCTTGCGGGCGATGCCGAGGCCGTGGTGCGCCGGCTGCTTCCGCCGGCAGCAGCCTAATAGTTGGAGAATGTAGCATGACCGATCCGATTGGCGAGGTCCTGGAAACGAACCGACGCTTTTTCCGGGCCCTAATGCAAAACGAAGCGGACCTTCTCTACCCTCTACTTACCGATGACTTAATCTACATTCATGCGTCATCGGCCAAGGACAACAAAGACAGTTTGCTGTCCGCGTTGCTGTCCGGAGCCCTGCTCTTCCGCACGCTCGATTTGGTAGAAGTCGAGGCCCTCGATCTCGGCAGCTGGGTCAGACTGTCCGGCAAGTGTTCGCAGACGACCTTCGGCAATGGGCGGCGCGAAGAAATGGCCGTGCGCTTTACCGCCGCCTATGTCCGCCGCCAGGACCGCTGGCAACTCAATTTCTGGCAATCGACCCGCCTGCCGAACAAATGACTTATTAATGGCAAACTCGCCTCGGCCTGTCGGGGCCAGGCAATGTTTTAATGCTCGGGACGGCGTCCGTGTCGGTTGTCGCTCACCATAATCGGCATCGCCGTCGCATAGTGTTCACGCGATCGAAACACGCCTGTCAGTACGACGGAGAACCACCCGGCAATCAGAAGAAAACCGCCGAGTGGAGCGAAAAAGACCGGAGGCCGCGGCAGCCCTAACGCAGGGGTGTACAACGGACCACAAAATGCTGCCGTTCCCACCGCTATCAGGAGGAACGCTGCCTGCAACAGGCGGCTGGATCGCCGAACCAACGCCAATGCCAGCAAGACCGCAGCATGGACTGCATGAATTTGCCATGCTGTCTGAAACAGCGCGTGGTTCGCATCACTCGCAATGTTCAACCCATGCGAGCCGATGGCGGCAAGCACCACCATCGCTATTCCGTTGATCCCTGCCAGGATCAAGAGAACTCCATTCATCGCCGCCCCCTGAAGCCCTTAAAATGTGCTGATGCTGACCTCCTTGCTGGTGATGAATTCCAACAAGGCCGGCACGCCATTTCGGGTTTGTTCGATACCACGCTTGATTGCAGGAATAATCTGGCCCGGCGACGTCACGCGCTCGCCATACCCGCCAAAAGCCTTGGCCATATCGGCATAGTTACCAGAAATATCGGTTGAGCGATACTTTTCCGTCGACTGCTGCATGATGTGCAATTCAATCGCCATGGAGAAGTTGTTCAACAGGATGGAGAGGATCGGAATGCGCTCGCGCACCGCCGTCTCAAAATCCATGCCGGTAAAGCCGATGGCGGCGTCACCCCACACGTTGATGCAGAGTGCATCCGGCCTGTAGAGCTTGGCGCCCATGGCGAGCCCCAGGCCATACCCAAGCTGCGTGGTCTTGCCCCAGCCGATATAGGACAGCGGCTTGGTGCTCTTCCAGAACGGCGAAAGCTGGTCGCGCGGGCTGCCGGCGTCATGGGTGATGATGGTGTTGTCCCTGTCTACCGTCTTCTGCAGATCCCACAGCACGCGGTAGGGGTTGAGCGGCGTCTCGTCGGAGGTCAGCTTCGGCAGCCATTCGCCCAGCCAGCCTTCGGCAATGCCTTTGATCGTGGCGGCCACTGTCTGGGAATCGCGTGGCTTCGGCTCCTTCGCCTTCACCGCGACCAGCATGGCCTGCAGGGTAAGTTGGGCGTCGCCAACCAGACCGATTTCGCACTCGATATCCTTGTTCAGGTCCATGTGGTCGTTGGTGGAGTGGATGTAGCGCTTGCCCTTCGGCATCTTCACGCCAAAGCTGGTCTCGGTGAACGAGCAACCGACGCCGAAGATCACATCCGCATTCTGCAGGAACGTATGCACGGCCTTCGGGATCGCCCGGCCGCCGGAGCCGAGCGCCAATGGGTGATCCTCCGGAAACGCGCTCTTGCCTTCCAGGCTGGTGACGACGGGCAGCGCCAGATGCTCCGCCAGTTCTTTGACCTCCGCCCATGCTTCCGCGTAATGCACGCCCTGGCCGACGTAGAACACCGGGTTCTTGGCCGCCATCAGCATAGCGGCCGCGCGTTGCACATCTGCCGGATCCGGACCGGAACGGGTGCGGAGGACAGGCGTGTAGTTCAACTCGCCGGCAATCTCCTCGAACATGGTGTCGCCCGGCACCTCGACGATGACCGGCGCGCCGCGGCCGTTCTTCAGGCGGGTGAAGGCGCGGCGCATGATGTTGCACAATTCCTTCGCGTCCATCACCGGCTCAACCGACTTGGAGATATCGGCCATGGACTTGGTGGCGTTGTAGTTCGGATGGATGTGCGCGATGCGGCGGGCATACCCTGCCGGCAGCACCAGGATCGGCACGCTCTCGCCATAGGCCTGGGCGATGCCGCCATAGGCGTTTTCGGTCCCAGGGCCGTGCTGCATCGCAAACGCGCCCAGCACCTTGCCGCTGGAGAGCCGGCTGATAGCGTCGGCCATATGCAAACCGACGCGTTCCTGCCGCACGATGATCGGGCGGATATCGGTACGGGCCGCGTATTCGATGATGTGATTGACCGGATAAGCGAGGAGGTTCTCGATCCCCTCCCGCTTCATGATCTCGCAAATGGCTTCGACGACTTTCATGGGGCGATCCTCTAGGCAAAACGGCTTGAGCGATTAGGGGTACGATATGACGGAATCGATCATCACGCCAACCAATCGTTGACGATCCGGACTCACCGCGACGCGGGCGTTAGCCGATCCAATGGTTGAGCCCCGGAAGTCGCAAACCGTCATGCCGCGGGTAAAGGTCCCCGCCAGTTCCACCTCGACCCGGGTCTCGCGGTAGGTCATGGCGCTGGAGTCCAACAATGGAATCAGGGCGCAGGCGTCGTGCATCGGGGCATGGGTCAGGCCGGTGCGCTCGGTCTGGCGGGTCATATAGAAATTCAGAAGGTCGGCGATAACACCGGCGGTTCGCTTGCCCGACGCGCGAAGGATTTCGATATCGGCGGCGTCAATCCCAACGGTCCGTGTCACATCCACCCCCACCATGCGGATAGGCCAGCCGGCATGCATGACGGCGGCGAAGGCTTCCGGGTCGCATTAGGCGTTGAACTCCGCTGCCGGGGTCATGTTGCCCCAGCCGCCCGACCCGCCCATCACCGTCACCTCCCGCACCCAGTGCGCCAGCCGCGGCTCCTTCCGCAGGGCAAGCGCGATATTGGTGGCCGGACCGATGACGGCGAGCACAAGCTCGCCCTGATTGGCCCGGGCGGTTTCGATGATCACGTCGATAGCGTGCTCTGCGACCGGCCGCGTCGAAGGCTCCGGCAGGTCATGCCCGTCAAGCCCGCTCTTACCATGCACGTGGGCGGCGTTATGGGCCTTGCCGACCAGCGGGGAGGCCGCGCCCTTGGCCACCGGGACTCCCGCGATCCCCGCCAGTTCCAGAACCGCCAGCGCATTGCGGGTCGTGTTTTCCAGGCCGGAATTGCCGTGGGTCGTAGTGATTGCCAGCAGGTCGAAATGGCGATGGCCAACCAGGATCGCGACGGCGTCGTCATGGCCGGGGTCGCAATCGATCAGCAGCTTCAGGCGTTGCGGCTCCGATATCGGCATTTGATCTCTCCCGGCGCTATTGCGTGCATCGCCGGCTCGTAGCAGGCTGGCGCCACAGTACACGATCAAGGGAGAAGCCCCAATGGCCGACGATCTTTTGGTAGAGGTGCAGGATGGCATCGGCATCCTCACCCTGAACCGTCCGGAAAAATACAATGCGTTCACCGCCGACATGCTGTTCGGGCTGGTCGATGCGCTCGACGATTTCGAGACGCGGGACGACGTCGCGGTGGTCATCCTGACCGGCGCCGGCAAGGGCTTCTGCTCCGGTGGCGACATCGGCGGCATGGGCGAGGGCCACGAGGACCGCCCACACATGACCAAGGAGCGCATTTGGCGGCAGATCCAGGCCTTTCCGAAGCGCGTCGCCCGCTTCGAGAAGCCCTTGCTCTGCGCGGTCAACGGCGCTGCGGTCGGCGGCGGCATGGACCTGGCATTGGCCTGCGATATCCGCGTGGCCAGCACCCGCGCCCGCTTCTCCGAAACCTATGGCAAAATCGGCCTCGCACCAGGCGGCGGCGGCGGTTATTTCCTGCCGCGGATCGTCGGAAAGGCGCAGGCGCTGGAAATGCTCTGGACCGCGGATTTCATGGATGCGGAGACGGCGCTCAGCATCGGCCTGGTCAACCATGTCTACCCGGAGGACCAGTTGATGGCGGAGACTCTGAAACTGGCGAAGAAAATCGCCGGCCAACCGCCACTCTCAGTCAAGCTGATCAAGCGCCTGGTCGACCAGAGCCTGCGCAGCGACATGGACACAGCCTTCGATCTGGTCAGCAGCCACATCGCCATCCTGCGCTCCGGCCCCGACCACAAGGAAGCCATCGCTGCGTTCAAGGAAAAGCGGCCGGGCAAGTACAAGGGCTACTGACCGGCGGAGGCCGGCCGGCGCCGTTACGCTGGCGGCACCGGCTTGCCCGTCAGGCTGGCCCGCTCCGAGAGTTCGATCCAATTGCCGTCCGGGTCGCGCACGAAGCTATAGCGCACCTGGCCGATGGTTCGGGGTGGCTGGCCGATTTCGACGCCCGCCGCCTGCATTGCTGCCGTCAGGCCGTCGCAGT
>JAYPXD010000047.1:0-8451 GCA_038135395.1 Alphaproteobacteria bacterium | reverse complement strand
TCGAAAATCTGGACGGTCATGTAGCGCAGGCCCCGCTCGCGCCAGCCGGTCCGCTCCGGCGCGGGTCCAGGCACTGCCGCGATGCGGCTTGCGCCCAGACGGAAGGCGTTCAGCCCGTCCGGCTCCAGGCCGAGTTGCTCGCCATAGAAGCGGGCGAAGGCAGCTAGGTCGGCGGTATCGACATGCAGGGTCAGATCCGCGTCGGGATTTTTGCGCAGGTGCACAGGCGAGCCGTCCGGCGTGGCCAGGTCGACGTTCTCCCCCGCGGCCAGCGTCAGGGCGCGGTAACCGCCGGCGGGGGCGTTCTCTAGTGGCGTGCGCGTGTGGTTCACCTTGATGATGGAGTCGCCCATGCGCCAGCGGTGCTGATGAAAGCCGCCGCCGAGCTTGGCCAGATGGTCATAGACCAGGCCGGCTTGCTCCTCCCACAGCATGCGGAAGCCGTCGAGGTCATTAGTGGCGAAGCCCACGTCGAAAGCGGGCTTGGCGAAGGGGATGGTGGACATTTGTAGCCTCCGCAAAGAGTAGTGAGTAGTGTTGTAACCTGGCGACTACGGCTCTATCTTTGGTAGGCACCTACCATGAAAGGGAGTTGGATTATGCACGGACAACCGAAATTCTGAGCAGGGCGGCTACCCCTTGCTTTATGCCGCATGGATCACGGCAGGCGCAACAATTGCGCTGGCTGTCATAGCGTTTCTGCAACTGCGCGCGTTGCGGTTGGAGCAGCGCAAATGGCAGACTCTGCAAGCGTGCGAACGGTTTGAGTTGGATCCGTTGCTCAATCGGCAAACAGAGTTGATTTTTAAGGCCAGCGATAGCGGGAAGCATTATAGCCCTGATCGCTTCGTCGGTCCCGAGTTGCAGCACGCGGTGATCAACCTGCTTAACTATTTCGACGGAATAGCAATCGGTATTGAGCAGAATCTCTACCATGAGCGGATTGTGCGCAATCATCTCGAATCCAGCCTTACCAAAGCGGTGGATACGTTCTTGACCAATGGTCTTGCAGGGCCGGCGGTCGAGGCGAACCATTTCCAGGTGCTGATCCGTGTCAGAGAATCCTGGAGAACGCCGCCGAAGCCGGTGTAGAATTCGGTTGTGAAGACCAACCGCCTCACCAGAGGAAAATGCGCCATGGCTCCGCTCGACACCGCTGCCGGCCTGACCGTTACGCCGCTCTCCCATGCGCTGGGCGAGGAGATTGTGGGGGTGGATATCAACCAGGCGCCCTACTCCGATCTGGTCGCGGCCGTCCGCAGCGCATGGAACGCGCATCACGTCATCGTCTTCCGCGGCCAGCAGTTCGAGGCCGCCGGCATGCTGCGCTTCGCCCAGGCGTTCGGCGCGCTGGACGATCATGCGGCGACGCCCTTCTACCGGCTGGAGGAGTATCCGCAGCTGCTCCAGATCACCAACCGGCAGATCGGCGGCAAGCCCAGCGAGACGCGGAATACCGGTCGCAACTGGCATTCCGACTATTCCTACACCGACCATCCCGCCGCCGCCTCGATGCTGTTCTGCGTCGAACGCCCGCCTGTAGGCGGCGACACGATGTTCTGCAACATGGTGCGGGCCTATAAGGAGCTGTCGCCGCCGCTGCGCGCCTTCCTGGATGGCCTGGACGTGGTCTATGACGTCGGCCTGACCGCTGGCATCAACGAGCGCGACCCGGCCAAGACGGCGGAAGTGCGCCGCCTGAATCCGCCCATCGCCCACCCAGCGGTGCGGGTGCATCCAGACAGCGACCTGCGGGCGCTCTATGTCAGCGAACGCAGTTCCCACTTCCACGGCATGACCGCGGCGGAGAGCCGGCCATTGATCGACTATCTCTGCGCCCACGCCACCCGGCCGGAGAACGTCTACCGCCATGTCTGGCGTCCCGGCGACCTGGTGTGCTGGGACAACCGCACCACCATGCACGTCGCCCTTGCCGACTTCGACCAGACCCAGCCCCGCCACATGCTGCGCGCAACGCTGCTGGGCCAGAAGTCCGGTTTCGTGGTCGGGTAAGACGCCCCGGTATGGTGCGGACGGCGGCGCCTCTCGGCGAATCGTCCAATTCCTGCGGATCAGCCGTCCGTGGTCATGCCCATGGCCGACGCTTGCCGCGCCTCGAACGCCTTGCATGCCGCATCGTGCGCATGCCCGCGGATGCCGCCCCGTACGCTGCCCGGTGTGACCGACCGGTAAAAATCCCACCACGTTTCCGGCAGGCGCACCGAATCCGACGGCGCGAGCCAGAGCCGGAACAGCAATCGCCTTTGGTCCGGGCGATCGAAATCGACGTACTCGGTGCGCGAGTGCAGCGTGACGTGGTTGTTGAATATCTGTAGGTCGCCGGGTTTCAAGTACATGGTGTACATGTTTTCCGGCCTGGCCAGAATTTCATCCATCACATCCATGGTCTCGCGCTGCTTGTCGGTCAACGTGGGCACGCCGGCGATGCGCTGCGCGCTCTGCACCCGATTGCGGTTCCACTTGCCGAACATCCGGCCGTCGGCGAAATCGAACAGCGGTTGACCGTAATAGGGCCCTTCGTCCTCGGTTTCTTCCTGTTGCCGGCTGAAATAGAAGTCCTGGTGCGCAATCTCCGCCAGATCCGGCCGCTCGTCGATCAGGACCTGCCGCGCCCGCACGCTGCTGGAGATCATGCTCTGCCCGCCGGATTTCGCGGAGTTGTAGCAGCCGAGCGTTGCGATATCCGCGCCGTCTACATGGAAATCCAGCTTGGCGTTGGAAGAATAGCCACGACCACCCGCGGCCCGGTAATCGACGCCGGCATCGCGCACGGCTGAGATATACTGGCTGGCCTTGCCCTGCGGGCGCGCCACGCCGGCGTATAGGCCGATCGCCCAGTTCAGCAGCTTGAACTCGTCCTCGCTCAGGTTGGCCCGCGGCAGGCCATGGACCAATGCGACGCCGCGGCCATGGTGAGCCTCCTGCAAGGCCGCCGCGATAGTCTCCCAGGCCGGCCCCAGGTCGAAGTCCTCGCGGCGGTAGTCGAACAAGGGCCGTTCAGGATCGAAGCCAGCTTTGACCGTATGGGCCAATTGCGCGGCAGCACGTTCCGAAAGCGAGAAAATCCAGCCTTGGTCCTGCTCCAAATCCGCCACCCGCCAGGCGGCTGCGGCCTGTTGATCGGTCGCGTTCATGCAAGACTACTCCTATGTCCGTCGGTACGAGGCAGCTACCTCGCACCATATCGCTTTCTCTCCAGCTGCCATCACGGCTCAATTTGTCGCCGACGCAAACAGTCCTAGGCCATCGACGCCGATCAGCTTGAGCGCCAGCAACAGCAACACTATGCGAAAGCCGATCAGGAAGAAGGTCTCATCCATCTTGCTGAGCACCGCCCGACCGACCCGGGTGCCGGCAATGGCGGCTGGAACCATGCAGACGATCAAAGGCCCGTATTCATAAAAACTAAAGCCGATCAGCGAAAACCCTGCAATTTTCAACAACTTACCGATGAAGCCGAAAAAACCGAGCGTGCCGACCATTGCCTCCTTTGACAGATCCCGGCGGATAATAAGCACGCCAAGCACCGGGGCAATCACGCCTACGACCATGTTAAGCGCGGCGGTCACAAATCCAATCGGCACGAAGGCCCACAACGGCACATCGCTCTGTCGCCAGCGGCCGATCTGGCGGGCCGCCAATGAGATCAACACGAAGCAGCCGATCAGGATCTGAACCGCCTCTACCGGCAATCCTTGGAACAATGCCAAGCCCAGCCAGACACCTGGCGGCATCGCAACTGCAAACCGGATGATGATCGGCCAATGCAGATGCCGCCACAGCAGGTACACCCGCGTCGTATTCGACGCAAGTTGCACCGCGCCATGCACGGGAATTGCGGCGGCGGGCGACATGACCTGCAGCATAATGGCGATCAGGGCCGTGCCGCCGCCGGCGCCGACCACGGCTGTCAGTGCCGAAGTGCAAAACGCTACAGCCGATAGAAACGCGATCTCAACCGGACTCATCGCCTGACCTTTCGTCCGCACAGGTTGCCTGCAATGTTTATCTCACCGCTCATCCTTGTGAAACGCTGAGAATAATTGAATTATTGCATCGCGAAACGGAACCCAGCAAGCAGCGGATACTGCGGTGACGAGTGGAGTGCAACATGGCGGACCTAACCTGGATCAAAGGTCAAAGCGCGTTGGGTCTTGTGGTGTTCATTGCCTTTGCCTGGGCCATCAGCGAGCAGCGGCGGCACGCCAGTCTCCGCGTCGCGCTGGTCGGACTAGCGCTGCAATTGGCTCTGGCGGCGCTGTTGCTGTACCTGCCCGGCTCGCGCTCGGTCTTTGCCGCGGTCAATGGCGGCGTGTTGGCGCTGAGCGAGGCGACCAAGGCCGGCACCAGCTTTGTATACGGCTACCTTGGCTGCGGGCCGCTACCCTATGACGAGAAATTCCCCGGCGGCTCGTTCATCCTGGCGTTCCAGGCGCTGCCATTAATCCTGCTGGTCAGCGCGCTGACCGCGCTGTTGACCTATTGGCGCGTGCTGCCGGCCATCGTCAAAGGGTTCGCCTTCGTCCTGCAGAAAAGCATGGGCGTCGGCGGCGCGGTCGGGCTTGGCACGGCGGCCAATATCTTCGTCGGCATGGTCGAAGCGCCGCTGTTCATCCGGCCCTATGTGGCAAAGCTCAGCCGGTCGGAATTGTTCGTGTTGATGACCGGCGGCATGGCGACGATCGCCGGCACGGTGCTGGTGCTTTACGGCTTTATCCTGGGGCCGACACTGCCAGACGCCGCCGGGCACCTGTTGCTGGCATCGGTGATCAGCGCGCCGGCGGCAGTGACGGTCGCGCTGCTGATGGTGCCGGCCGCCGGCGGCGAGACAGCGGCGGATTTTGTGCCGCACCCGGATGCTGACAGCGCCATGGACGCCATTACCAAAGGCACGGTGCAAGGCCTCTCTCTGTTGATGAACGTAACCGCCATGCTGATCGTGCTGGTCGCCCTGGTGCACCTGGCGAACGCGATCCTGGGCGGCGTCTCCGGCGCGGTCGCGGTCGAAACCCTGACCATCCAGCAGGTCTTCGGCTGGGTGTTCGCCCCGGTCTGCTGGCTGATGGGCATCCCGTGGAGCGAGGCGGTCGCCGCCGGCGGCCTGATGGGCGTCAAGACCGTGCTGAACGAGTTCCTGGCCTATCTGCAACTTGCCGGCACGCCACCGGAGGCATTGGGCGAGCGCTCGCGGTTGATCTTGACCTATGCCATGTGCGGCTTCGCCAATTTCGGCTCGCTCGGCATCATGATCGGCGGGCTCGCGACCATGGCGCCGGAGCGGCGCGGCGAGATCGTCGGCCTGGGCCTGAAAAGCCTGCTGGCAGGCACACTCGCCACCTGCATGACCGGCGCGGTGATCGGTGTGCTGACCTAGAGGATAAGATCAGGCAAAGCTCAGCAACGGCCGGACTTCCTTGCCGAACTGCTCTATCTGGGCATCGCGCTCGTCCGGCGTGCCGAGGAATTCCAACTCGAAATGGCGCACGCCAGCGGCATGGAACTTGTCGAGGAAAGCTGCGATATCCGCCGGCGCTCCCAACGCCGCGTAACGCTGCGTCGCACGGGAAAAATCCATGGCATAGCGTTTGGACAGCAGCGTGTTGGCCGATTCGTAGGCTTCCTCATACGTCTTGCCGAGGCGCATGAACAGCAGGTGAGAGGTGCCGTATTCCGGCAGCGAACGCTTTGCCGCCCCGTAGTGCGCGCCAATGCTCTCCAGTGCGGCGCGATACTGGTCCGGGGTCACGACATAGCTGACATAGCCGTCGCACAGAGCGCCCGCGCGCCTGAACGCCGCTTCCGTGCGGCCGCCAACCCAAAGCGGCGGACCGCCTGCTCGTGCCGGTGTCGGCAGCATCTGCGTCTCAGGAAAAGAGAAGTGGCGGCCTTCATGCGCCACGGCCTCGCCGGTCCAGAGCTTGCGCAGCACCGCAATGCCCTCATCCAAGCGCGCGCCGCGTTGGTTGTGCGGCACGCCGGCGGCGGCGAACTCCCCTGGAAACTCGCCGCCGACGCCCAGACCCATGACAAAGCGACCGCCGCTCACCCGGTCCAGCGTCGCCGCCTGCTTCGCCACCGGCACCGGATGGCGCAGCGGCAGCAGATAGACCGAGGTGTGCACGTTCAGCGTATCCGACAGCGCCACCACCTGCGCCAGTTGCACGAAGGGGTCGAGAATCGGCAGGGCAAAGGCCAGATGGTCGCCAACGGCAAGGGCGGAAAAGCCGCCATCCTCGGCCAGCTTCACCAGCTTGCGGGTGTCGGCGACGGTCGGCATCTGCGAGTGCAGGCCAAAGGTGACGGATCGGGCAAGCGGCAACGACATCGCAATAAGCCTCAGCTGGCGGTAATGGTGGTGAACGCCATTAAACTCTATCCGCACAGTGTTTGCCAAGCCGCGCCGCCGTGGTACTGATCGGACCATCGATTATTCGGAGGAACTCCCATGGCCGACGCGCCCATCGACCTGAACAGCCAGAATCTGTTCGACATCATGCAAACCATGCGCGCCATGCGCCGGCTGAAGCCGGACCCGGTGCCGGACGAGATGGTGGTGAAAATCCTGCAGGCGGCGACCCGTGCGCCAACGGGCGGCAACAACCAGCCATGGCACTTCGTCGTCGTCAAAGACATGGAGATGAAGAAAAAGGTTCAGGTCTGGTACAAGAAGGCGCTGGATGAGGTCATCGGTCCGCGCTACGCCACCAGCGCACCGCCGCCCGGTTCCGACGCCGAGAAATACCACCGCCAGCACCTGGCCGTCGAATACCTGACCGACCACTTTCACGAGGCCCCGGTCTGGATCGTCTGCTGCCTGAAAGGCGGTGACAGCCTGCCCTCTCGGATGGCCGGAGCGTCGATTTATCCGGCGGTTCAGAACATTCTGCTGGCCAGCCGCGCGCTGGGCCTCGGCGCGAACCTCACCACCCGCCACCTGATCTTTGCAGAAGAAACCGAAAAGGCCCTGGAAATCCCGAAGGGCTGGCTTTCCTACGCCATCATCCCGATCGGCTGGCCAATGGGCAATTTCGGCCCGGTCGGCCGCGGCGATCTGAAAGACTTCGTCTCGCTGGACCGGATCGGCCAAAAGTGGGATGTGCTGGGATAACGTCTGTTCGAGGCGGCCAAGGCTGACCTACCGCGCGCCCCAAAGCATGCGCCCGGTGCGTCAGCCGTAATCGGGCGAAATCGGCTCATCACCGCGCCAGCGCTTTGGCCATTCCGCCGCTGAGCCGAATCATCGCCTTGGATGCTCTTTGCCATAAGGGTAAGGGTGATACCGCGTCCCGACCAAACGAGGTCAAGGGTCGCCCGCCCCAAGGACCAAGGACTCGGCTGATGGGACACTTGCCGCTGCAACATGAGCACCATTTCGTCCATCGGGTCGGCTGGCTTCGGGCCGCTGTTATGGGGGCGAACGATGGAATCGTTTCGACCGCCAGCCTGATTGTCGGCGTCGCAGCGGCGGAGCCTGACCGCGCAACCATCCTGATTGCCGGAATCGCCGGGCTGGTTGCAGGCGCAATGTCCATGGCTGCAGGCGAGTATGTCTCGGTCAGTTCACAGTCCGACACCGAACGAGCGGACCTGGAGACAGAGCGCCTGGCAATCGAGAATGCGCCCGAAGCCGAACAGGAAGAATTGGCGCAAATCTACGTCGAACGGGGTGTCGAACTCGGTTTGGCGCGGCAAGTCGCCGGACAACTTATGGCCCATGACGCCCTGGGAGCCCACGCACGCGATGAGTTGGGCATTTCGGAAATCGTTACATTCCGGCCGATCCAGGCCGCGCTGACTTCCGCGGCCACCTTCGCCCTCGGCGCATTCCTGCCGCTGGGCGCTGTCGCATTGGTTCCAACTTCCAACGCGATTCCAACGGTCGCGGCCGCCTCCCTCGCCAGCCTGGCGGCGCTTGGCGCAGCTTCTGCCTGGGCCGGCGGCGCTGGAACCCTTAAAGCTGCGACAAGGGTGACCTTTTGGGGGGCCCTGGCGATGGCATTGACCGCCGGAATCGGCTCACTGGTTGGAGCGGCTGTTTGACAGCGGCGGTCGCTAGCCGGTCCCGAGTCTATTTCCAGATCGGACTGCCACTGCCGGGCAAGCCGTATTCCTTCCAGCGCCCGGTGACGCGCTCGACTACTTCCTCGGCCATACGGATCGGCACGCCCCACTCCCTATTCGTCTCGCCCGGCCATTTGTCGGTGGCGTCCAGGCCGATCTTGGAGCCGAGGCCGCTCACCGGCGAAGCGAAGTCCAGGTAGTCGATCGGCGTGTTCTCGATCATTGTGACGTCGCGGGCCGGGTCCATGCGGGTGGAAATCGCCCAGATCACGTCGTTCCAGTCGCGGGCGTTGATGTCCGCGTCCACGACGATGACCCACTTGGTGTAGAGGAACTGGCGCAGATAGCTCCACACACCCATCATCACCC
>JAYPXD010000046.1:14895-17374 GCA_038135395.1 Alphaproteobacteria bacterium | reverse complement strand
CCCTATATCCCGGCAGAGATCAAATAGGCCGGATGCGGTTGCAACAGAAGCAGTATCCTTGGTACCGCTTCTCGACTAGAGTTGTGATGGAGGCCCTCGGCTCAGTCTGACCGAGGGCCTCTGCTTGACGTTAACCTTAGGCCAACCGACAGGAAGCTAAAGCCCATGCAAGGCTTGGAAATGCTGTCAAACCCGACCTTCTTCGTCATTCAGCTGCTGAATTCCATCTCGATGGGGATGAACTATTTCATTATAGCAGCCGGGTTGTCGTTGATTTTTGGTGTCTTGCGCGTAATCAACTTTTCCCACGGCGCGTTCTTTATGTTCGGTGCCTATACCTGCTACACGGTCAGTGAGGCCTGGGGCTTAGGATTTTGGCCCGGCGTGATCGCCGCCGGCATTTTCCTGGCCGCGATTTCGGTTTTTCTGGAACGCACCCTGTTCCGCTTCCTCTATGACAAGGAGCACTTGATGCAGTTGCTCCTGACATTTGCCATTGTCCTGATCATGGGTGATGTGGCGAAAGTGTTGTGGGGCACGGATCAGCACAGCGTCAGCTATCCAGCCGCGCTTACCGGCGCTTGGAACCTGGGGGTTAACTATTACCCCAGCTACCGGCTGGTTCTTTGCGGCCTCGGACCATTGATTTTGTTGGGCGTCTGGTACGTTACCGAGCGCACCCGTTGGGGCCGCCTGACAAAGGCCGCCACCCAGGATCGAGAGATGCTAGCGGCGCTCGGCATCAACGTGCCGGTGATCTACACCAGCGTGTTTCTGATCGGTTCGGCCCTGGCCGGCATCGGCGGGGCGCTTGCAGCTCCGACCAACTCTCCTGTCCCGGGCATGGATGTGTTCATTATCGTCGAATGCTTTGTCATCGTTATCATCGGCGGCCTGGGCAGCCTCTGGGGCTCGTTCCTGGGCGCGTTGATCTTTGGCGTTGTCTACAACTTCGGCTCGGTGATCTTTCCGAACGGGCAGGACGTCTTTGCCTACCTGCTGCTGCTCGTCGTGCTGCTGATTCGGCCCTGGGGCCTTTTTGGCAAACCGGAACAGGCATAGGGGAATTCCGACTATGACCAGCCCAATGAGCAAGCCCACCATGCTTGCCTGCCTGCTCGTGCTGATTGCGCTTGCAGCCCTGCCGCTGACCGGGGACCGGCACGCGATGGACGTAACCGTCGAGATCATGATTCTGGCGCTATTCGCGCTTAGCCTGAATACCCTGATCGGCTACAGCGGCAACGTCTCGTTCGGCCATGCCGCTTATTTTGCTATAGGCGGCTACACTAACGCTATTCTTTTGACCACCTACCATGTGCCGCTGCTGATCGCCATGCCCGTCGCCATCCTGTTCGCCATGGTGGCGTCGATGTTCGTCGCCTGGTTCTGTACGCGCCTGACCGATATCTATTTCGCCATGTTGACCCTGGCGTTTTCGATGCTGGTCTGGGCTATTCTGTTCAAATGGCGCGAAATGACCAATGGCGACGACGGCTTTGTCGGCATCGCCATGCCCGCATTTTTGGATGACCGAGTCCCGCTCTACTATTTCACCTTGGCTGTCGTCACGGCATCTATCGGTTTGCTTTGGCTGATCTGTCACTCGGCCTTCGGCAAAGTGCTGGTTGCGGTGCGCGAGAACCGGACGCGCGCCGGGTTTGTCGGCGTCGATACGCGCCGGATGCGCTGGACCGCCTTTGTCATCGCCGGGACGTTCGGCGGCATTGCCGGCTCGCTCTATGCGCTGTTCAAAAGCGGCATGTATGTGGAAAACGCGTTTTGGACGCAGTCTGCACAGGCGCTGATCATGACCCTGCTGGGCGGCATGTATTCGTTCTTTGGACCGGCCATTGGCGCGGCTACCCTGCACCTGCTGGAAATCCTGACCAACCGCTATACCGAGTATTGGCCCACTGTGCTGGGCGGCATTCTCTTGGTGATCCTGCTGTTCCTGCCGGATGGCATGGTCGGCCTGGCCCAGAAAATACAGAGCAGGTTCTCTCGTAACGGAGGCGCAAACTGATGGCGATCCTCGAAACCCAAAACCTGATAAAGGATTTCGGCGGCTTCGTTGCAACCAACAACGTGTCGTTGCAACTGATCGAAGGCGAGCGGCACGCCATCATCGGTCCGAACGGCGCCGGCAAGACCACGTTCTTCAACCTGATCACCGGGCACCTGACGCCATCGTCCGGCAAGGTCATCTTTGAAGGCAAGGATATTACCGGAATGGTCCCGCACAAGGTTGTGCGGCTGGGGCTGGCACGCTCGTTCCAGCGGATCAACATCTATCCGCGCATGACGGTGTTCGAGAACGTTCAGGTCGCCCTGATTGCTCGCGACCACAACCACTTCAAACTGTTTTCGCTGGGCGAACCGCACAACCGGCAGGATACGAAAGACTTGCTGGAGTTGGTCGGTCTTGACACGGAGGCGCTGGAGATCGCTGGGGAATTGTCATACGGCAAGCAAAAGC
>JAYPXD010000046.1:13318-14882 GCA_038135395.1 Alphaproteobacteria bacterium | reverse complement strand
ACTGGCTATCGCCCTGGCGGAAAATCCGAGGGTTTTGCTGCTGGACGAGCCGACCGCCGGCATGAGCCCGCAGGAAACCGATGAAGCCATCGAACTCGTCGACCGCATTACCAAGGAGCGCGGCTTGACCCTATTGTTCACCGAGCACGACATGAGCGTGGTTTTCGGTATATCCGACCGCATCAGCGTGCTGCACCACGGCGAAATCATCGCGTCCGGCCTGCCGGAAGACGTGCGTAACGATCCGGAGGTGCGGCGCGTCTATCTGGGCGAATCGCTGGATGGGGAGGGTCACTGACATGGCGCAGTTGGAAGTCGAAGGCATTCACACCGCCTATGGCCTGAGCCAGGTATTGTTCGGCGTTTCGATAAAGGTCGAAGCCGGCCAGATCGTTTCGATGATCGGCCGCAACGGCGTGGGCAAGACCACCACCATGCGCTCGATCATCGGCCTGACTCCGCCACGCCAGGGCAAGATCACCTTCGAAGGCCAGGACATTACTGGATGGCCGGCCCATAAGGTCGCCCGGCTTGGCATCGGTTTCGTGCCGGAAGAACGCCGGATTTTCCCCGAACTCAGCGTGTGGGAAAACCTGGATATCGCCCGCCGCCCCGCGCCGGCCGGAACGGAGGAATGGAACGAGGATCGTGTGTTCGGACTGTTCCCGGACCTGCGCGATATTCAACAACGGGCCGGCGGCGTACTCTCTGGCGGCCAGCAGCAGATGCTGACCATCGCGCGCTGCCTGATGGGCAACCCCCGCCTGATCCTGCTGGATGAACCGTCCGAGGGCCTGGCGCCAAAAGTGGTGGAGGACCTGCGGGAACAGGTGAAAATGCTGAAAGAAACCGGCATTTCCCTGTTGATGGCCGAGCAGAACCTGGGCTTCGTGCTGTACCTGTCGGACTATTGCCACATCATGGAAAAGGGCGAGATCAAATACTCCGGCACGCCTGCAGACCTGCGGGCGAACCAGGAGATTCTGGACCAGTACCTGACGCTGTAGCACCGGCAGACTGGCTGGCGGAATGCCCCGCTATCCATTTTCCATTCCCCTCACCCTGAGGCGGCGCTCGCTGAGCGCCCTCTAAGGAGGCGCGCTCGCAGGCTTCGAGGCTCGCTTCGCTTGCACCTCAGGCTGAAGGGAGGGAGTAACGATCAATAAGGCGTGCCGTCCTTGTGGACGAACTGCCATTTGCCGTCCGCGCCCATGGATGCTGCAATGTCGTCCTTCGGATAGCTGCCCTCGTCGCCGGCGGTCCGGTCGCCGACTTCGAGAACGAACACGTCCTTATCGGTACGGTTCACCAGTTGGTGCGCCAGGCCATTCGGCGTGAAGCCAGCGCACATGCCGGGCTCCAGTTGCACCTCGCCCTGGTCGGTCACCAGCGTGGGCCGGCCCTCGACGATGTAGACGAATTCTTCCTGCTTGGTGTGGACGTGCAACAGAGCGCTTTCGCCGCCGGGAGCCAAACGGGTGAGGTTGACGCCGTACTTGGTCAGCCCAAACACGTCGCCCAATTGCCGCTTTTCACGCTTGCCCATGCGGCTGGCGAACGGCTC
>JAYPXD010000046.1:1453-13308 GCA_038135395.1 Alphaproteobacteria bacterium | reverse complement strand
CCAGCGGTGTTTTTGCGTCGGACATCGTCGTCTCCTTCATTGCTGCATAGCAAACTGTCGCAGTCTAATCATGCTGCATCGCACAAGTCGAGCCAAAAGTGTCATCGCATCGGATTGACATCCGTCACGCCCAGCATCACCTGCCCCAGATTTTCATACGCGGCTTCGCTGACCATGCGGTGCTGTGCGGCAACATTGATATCGCGCAAGATTTGTTGCATTGCATTCTCCAGATAGACCGCGCCGCCGCCGGAATGGCGGAACACCTCGCCGACGACCTCGGCCGCAACCTCGGTGCAATAGGTGGCGGCTGCTCGCATTTCGCAATGTTGCTCGACGCTTGGCGCATCGCCGCCTTGCAGAGTGGCCCAGGCGGCGCGGTTGACGTCGATGGCCAGCAGGCGGGCCGCGCGCAGGCGCAATTCCATCCGCGCGAGCCGGTCCTGAATGACGCCGCGCGCCGCCATCGTCGCCGATCCCGCAACATAGCTGCGCACCCGCGCAGTTTCCTTGTCCCGGAACCGGTCGAGCGCAGTCCGCGCCAGGCCCAGCGCCATGGCGGCATGCTCGTTGGCGACAAAGCCGGGAAAGCCAAAGCGATAGAGCGGACCACCGCGCCGCGGCGCATCGGCGGTCGCGGAATAAGAAAACGCTTTCGGCACGAACACGTCTTCGACCGAAAAATCGCAACTGCCCGTGCCCTTCAGCCCGACCACCTGCCAGTTGTCGTGAATCAGCGCCGCTTCCACCGGAAATACCAGCTTCCGCACCTCCGGCGCGCCGCCGCCGACAACCATGGCGCTGGCCGCGAGCCACTGGGAATGGCGAATACCGCTGGCAAAGGCCCATCGCCCGGACAACCGGTATCCGCCGTCTACCGGCTCTGCCTTGCCAGAAGGCACCACCACCCCGGCAAACTTCGGCAGGCCGCCTCCGCCAAATACCGTGGCCATCGCCTCATCCGGCAGATAAGCCGCCGCGACACCGGCGCCCGTCGTCCCCACCATAACGCACCAGGCGGCGGAGATATTGGCCCGCGCCAATTCCTCCAAAACCAACAACTGCGCGACTGGATCCGCCTCTGCGCCGCCCACCGCCGCCGGCACCTTCAAGCCGAACATACCGGCCTGGTCCAGCAGACTGAGCGTGTCCGCCGTCAATGTGCCGTTCGCCTCGTCAGTTTCGGCCCGCGCCGCAAGCGCCGGCGCAATCGCGCGAGCTGCCGCCAAAAGGTCAGGATGCATGGGACCCACCGACCTGCACCATGACCTTGCCATAGGTTTTGCGCGTATCCAGCGCCTCCAGCGCCGCGGGCACTTCGTCCAGGCCATAGGTCCGCCAGACACAGGGCTTGATCTCACCGGTCGCAAGCAATCGGAAACAATCCGCCACCACCTCGTGCGCATAGCTTGGATCTTCGGTCAAGTAGCGGCCCCAAATCGCACCGACGGCGCTGGCATTTTTCAGTAACAGCCGGTTCGAGGCGATCTGTTGGATCGCGCCGCCGGCAAAGCCGATGATCACCGCCCGGCCTTCGAACGCGATGACCTTCAACGCCCGATCGAACGTTTCGCCGCCGACGGGGTCGAACAGCAGGTCGAAACCCTTGCCGCCCGTGTGCTCACGCACCGCATCGATCCAGGCGTCGTCGGAATAGTCGAGCGCGATCTCCGCGCCGTTCTCCAGGCAGATGCGCCGCTTCTCCTCGGAGCCGGCGAGCGCAATCGGCCGTCCGCCCCAGGCCTTGGCCAGTTGGATTGCCGCCAGACCGACACCGCCGGCCGCCGCAGAGACCAGCACGAACTCGCCTGGCTGTAACTGGCCGCGCTTCTTCAGCGCGATGTGCGCGGTCGGATAGACCACCGGGATCGCCGCGGCTTCCGCCAACACCACGCCATCCGGCACCTTGTTGGTCGGCGCGTTCGAGACCAGGCAATATTCCGCAAAAGCGCCCCAGTCCGGTTGCGAGGCAATGCGGTCGCCCACCTTAAAATCGCTGCCGGGGCCGACCGCAACCACCTCTCCGGCGATCTCGCAGCCGGGCGTGAAGGGGCGGGGCGGTTTGACCTGGTACTTGCCGCCGATCATCAGGTTGTCAAAGAAGTTCAGCGCCGCCGTATGCACCTTAACCAGCGCCTGACCTTCGCCCGGTTCCGGCATCGGCGCCTCGGTCAATTGCATGTCAGCTGCATTGCACCAGTCTTGAACCCGCCAGGCTTTCATCGAAGTTTTCTCCGCTAAGGCAACAAATGTGTGCTCCTCTCTTGCCGCAAGCGGCAAGGCACTGCAAGGTGTCGCCACAGATTTGCCCGATTTGAGGATTGCCGCCCGCATGCGCCGCCACGTCGATCTTTCCACGCCCGTGATCGAGAACCATTTCCGCTGGCCCGTCGAGCGCAAAATGCTGAAAAGCCATGAGGCAGGCGATCATGTGCAGGCGACCTGGGCTGGCTGGATCGTGCACGGCTTCACCCACATGGATTCGCCACGGCATTTCGTCGCCGACGGCTTTACCACCGACCACATCACCCTGGACATGACCTGCGGCGCCGGCGCCGTGGTCGATGTTTCCGATGTCGGCCCGAACCAGCCGATCACCGAAGAAATCATCGCGCGCGCTGGTTCGCATATCCAGGTTGGCGATTTTGTCCTGCTGCGCAATGCCTGGGACCTGAAGGCCGATATCAAGACGCCGGAATTCTGGGCCACCGCGCCCTACATGACCCGCGAGGCCAGCGTCTGGCTGCGTGAGAGGGGGATCAAGGCCATCGGCTACGACTTCCCACAGGATTATTGCATCCGCAACTTCCTGACCGGCGACACCCGCGCCACGGCGGAGGACCATGTCACCCACTGGGAGTTGCTGCGCCACGGCGTGATCATGTTTGAATATCTTTGTAACATACATCAGCTACAAACCAGCCGGCCGGAGGTGATCGGCCTGCCGGTCAAGCTGCCGACCAGCGATGGCGCTCCGGCACGGGTGATAGCGATCGAGGATGTTTAGGAAAGCGCCCTATGGCAGAACATCGTAAAGGCGACCCCATCGCCGTCAATGACCGCAGCTATGCCTGGCCATCGGCGCCCAGCGTCGTCATTTGCGCCGACGGGCTCGACATGGCGTATCTGGAAGCGGCGGAAGAGGTGAACCGCGCCCCGTTTTTCAGCCAGGCCCGGGCCGAAGGGCGGCTGCGGCTGGCGAAAGGCGCGATGCCCAGTTTCACCAACCCGAACAACTGCTCGATCATCACGGGCACGCCGCCATCCGTGCACGGGATCGCCGGCAACTTCTTTCTGGACCCGGACACCAACCGACCGGTCATGATGAACGACCCCAGCTTTCTGCGCGCGCCGTCGCTGCTGGCGGAATTCAGCCAGGCCGGTGCGCGGGTCTGCGTCGTCACCGCCAAGGACAAACTGCGCAAGCTTCTGGGCCACGGCCTGGACATGCGCACCGCCATCTGCTTTTCGACCGAATTCGCCGCGGACGTCACTGAGGCCGAGCACGGCATCGGCGCAGCGCCGATCCCCTTTCCGATTCCCAGCGTCTATTCGGCGGAGGTTAGCCAGGCGGTGTTCGCCGCCGGCTTGTCATTGCTGCAAAGCCACAAGCCGGACCTGCTCTATCTCTCGACCACCGACTATATCCAGCACATGTTCGCGCCCGACGAAGAGGGCGCGCTGGCCTTTACAGAAATGGTGGACGGCTATTGCCAGGCCTTCGCCGACGCGGGCGCGCGGGTGGTGCTGACCGCGGATCATGGTATGAACGCCAAGCATCTGTCCGATGGCAAGCCGAACGTCGCCTATCTGCAAAACACCCTCGACCTGATCGCACCGGGCTCGTCCGTCATCCTGCCGATCACCGATCCCTATGTCGTCCACCACGGCGCGCTCGGCAGCTTTGCCACGGTCTATCTGCTGCCGGGCGACAATGCCGATGCGATTGCCGCCGAACTGCGGGAAATCCCGGCGGTCGAATTGGTCATCACCGCCGACGAAGCGGTTGAGGTACTGGAATTACCCCGTGACCGCATCGGCGACCTCTGCGTCATATCCCGCGCCAATGCTGTGCTGGGCACGCGCCGCGCCGATCACGATCTTACCGCGCTGACCCGGCCCCTGCGCAGCCATGGCGGATTGCATGAGCAAGCCGTGCCGGTGGTCAGTTCACACGATCTGACATCCTGGCCCGACCGCGTGCGCAATTTCGATGCTTTCGATATCGTGCTGAACCGCCTGGAAAGGAATTAGCCGATGCGCCGTGCCGTTCTGCTGATGTGCGATGGGCTCAGCCGCGAGTGGATCACTCCCGAGCAGACGCCCAATATCTGGACGCTGCGCCAGCAGAGCTTGTGGTGCGCCGACCATCGCGCGGTATTCCCCAGCGTGACACGGGCATCGGCGGCGGCGGTCGCGACTGGCCACACGCCGGGAACGCATGGCTTGCACGGCAACCGCATGTGCTTTCTCGTGAATGGCAGTTTGGAGGTCCGCGACGCCGGCCTGCCCGATTTCCGCGACCACATGCGCCGGGCCACCGGCCGCACGCTGCATGTTCCAACAATGGCGGAACGGCTGTCGGGCGACTGCATCGCCTTTTCCAACGTATCTCCGGGCGCCGCCTATTTCCTCGACCCCGATCATCACGGCTGGGTCTATCATCGCGCCGGCTGCTTTGGCCCGGGTGGCGCGCCGATCATCGGCGACGATGCACTGGCCGTCCCGTCCGACCCAAGCGGCGATGCGGCCATGGTCCGGCGCTTTTGCCGAGAGGTATTGCAGGAACGCCGGCCCCGCCTCGCCATTTGCTGGCAATGCTCGCCGGACAAGACCGGACACGGCGCACCGCTGCTCGGGCCGGACCACGTTGCAGCTCTCACCGCCGCCGACCGTCATGTGGGCGAGGTATTTGCCACGGTCGAACGCCTGCGCGCCGCCGGTGACGAGGTCCTGTTCCTGGTTGGCTCCGACCACGGCATGGAGAGCATCGGCCCGCGTGTGCATGTCGGCCAAAGGCTGGTGGAAGCTGGGTTGAAAGATGGTCTGGACAGCGGCGACGTCGCGGTCGCCTGCCAGGGAACCAGCGCGCTGGTCTATGTCGCCCCGGGATATGAGAGCCGGATCGATGGCCTGCGCGCCTTTCTGACGAGCGCCGAATGGGCCGGATCCGTGTTCGAAGGAGCGGAACTAGAACGTCTGGGCGCCAAGCCTGCCTATGGCCTGACCTTTGCCATCGACATGGCGGCGGTAGACGGCGGCAATGGCCACGGTGTTTCCGGCCTGCGCTATGAGGCGACCGATGGTCCGGAAGACGATGCCGCCGGCGCATTTGCCCAACACGGCGGCGTGGGCGAGCGCGAAACAGCACCATTTCTGGTGATCAATACCGGCGACGGCCAGGGGCGGAACCGCAGCGAGGCGTCGTCGCTGACCCACATTGCGCCGACGATCCTCAATCACCTCGGCGTTGCCGCTGACGCGCTACAGCCATCGCTGCTGTAGCGCGGGCGGCACACGGTCGCAGCCAAATCGGTTGCGGCCGACCTATTTGCTGCGCCGGCTGCGTTCGTCATCGAACAGCCCGGTAAGCTGCGCCATCATTGCGCCGCCCAACTGATCCGCATCGAATATCGTCACGGCCCGCCGATAATAGCGGGTAACGTCGTGGCCGATGCCGATGGCGATCAGTTCCACCGGCGAACGCTTTTCGATATATTCGATGGCGTCGCGCAGGTGCTTTTCCAGATAGTTACCGGCGTTGACCGACAGGGTCGAGTCGTCCACCGGCGCGCCGTCGGAAATCACCATCAAAATCCGCCGGTCTTCCGGCCGATTGACGATGCGGCTGTGCGCCCACAGCAGCGCTTCGCCGTCGATGTTTTCCTTGAGAATGCCTTCGCGCAACATCAGGCCCAGGTTCTTGCGGGCCCGCCGCCAGGGCGCGTCCGCTTCTTTGTAGATAATGTGGCGCAGATCGTTCAGACGGCCCGGATTGGCGGGCTTGCCGTCCGCCAGCCACTTCTCGCGGGATTGGCCGCCCTTCCAGGCGCGGGTGGTAAAGCCCAGAATTTCGACGCGAACGCCGCACCGTTCCAGCGTGCGCGCCATGATATCGGCGCACATGGCCGCCACCGTGATCGGGCGGCCGCGCATCGAGCCGGAATTGTCGATCAGCAGCGTGACGACCGTGTCGCGGAACTCGGTCTCGCGCTCCATCTTGAAGCTGAGCGCGTGGGTCGGGTTGGCGACGACACGCGCCAATCGCGCCGTATCCAGCAAACCTTCTTCCAGGTCGAAATCCCAGGAACGGGTCTGTTGCGCCATCAGTTTGCGTTGCAGGCGGTTGGCCAAACGGGTGACAACGCCTTGAAGAGCCGCCAACTGCTGGTCCAGATGGTGGCGCAGGCGACCCAACTCATCGTCGTCGCACAGAGCCTCCGCCGTCACGATCTCGTCGTACTGGATGGTATAGGGGCGATAGGTCATCGCCGCACTGTTCGAGCGGTCCATCGGTCGCTGCTGTGGCGTGGTCGAGCCGTCCATCTCGTCTTCGCCGAGGGCGGCGTCGGCATCCATGTCCATCTCGCCCTCTTCCATGGACGAGTCGTCGCTGTCGGAGGAATCCATTTCCCCCTCGGCTGACATGGAGGACGATTCATCGCTTTCGCCGGATTCGTCCGACTGCGATTCCTGCTGGTCGTCGGACTGTTCGCCGTCTTCCTGGTCGTCGTTGTCGTCGGCGAATTCGGCTTCCAGCTCCAGCTCCTGCAGGAGCTCGTGCACCATATTGGCGAATTCGGTCTGATCGTGCGCCGAATCGTTCAAATGCCGCATCGAGTCCATTGCGGCGTCGGATACCTTTTCCCGCAGCTGATCGACCAGCGCGGCGGCATCCGCCGGGACAGCCTGTCCGGTCATCGCTTCCCGCGCCAGCATCGCGACCAGATCGGGCAATTGCCCGGCATCCAGCTCGGTCATGCGGGCAAAGCCCTTGCGCCGGCACTGCTCTTCCAGCGCCGCCCGCAGGTTATCTGCAACGCCGGTGCGATAGCGCGAGCCCAAGGCCTCGCACCGCACCTGCTCGACCGCGTCGAAAACAGCGCGGGCCGTCTTTGATTTCGGGCTGAGACGGCGATGCATCCTTGCGTCGTGATGGCGCTTTTTCAGCGCCATCGCGTCGGATTCGCCACGAATCTGCGCCACTTCATTAGCAGGCAGATTGCGCGCCGGCATCTGCAGACGCGCGGTATTGCCATCCATGCGGGCAGCATCGGGGCCGAATACGACCTCGATTTCCTCTTCCGCCATCGCAAGCACGCGCATGGTGGAGGCGGTTGCCCGCTTGAAGTCTTCGATTGCTGTGCGCTTTTCGGGCGTCGCCATCAGCCGTGCTCCCTCAATGCGGCCTAACGGGCAGCGCGTGCGACCACGGACTCAGCCAGTTCCTCGTTGAAGCAGCGCTGATAGTATTCGGCGACCAGCGAACGCTCCGACTCATCGCACTTGTTCAGGAACGTGAAGCGGAACGCCATGCCGAGGTCCTTGAAAATCTCGGTATTTTCCGCCCAGGTGATCACGGTGCGCGGCGACATCACCGTGGAGATATCGCCCTTGATGAAGCCGTGGCGGGTCATCTCCGCCAAAGCCACCATCTGGCCGCAGCGCTTTTGCCCTGCCGCGTTTTGCAGCGCCTTTACCTTGGATGAGACGATCTTGATCTCTTCTTCGGCTTCCAGGTAGTTCAGCGTCACCACCAGGTTCCAGCGGTCCATCTGGCCCTGGTTGATCTGTTGCGTACCGTGATACAGGCCGGTAGTGTCGCCCAGGCCAACCGTGTTGGCGGTGGAGAACAGGCGGAAGCCCGCGTGTGGGCGGATAACGCGGCTCTGATCCAACAGGGTCAGCTTGCCGTCGACTTCCAGCACGCGCTGGATGACGAACATCACGTCTGGGCGGCCAGCGTCGTATTCGTCGAACACCAGGGCGGTTGGGTGCTGCAGCGCCCATGGCAACAGGCCTTCCCGGAATTCGGTAACCTGCTGGCCATCGCGCAGGACAATCGCGTCCTTGCCAACCAGGTCGATACGACTGACATGGCTATCCAGGTTCACCCGGATACAGGGCCAGTTCAGGCGCGACGCCACCTGCTCGATATGCGTAGACTTACCGGTTCCGTGATAGCCCTGGATCATCACCCGGCGATTGTGGGCAAAGCCCGCCAGAATGGCTAGGGTCGTCTGCGGGTCGAAATGATAGGTCGGATCGAAATCCGGCACGTGCTCGCTGCCTTCGGTGAAGGCAGGCACGGTCATATCGATGTCGATTCCGAACACTTCGCGGACAGAAACGGTCGTGTCCGGCATTCCGGTCGGCATGCCGGTGGAGTCTTGCTCAACGCTCATCAGGGATTTTCCAACGCACTAAGGCTCAAGTCGATAACGGTCTTAGCAGAGTCATATACGCTTCGCGCAATTCTTTGAAGCGCTCTTCTGCATTCGGATCGTCAGGGTTTAAATCTGGGTGCGCCGCCTTTGCCCTGCTGCGATAGCAAGCCTTGAGCGACGCCTTAGTGTAAGGGGTTGATAGGCCTAGTGTCGATGCGGCAAGGCATTCCGCCGCACCTTGCGGTTCCCGGCCCGACGCGGGCCGCGCCGCTTGGTCGCGCGCATGGGTTGTCCTGCCGCCCGCGCCGTCGCCGCGGCTGAACGGCCAGGTCGGTCGTTGCCAGATGGTATCGCGCTTGCGCTCCGCCTCGATCTCGTCCGCAGACATGCCGGCGAAATAGTTCCAGGCGCTATTGTAGGCGCGGGCATGTTCCTTGCAGAACCAATAGCGCTCGTGCATCCGCTCGCGGCTTTTCGGCGCCGGGTGGGCTCCCTCCGCCTCGCAGCCTTCCCAGTCGCAGGTACGCAGGTCTGCCTTGGGCGCGTCTGAGCCCTCCTCCGAGGCCAGCGCCGCGAAGGCCATGCGTTTCAAGGGATCGTTCAATCCTGCCTCCGTCCAAACCCGCCTGCCTCAGACCTTCCGCCGCCAGCGGAAATCGCAGTGGGGGGCTCCCTGCATGCGCGTTTGCGTCCGCCGGAACTCCCAGCCCGGGCGCATGTGCGCCTCGGCGGCGAAATCAACGCCGCAGGTCATCAAAGCGCCGATTTCTGGCTCGCCGATCTGCCGGAAATAATCGGCGAAGGCGCAGCCGACGATATTGTGGCCATAGCTGTCGCCGGTATCCTCGACGACCTGATGCTCCACCGGAAAATCCGGGCCGCCGTCAGCCTCGGCCCGAGGGTGCGAATCCTTCTCGAAGCCGCGCTTGTCGCGCCACGCCACATAGTTGTCTGCAATCGCCCGGCCGACAATCGCATGCGCCCGTTCTTTGCCCAGTTCCGCCTCCATCGCCTTGACGATGGGGATGACGGCCCGGGCCTGGATCTTGGTGGCTTCCAGAACCGGGTTCTTTTTTGGGCTGTCGCTCAAGCGCCCTGTTCCTTCACCAACTGGCTGATCGCATCCTCGAAGGCAGCCAGCGTCTGTTTCACATCCGCCTCGGTATGGCACCAGCCGATATAATGCTTGCCCTCGCTTTTCAGAATGCCGCGCTCGCGCATCAACTGGTTCCAACGGGGCGTCAGCACCGGGTCGCTCTTGGCGGAGCGGTAGTCGACCACGTCCTTTTCGGTGAACAGCACATCGAACATCGGCGCATCGCCGATCACCTTGGCCTTCAGGTTGGTCCTGGCCAGGATCTCGGTATAGCCATCCATCAGGGCGCGGCCCATGGCGAAGATGTGCGCGAACGCGCCCGGCCGCTTCAGGATTTCAAGAGTCTTGAGGCCCGCCGCCGCCGCCACCGGGTTGCCGGAAAGCGTGCCGACCTGGGTCATGAACTTATCTGCCGTCACCGCCTTCTTGTCGAACAGCGCCATGATATCGGCCCGGCCGGCAATCGCCGCCAGCGGGAAGCCGCCGCCGATGGCCTTGCCCAGCGTGCAGATGTCCGGCACGACGCCGTAGTATTCCTGCGCGCCGCCATAGGCGAAGCGGAAGCCGGTCACCACTTCATCGAAAATCAGCAGCAGGTCGTTTTCCTTCGTGATCCGGCGCAGGCCCTCCAGGAAGCCCGGCTTCGGTGGGATCAGGCGCTGGAACGGCTCGGCCATGATCGCCGCGATCTCGCACTTGTGCGCCTTCACCAGCGCCTCGACCGTCTCCAGGTCGTTGTAGGGCGCGACCAGCATCTCCGCCTGCACGCTTTTCGGAATGCCAGCGCTGTCCGGCACGCCCTCCGGGAAGTTGCTGGAGCGGGTCGGCGCGAGGCTGATGAGCCCATAGTCGCTCATGCCGTGATAGCCGCCCTCGAACTTCAGGATCTTGTCCCGCCCCGTAAACGCCCGGGCGAGCCGCATGGCGTAGGCGTCGGCCTCCGACCCTGAGGAGACAAAGCGCACCTGATCCGCACATGCCACCGCATCGCAAATATCGGCGGCCAGCAGGATGCCGTCCGCGTTGTTGGCGAAGAAAGTGGAGCCCTTGGCGACCTTCTCCTGCACCACCGCGGTCACTTCCGGGTTGCAGTGGCCAACGATCATCGGGCCGGAGCCGAGCAGGTAGTCGATATACTCGTCGCCCTTCACATCCCAGATGTGCCCGGCGAGGCCGCGGTCGACGATGATATCATGCCCGACATTGCCGAAGCCCGCCGCGGGCAGAGCCTTTTTGGCAATGGCGACCAGTTCCGCGTGGGTATGTTGGGGCGCTGGGGCGTGGCTATCGGGCATAGACGGATCCTCTAGAAAGGGTCAGGCGGCGGAGGCCTTCTGGGCCTCGTGCTTCTTGCGGGCGTCGGCCTGGCGCTTCGCTTTTTCGACCGCGGCAAGCGAGGAATCGTTCAGGCGGAACATCTCCAGATCCTCCGCCTCTTCCTCGACCACCGGGCTGATGGCAAGGTCGGTATAATTCTTCACCGATGGGTCCTTCTGCAAGCGTTTCCGCATGCGGTGGATGCGCCACGCATAAAACCCCAGCCGGCCATAGGTGGAGATCGTCTCGGCAATGCGCCGCGGATAGAAGGTCAGCGCCGATTCCCTCGGCAGGCCGCTGCGCCGTTGCGAGCGTACCTTGCGGCGAAGGTAGCCGCATTGCTGCGGATGCACCTCCTCGAACGCCATGGCGCAATAAATCTGCAAAATCCCGTGCCAGATGCGCACCGGCTTGATGCCGTAGTGCATGTTGCGCTTCATCATGCGCTCGATGTGCTCGTCAGTATAATACCAGCGCCAGATATCGCGGTAGGTCTGCTGCCAAACTTCGGCGCTCATCAGCGGGTGGGCGGTGGTGACGTGCTCCAGGTCGTACTTGTTCATGTCGGGGTCCATCCAGACCTGCTTCAGATACAGGTTCTTGTGGTCCTCCGACCCCGGCAGCGGCGTCAGCACGGTGAATTCCAGCAGGTCCACCGGCAGTTCGCGCTGCACGATCTCGATATCGCGGCGCAGAGTCTCCGGCGTATCCGTGGGCAGGCCCAGGATATAGCCGGCATAGGTGATGACGCCCTTTTCCTTCCACATCTGGAACATCTTACGGTATTCGGTGATGCGGTTCTGGTTCTTCTTCATGTGAACCAGGTTGTCCGGATTGATGTTCTCCAGGCCGATAAAGACGTGGGTGCAGCCGGCGCGCGCCGCCTTGTCCACGAAGTTCGGCAGCTTGTGGCAGAGCGTATCCACCTGGATCAGGAAGCGGACCTCGATCCCCTCGTTCTCCCGCAGTTCGATCAGGCGGTCGAAGATCGGCTCCCAGTTCTTGTTGCGGGCGAAGTTGTCGTCGGTGATAAAGAACCGGTTGATGCCGCGCTG
>JAYPXD010000046.1:0-1443 GCA_038135395.1 Alphaproteobacteria bacterium | reverse complement strand
CGCCATCTCGAAGTTGAGAGGCAGCTCGATCTCGCGGACCAGCCGCTCGATATCGTCGGCATCGCGCCAGCGCGACTTGCGGCCCTGCACGTTGATGATGGTGCAGAACGAGCATTGGAACGGACAGCCCCGGCCCGCGTCGAAGCTGGAGATCACGCCGTCATACTTCTGCACCAGATCGCGCGGCATGAAGGGCGTCACCTGGTTTTGCAGGTTCGGCAGGTCGTGCATGAAGTTGTAGACGGGCTTCAACTCGCCGGCATAGGCATCCCGGAACACCTCGTGCAGGTGCTCCTCCGCCTCGCCCGCGAACAGGGAAATGCCCAGCGCCTTGGCCTCCTGCAGGTCCAGCGGCAGTTCCGGCAGCATCGAAATACAGCCAGAGACGTGGAAGCCGCCGATGGCGACATCGACGCTGGCGGCGCGGAACTGCCGGGCCATATCCATCGCCCGCGGGAACTGGTTCGACTGCACGCCGACTATGCAGACCAGGCTGCAATTGCCGTTGTCCTTGATCTGCTTGATGATCTTCGGGATCGGAATGATCGTGTTCATCTCTTCATAGGCGGTGAGGCCGATTTCGACATCCTCACCCAGCACCCTGCGCCGCTGCAAATCCTGCACCATCGCATAGAGGCAGGCCATGGAGTTCGACGGGATCCAGGCCTTCCACCACTGGATGACATAGCCCTGGTCATCGTAATGCGACGGCTTGATCAGCACGGTCTCGAAACGGCGATTGGCAATGGTTTGCGCAGCAGTCACAACGATCCCTCCAGAATTCGCCACTGCCGCGACTTTCGCATCGGCAATGCCAGACAGTAAAATGGTAGGTCATTTCAATTGTGCTGCTATAGTATAGCCAAAATTCACCCGCCAAGGCCAGACGGAGTTGGCCTCGGATAGCGGGCGCATGGCGCGGCGTACCGGATTGGGAGCAAGCTCATCACCATACCTACCCCCAACCCATCGTTCTGGCCGCAGACTTTCGCCACATGGGCAGAGGCGGTGCGCAATACCGGACTGATTGTTGGCGGCGTGGCAGCCTTCGCCATCGCGGCCTGGGCGCTCCACCTCAACCGCCTGCGCACCCGAAATGATGGCAAGCGGCTGGACAACGAGGCGGAACGCTTGCGGCAGCAAGCGCAATCGCTTGAGAACGACCGCCGCCGCCTGGTCAACGACACCTATGTCAAAGCCATCGAGCAATTGGGCCACGACAAGATGGAGGTCCGTCTCGGCGCGATCTACGCCCTGGAGCGCATCGCCCGCGACGCCGATGACTTCGACCTGCACTGGTCGATCATGGAGACGCTCACCGCCTATATTCGCGAACGGCCCGCGTCGAATTGGGGAGATGATTCTGAAGTCAGCGGCGCGAGCGGCGCAGCCGAACCTGCGAAGACATCCGCCGGCCAGCCCGGTGAAGAGCAAACGCCGCAG
>JAYPXD010000045.1:16143-17523 GCA_038135395.1 Alphaproteobacteria bacterium | reverse complement strand
ACCCCTTTGAATCAAAAGTCCCCGATCAACGCGAGGACTTTGTCAGCAGTCTGACGGCCCTGCATCAGCAGGGCCGTTTTCGTTTTGGCGGGCTTACTTGCCGACGATCTTGGCGAACGCGTCCAGAGTCGCCGGCTTATGGTTCGGCAACACGAAGATGGCGTCGTCGTAGCCCAGATCCACCAGCCGCGAAAACCGCTCCCGCGCCGTGTCTGGGTCGCACCGCAGGTTAAACGGCGTGTCGTCGCCCATGGGTTCCGTCTTCGCGGTAAAGTCGATCTGGATGTTGGTGACGATGGCCCGCTTGCCGCCCGCAGCGCGGAAACGGTCGATGCCGTCCTGCAGCTTGCCATAGGTGGATTTGGCGCCGGAGGCGATCCAGCCATCGAATTCCTTGGCCGCACGGGGAATCCAGGTCTTCCCGGCCCAGGAGCCGATCAGGACCGGCGGCCCGCCCAGCGCCGTCGGCCAGACCGACAACTGATGGCCGTTCACCGGCTCATTGCGCCAAACCTTCTGCATCACCGGCAGCGCCGCATCCATCGCAGCCATGCGCTGGCTGAAATC
The DNA here is from genome assembly GCA_038135395.1 of Alphaproteobacteria bacterium. Classification (GTDB taxonomy): domain Bacteria; phylum Pseudomonadota; class Alphaproteobacteria; order Bin95; family Bin95; genus JACKII01. The sequence continues at coordinate 16,956 of JAYPXD010000045.1, read as the reverse complement.
GACGCCGACGAAATCGAAATCGCCTTTGGTCGAGCCAACGCCGACACCAAGGCTGAAACGGCCTTCGCACATCAGATGCGCGGTCAGCACGCGGTGCGCCAGCTCTACCGGCCGGCGCAGCGGAACCTGCAGGATGCAGGTGCCGACCTCGATTTTCTCGGTGACGCTGGCGGCCAGCGTTGCGCCGATCAGTGGGTCAGGCAGGATATCGCCCCTACCCAGCGCATCGAAGAACCACAGGCCATCATAGCCGGCAGCTTCGACCGCCTTGGCCGATTGCACCAGCGCGGCGCGGGTGAGATTTTGACGGCCCTCGGTCAGGGACCCAATGCCAATACGCATATTTCCGATTATCCTTTGAACGCTTCGCCGTCGAATTTCTCGCGGCGGACAATGTCCTCGACCAGGCGGCGGCGCAGCTTGGAAAGCTGCTTTTCCGGCTTGCCGAGCGGCACAATGGCGGCAATCGCCACGTGCGAGGGAATATTCAGCGCCTTCTGCAGCGCTGGCTCCTGCGCCACGGCCAGCGTGGTGATGGTGCCGCCAAAGCCCTCGTTGCGGGCCGCCAGCAGTGTGTTCCAAACGAACGGGTAGATCGAACCGCCGGAGATCACGCCGACCCGGTCCAAATTCTTATCTGTGGAGGCGACAACCTGCAGGTCAACGCAGAACACCAGCACGACCGGGGCCTTCTTGGCCGGCTCGGTCAGGTGCGGCGGCACCTGGGTAGCGGCCTCGACCTCCGGCGTCACCTTGGTCGGGTGAATGGTGTTCCAGGGACTCTCGCCCGCCTTGTTCTGGGCGGTGTAGAGC
>JAYPXD010000045.1:10761-16133 GCA_038135395.1 Alphaproteobacteria bacterium | reverse complement strand
GTGTAGAGCTTGCCGGCCGGCCGCGCCGCCTCGCCCAGCAGGTCCTTGGTCGCCTGGTCGCGCACGACGATGACGAAATTGCCCTGGCGGTTGCCGCCGGATGGCGCAAACCGAGCGTTGTCGAACATGCGGGCCAGAGCCGCATCCGGCACGTCGTCGTCGGTAAACTGGCGGCACGCAAATGTCGTGCGCATAACGTCATAGAGATCCATGGGGCGAGCCTCCCGCGGCTGAAGTGTATTGCTTTGTCGCTATATAGGCCGGAATCGGCAGGCCGGGCTATAGCGGATTCCAACCGCCGCAGCACGCACGCAAGCGCGTCGTCGCAAAGCAATGTCGCGTAATCCCAACGGGGCCGGCGGCAATCTTTTCGGCCGGCCAAAATCCTAGGAAATGCCCGCCGCCGCAGGCAGGCGCGGTCAGGGGCGCATGAAGCTGTTGTCTTCCTCATCTCCCAGGTTGCGGGCGACAAATTCCAGCTCGCTCGCCACCGCGTCGGGCGTTTGCTCTTTCAGAAGCAGTTCGATGGCCTGATCCAGCAATGCGCGGCCTACTTGGTCGAGCCCAAGACCGGCTTTCATTCCGTCTTCGGCGGCTGCAAGGGCGTGCGGACGAACGATATCTGTAGGGCTTTTGCTCATCGGGGCTGGTCGCCTTCTCCGGCTTGGGCTGCATAAATCGACGTATAACCGCCGGACCAATCCGGGGGAATCAGACACGGCCGCGGGTCATGATGCGCCCAAAGCGCCGGCTTGCCGCGCACAATCTGATAGGTATGGGAAGATGGGTCCGGGTGGGGCGTATAGGGTTTTGCATCGGCGCTGGTAAAGCAATTCAGCAACAGGGGCCGTGGGCTGGGCGACTTGCTCGACGGCGAAAAATGCGCCGTGCGGCAGCTGTGGATCGTCAGCGTGCCCGCCGGGCCGGTAAGGTAACGGACCCGGCTTATATCCATCGCCGCGGCGTCTTCCGGACGGAGGTGCCCGGTCCAATGGCCGTCCGCCGCGTACTGGTTGTACAACGGCCCATCATGGCTGCCCGGCATCACCGCCAGCGGGCCGTCGCTCATGTCGGTATCGGCCAGATAACAACCGATGGTCAGCACGTTGTAGTTGGTGTGCGGAAAGAACTGGGCGTCCTGGTGCCACTTGACGGTGTCGCTGTCATCGAACCATTTGAAGTTCATCTTCGAATGATGAAACACCACGTCCGGCCCCAGCAGGTCGGCGGCGACATCGGCCAGCACATCGCGGGCGAAGGACCAAAACACCTCATCCTGTTCGTCCGGGCGTTTCAGGCGGCGCAGCACCGGGCGTTCGGCGGTATGCCCCGGGCCGATGTCGAACACGCGGCCCGCCTTGGTCTCTTGGCGGGACAGGTCGACGAACTTCTGTGTCGTCTGCTGCAGCCGGGCGACGAGCGCCGGATCGACAAATCCGGGCAACCCGATATAGCCGTCGCGGAAATACGCCGCTCTCTGCTCCTGGGACAGGATGCGGGCTGGATAGGCAAGGATCTCCTCGGGCGTCATGGAAAGGCCTCTTGTATTCCGGCAGGTCCGGTGGCCATTCTGGCGGATCGTTGCCGGAACGCAATTGACTTGAAACAATTTTCAACGCACGGACGCGCAAAAACCGAGAGGCTTGACCATGAAAATCGTTGTGATGGGCGCAGGTGCGCTGGGCTCGATCGTCGCGGCGCTGATGCATGCGGCCGGCCATGAGGTTGCCCTGGTCGCCCGTGGCGCGCGGGCAGAGCACCTGAAGACGCATGGCGTCGCCCTGGAAGGCTTGGCGACTGTGAAAGCCGCTGTGCCGGTAGTCACCGACGCCTCGACGCTGCGGGAGGCCGACCTGCTGGTTCTGACCGTCAAGACATTCGACACCGCGGCGGCGCTGGAGCAACTCAAGCACATCAAGGTCAGGGCGGCGCTGTCGGTGCAGAACGGCATGATGAAAGAGGACCAGATGGCGGCGGCGTTCGGACGCGATGCCGTATTGCTGTCGACCTCGAACTTCTCCGGCGGAGTGCGGGCGGACGGCGTCACCCAGTTCACCGTCAACCTGGGCTACACCATCGGTGAGCTGGACGGCACGGTTTCGCCCAGGGTGCGGGACATCTGCACCCTGTTCGAACAGGCGGGGCTCAAGGCGATAGCGTCTGCAGAGACCCTGTCGGCGGCATGGACCAAGCTGACAATGTGGTGCGGCTCGGCGGTTGCCTGCGCGCTGACCCGCGCAACGACCCCAGGCGTATTTCAGGACCCGGATGGCCTGCGGGTGGGCGCGCGTGTGATGCGTGAGGCCGGCGCGGTTGCCGTGGCGGAGGGCGCTACACTGGGCGTGGTCGCGCCATACGACATTGCGGCAATGATGGCGGCGCCGGACGAAACCAGCGCCCTGCCCTACCTGCGCCAGGCCGGCGCGGTGTTCGCGCAGAACATGCCGCAGCACAAACCCTCGATCCTACAGGCCCTGGAGGCGGGCAAGCGGCTGGAGATCGAGGAAACATTGGGTGACGTGATCGCCCGCGCTGGCCGGCATGGCGTCCCGGTGCCGACCATCGACGCCGGCTACCGGCTGCTGGCCGCGATCGACCGTCTGGCGAGGGCCTGAGCCATGAAGATCATCGTCATGGGCGCCGGCGCGCTTGGCTCGATCAGCGCCGCCTTGCTGCATGAGGCCGGCCACGATGTCGCCCTGGTCGCCCGCGGCTCACGGGCGGAGCATCTGCGTGCGAACGGCGTGCGGGTCGAAGGGCTGGCGGAGGTCACCGCCGCCGTACCGATCGTCACCGAAACCGCGACGCTCAGCGATGCCGACTTGCTGATCATGACGGTCAAAACGTTCGACACCGAGGCAGCGCTGCGCCAGTTGGCGCATGTCAAACTTGCCTCCTGCCTGTCCCTGCAAAATGGGCTGATGAAAGACGACCAGCTGGCGGCGACGTTCGGGAAAGAGGCTGTGCTGGGCGCTATCGCCAACTTCTCCGGCGCGGTGCGGGACGACGGCGTCGCGCTGTTCACGGTCAACGCCAGCATTACGGTGGGAGAGCCGGCGGGCGGGGTCTCGCCGCGGGCGCAGGCGGTGGTCGATGCCCTGAACGGCGCCGGCATCAACGCACACACCAGCGCCGACATCGTCTCGACTAGCTGGAGCAAGCTGATCATCTGGGCCGGCATGGCCATCGTCAGCACGCTGACCCGCGAGCCAAGCGTCCGCGTGTTCTCCGACCCCGATACGGCGATGCTGCTGGCCCGGATTCATCGGGAGGTGCAGACGCTGGCCGAGGCGGAAGGCGCGGCGCCAGAGCCGGTGCCGCCCTATTCCAGCGCGCAATCGCTGGCGGCGACCGACGAGGCCGAAATGCTGCGGCTTGCGTTGGAGACCGGTGCTTTCTTCCGCGAGAACGCACCGCTGCACAAGCACTCGATGTTGCAGGACCTGGAGCGCGGCAAGTGCCTGGAAGTGGGCGAGACCCTGGGCGATCTGGTCGCCCGCGGCAAGCGACGGGGCGTGCCGGTGCCGACCGTCGAGGCGGGCTACCGGATGATCGTCGGCATGGATCGCATCCGCCGCGCCGCGGAATGACAGAGATGCGCAAATCTATGAACTATGAGGGCTCCGATGACTGATCCAGCGATTTCCGACGCGCCAGCAGGCTATCCGGCGCCCGAGCCGGACCGCTTGACGCTTTACGGCAGCTTCACGTCCAGCAGCACGTTCAAGCCGATGCTCTACCTGAGCCTGTCCGGCCTGAGCTTTGACTTCCGCACGGTCAACCTGAAGAAAGGCTGGCAATTTACCCCCGCCTACCGCGACCAGGTCAACCGGTATGGCAAGGTGCCGGTGTTGCAGCACAAAGGCCTGACCATCGTCGATTCCAACGTCATCCTGGACTATCTGGCCCGCACGACCGGCGTGTTCGAGCCGGCAAGCGAACAGCAGCGCTGGCAGGCGCGCGAATGGCTGGCCTGGGAGGCGGGAAATATCACCAACGTCGCCAAAGTCCGGCACTACAGTCGGTTCCGCGAGGTGCACCCGGCAGTGATGGACTATTTCCGGCCAGAGGCCGAAGCATCGCTCAGCTTCATCGACCGGGCGCTGGACGGTCGGGACTGGCTGGTGGGCGAGACGATGACCATCGCCGACCTCGGCTGCTGGGGCCGGATGGTATTCATGGCCGAAGGCGGGCTGAAGATTGAGCGTTGGCCTAACATCGTACGCTGGTCGAATGCGATCAAAGCGATGGACGGCTATGCCTTCCCCTACGACCTGACGCCAAAGAAGGACCGCACGTTCGCGGGCCGCTAGAGCGGCGCCCGATCCGACTGGACCGGGCTTCGCGTCAGCAATCCGATTGCGCCTCCAAGGCCTCCATATCCTCGTCCGAAAGGCCGAAATGGTGGCCGATTTCGTGAATCAGGACGTGCCGCACCACATGGGCCAGGTCTTCCCCGCTCTCGCACCAGTAGTCGAGGATCGGGCGGCGATAGAGGAAAATGCGGTCCAGATCGGTTGGCGTATCGCCGGTGCTTTTGTGATCCAAGGAGACGCCGGAATACAGGCCCAGCAGGTCGAACGGCGTCTCCAGGCCCATATCGTCGATGACGTCATCGTCCGGAAAATCCTGGATCAGGATAGCCACGCCTTCAACATGGCGCGCCAGTTCTTCCGGGATCGCGACAAAGGCCCTGTCGGCCAAAACTTGCAGATCGTCCAAACTGGGCGGCAAGATCTCGGACATAGCGCAACGTTCCTATTTCGGTATGAAGGAGCACTAGCATGACCGACCGACTAAACGCAGCCGACCGCGCCGACGCCCTGGCAGCATTGCCGGACTGGACCCAGGCCGAAGGCCGGGACGCCATTCAGCGGTCCCTCCGCTTTGCCGACTTTCGCAGCGCCTTCGCCTTTATGACCGAAATCGCGTTGCTGGCGGAAAAGATGGACCACCACCCGGAATGGTTCAATGTCTATGGACAGGTCAACATCACTTTGACCAGCCACGACGCAGGCGGATTGACGCGCCGCGACCTGCGCATGGCCAAGGCCATAGAAACTGCGGCGGCGCGCTTTCTGTGACGGGGCGCACTAGGATACTCAAAGGCATACTGTAGTAATACCAATTGTGACCTTTGGATGTTCTCAAATATTTTATCGAGCAAAGGGTCGACATCGCCAATCAATTTTAGTACTGTTCCGGATGTTATGACTACATGATGGTATTCAATGCAACCTTTTCGCGAATTTTATATTTGCACGTTGATTGAATACATCTGAATCATTTGTTCATAACGCAATTCGTTGGCCGAATGAATCACCTTGATTCTCTACTATTGGGCCACGAATTCTAGAGCAAGTATCAATTGG
>JAYPXD010000045.1:0-10751 GCA_038135395.1 Alphaproteobacteria bacterium | reverse complement strand
CTATTGCTATGCGATTCACTATGAGCGCTATGGCTGGAGCAGCTTTGCTTGCTGTTACCACTGTCCAGCCGGCGGCGGCAGAGTGCGGGCGCGTTACCATTGCCGATATGAACTGGGCGTCGGCCGAATTTGCGGCCTATGTCGACAAGATCATCTTGGAAGAAGGCTATGGCTGTGAGGTCGAGCTTGTACCGGGCGACACCATGCCGACCTCGACCTCGATGATGGAGAAAGGCGAGCCTGATATTGCGCCGGAGCTTTGGGTGAACGCGGTCAAGACCGCGCTCGACCGGGCCGTTGCTGAAGGCCGCCTGGTCTACGCCGCCGAGATCCTAAAAGATGGCGGCGAAGAAGGCTGGTGGATTCCGGAATACTTTGCCAAGGCGCACCCGGAGATCAAAACCGTCGACGACCTGTTCAAGCACCCCGACCTGTTTCCAAACCCGGAGAACCCGGGCAAAGGCGCCTTCTACGGTTGCCCGGCCGGCTGGAACTGCCAGTTGACCACGGCCAATCTGTTCAAGGCATATGGCGCCGCAGCAAAGGGCTGGGAGTTAATCGATCCGGGCTCCGCCGCGGGCCTGGACGGGTCCATTGCCAAGGCCTATGAGCGCAAGCAAGCCTGGGCCGGCTACTATTGGGCGCCGACCTCAATCCTCGGCAAGTACCCGATGGTGAAGCTGGACTTCGGCGTGCCGCACGATGCCAAGCATTGGCATTCCTGCACGGCGCTGGCGGATTGCGCAGACCCGAAGAAGAACTCGTGGCCGTCTTCCGACGTCTACACGGTCGTGACGCCTCGCTTTGCCAAGGCCTCGCCGACCGGCATGGAGTATTTGAGCAAGCGCGGCTGGTCGAACAAGGTCGCGAACACGGTTTTGGCCTATATGGCTGACAACCAATACACCGGAGAAGACGGCGCGATCTACTTCCTGAAGACGTATCCGGACCTTTGGATGGCCTGGGTATCCGAGGACGCCGCGAAGAAGATCAAAGCGAGCCTCTAAACTCCCTCATTTGCAGGCGGTGCGTGGCTTTGTGGCTGCGCGCCGTTTGCGCTTTGGCCCTTTTCAAGCGGTAACATGTCTAAGGCAGAGAAGATGGCAGACGGCAATTGGCTGGTAGAGTTTCCGGCTCTCGGGCGCAAAGACCTGCGCAGCATTCAAAAGAGCATAGACGAAGGCTTCCGTGAGTTCTCTCGCACCTACGGCCAAGGTCTGGAAGACTTCTTCGAGCCATTGCTGCATTTCATGATTTGGTTTGAGCGATTGCTGCTGGGCGCGCCCTGGTGGCTGGTCATTATCGTGATCGCCGGGCTTTCTTACCTGGCCAGCCGCAATTGGAAGCTGACTGCAGGTGTTGTTGTTGCCTTTGTCGTGATCGGCGTATTCGGCATGTGGGAAGACACCATGCGAACGGTGGCGATCATCACGGTCTGCACCATGCTGGCCATCGTCGTCGGCATTCCCATCGGCATTATTATGGCACGATATGACCGCGTTCAGGCGACCATCACGCCGATCCTTGACGTGATGCAGACCATGCCGAGTTTCGTCTATCTGATCCCGGTCGTCATGCTCCTTGGCATTGGCCGGGTGCCGGGCGTGATTGCCGTAGTGATCTACGCCATTCCGCCGGTCATCCGTCTGACCAATCTGGGCATCCGCCTGGTCGATAAAGACGTGCTGGAAGCCGCCAACGCCTTTGGCGCAAATTTCCGCCAGCGCCTGTTCGGCGTGCAAATTCCGCTGGCCATGCCGAACATCATGGCGGGCGTGAACCAGACTATCATGATGTCGCTCGCCATGGTCGTGATCGCCTCCATGATCGGCGTAAAGGGCCTGGGCCAGCCGGTGTTGAAGGCGATCACCAACCAGTACTTCTCCATGGGTCTGTTTAATGGTCTGGCCATCGTTGCCATTGCCATCATCTTCGACAGGGTCAGCCAGGCCTATGGCCTGCGCATCCAAAAGCACCGTGGCGTCGGCCACTAAAAGGAGAGCGGGACCATGGCGAAAATCGAAGTCGAAAACGTCTACAAAATCTTCGGGCCAGACCCGCAAGGCGTGCTGTCGCGCGCCCAAGCCGGCGATAGCAAGGAGCAAATCCTGGCCAAGACTGGCCACACGGTCGGCCTGCACGACATCACCCTGTCGATGGAGGAGAGCAAGACCTTTGTCGTCATGGGGCTTTCGGGCTCCGGCAAATCGACGCTGATCCGGCACTTGAACCGCCTGATCGAGCCGACGGCGGGCCGCATCCTGGTCGATGGCACCGACGTGCTGACTATGAACGACGCCGACTTGCGCCAATTCCGGCGAACCAAAATGGCCATGGTGTTCCAGCGCTTTGGCTTGCTGCCGCACCGAACCGTCATCCAGAATGTCGGCTATGGGCTGGAGATGCAGGGTGTCGATAAGAAAACCCGCGACGACAAGGCGGTGGAATGGATCGAGACCGTCGGCCTGGCGGGCTATGAGAACTCCTACCCCGCCCAGCTTTCGGGCGGCATGCAGCAGCGCGTCGGCCTAGCCCGTGCGCTCTGCGGCGATCCGGAAGTGCTGCTCATGGACGAGGCGTTCAGTGCGTTGGATCCGCTGATCCGCTCCGGCATGCAGGACCAGCTGATTGAATTGCAGGAAAAACTGAACAAGACCATCGTCTTCATCACCCACGATCTGGATGAGGCCCTCAAACTCGGCGATAAGATCGCCATTCTCAAGGACGGTCGCCTCAGCCAGGTCGGCAAGCCGGAGGAGATCCTGTTGGAGCCGGCGGACGACTATGTCGCCGCCTTTGTGCGTGACGTGAACCGGGCGCGCGTACTGACCGTTGACGTGGTCATGCGGCCGCCCCGCCTGCGCCTGACCACCGAGAACATCGACGCGGCCCTGAATGAAATGAAGGGCAAAAAAGCCGAATACGGCTATGTCTTCGACGGCGACACATTCCGTGGCGTGGTGACCGAGGACCATTTGGTCAAAGCCGCTAAAACGAACGGCGGTGGTCGCTCGCTATTCGAACTTGCCGACGACACGCAGACGGTAGCCGCCAATGCCGTACTGGAAGAGGCCTTGCCGGCCATCCTGCAATCGAATGCGCCGGTTGCGGTCATCGACGATGCGGGACAATTCCAGGGCGTCATCTCCAAACGCCAGGTGATCCGGGTGCTGACCGAGCATCGCGAAGAAGAAAGCACGCCCGCGTAAACCAACGCCGCGCCGCCAAGCTGGCCGGCCGCTTTCCCTCTTACGGGAATGGACTGGCGCGGCTAGCATAGGCCGAACGCAAACTCATTCCTAGGAAACATGCCCATGGCCAAACTGCCTGCCCTCGCCATTACCGCCGTGCCCCGGCGCCGCGCCCAAGTCCTGGAACTGGCGCAGGAAATCGAACGCCGCGGCTACAAGGGCCTCTACACGCCCTCGACCCTGGGCGGCATGGCATTCTGTGAGGCGCTGTCGGTTACGACCAAGAGCATGCCGTTCGGCATTTCCATCGCGCCGATCTATTCGCGCACGGTCGACGATTTCGCCATGAGCGCCGCTTTCATGCATGAGATGTCCGGCGGCCGCTTTACGCTGGGCATCGGCATCAGCCATGGCCCGTCGCTGCAACGGATGGGCGTTGTTCCCGGCAAGCCGCTGGCCGATATCCGCGACTTCGTCACCCGCTACAAGGCGACCGAGGGCTATGGCGAACTGGCCCCGGTGGTTCTGGCGGCGATGCGGCCGAAAATGATCCAGTTGGCCGGCGAGATCGGCGACGGCATGGTGTTCGCAAACGCCGCCCGCTCCGCCGCCGCCAAGTCGTTGCAGAACCTGCCGGAAGCCTGCCGCAAGGACCCGAACTGGTATATCGGCTGCATGACGCCGACCTGCATCAGCGATGACGTCGAAGCGGCAAAGGCCGTCCACCGCAAGACGCTCTGGCGCTATGCGCAACTGCCGAACTACCGCAACTACTGGAAATCGGTCGGCTATGAGGAAGAAATGGCCGGCGTCGAAAAGGCGATTGCCGACGGCGAACTGGAGAAAATCCCGCATTTCCTGACCGACCGCTGGCTGGCCGACACCACCATGTTCGGCACCGCCACTCAGGTGCGCGATCAGGTCGAAGCCTGGTATGACACCGGCGTCAAGACGCCGATCATCGTGCCCTCCAGCGCCTCCGGCAACCAATTGAAGGGCGCCCAGGAAGTCTTCGACGCGTTCCGTTGACGTCCACTTTGCCCAGCAACATCGCCCGACCGAGCGTTTCTATTTGATCGGGCGACACCCTACCTAATCCGACCGGTTGCGCAGTTTGGAATGGCGGCGGCCATACAGCCCGTAAATCGCCATGCCGATCGCCATCCACACGAAGAGGCGGACCAGAGACGCCGGATTTGCGGCCGACATCAGCGCCGCCGCAGAGCCCGCGCCCAGCAACGGGATCAGGTAAGCGCCGAACGGCAGTCTGAATGGCCGTTCGGCATCCGGCAAACGCCGACGCAGCACCATCACGCCCAGGCAGACCAGGAAAAATGCGAACAGGGTTCCGATGCTGGTCAGGTCGCTCAGAATGCCAATCGGCAACACACCGCCCATCACCGCGCACGCAACGCCGGTAATCAAGGTCGTAACATAGGGCGTTCCCAAACGCGGATGTACCCGGGCAGCCCAGGGCGGCAGAAGGCCGTCCTTGGCCATCGCCAGAAAAATCCGCGGTTGACCCAGCAACAGCACCAGCATGACCGAGGTCAGGCCGGCGATTGCGCCGATATCGACAACCACCTGCAGCCAGTGAAACCCGGTCGCGGCAATGCCGACATCGATCGGATTCGGCACGCCCAGCGTCTTGTAGGAGACGACGCCGGTCAACACCGCCGCTACCGCAATATAAAAAACCGTGCTGACCGCCAGCGAAATCAGGATGCCGAGCGGCAGGTCCCGCTGCGGCTCCCGGCATTCCTGTGCCGCGGTGGAAACCGCGTCAAAGCCGATGTAGGCAAAGAACACCACCGTCGCGCCCTGGAAAATCCCGGAATAGCCGAAATGGCCAAAGCCGCCATCGTTCGGCGGAACAAACGGCTGCCAATGCTCCGGGCGGATAAACGGGGCGGCGGCGGCGATGAAGGCAAGCAGCACCGCAATCTTGACAAAGACGATGCCGACATTCAGCCGGGCGGACTCGCGAACGCCCAGAATCAGCACGCCGGTAACGAATAGCGTGATGGCAACCGCCGGCAGGTTCGGGTAGTTGCCGCTCCAGACCAATGCGCCCTTGCCCGCGTCCCACGCGACCGGAGCGCCGATCCATTCGTGCGGCAGCGAAAGGCCGGTGATCTGGCCAAAAAACGTCGTGACATAGCCGGACCACCCGACGCTAACCGTCGCTGCGCCGACCAGGTACTCCAAAATCAGGTCCCAGCCGATGATCCAGGCGATCAATTCTCCCATCGTTGCATAGGTGTAGGTGTAGGCGCTGCCGGAAATCGGGATCATCGCCGCCATTTCCGAATAACAGAGCGCCGCCAGCGCCGCGACCAGACCTGCGACCAGGAACGACACGATGATCGCCGGTCCGGCGTGCGCCGCCGCGGCTTCGCCAGTGATGACGAAAATGCCGGACCCGATAATGCCGCCGATGCCCAGCGCCACCAGGTCCATCATCCCCAACGATCGTTTCATTGCGTGACTGCCATCGGCATCGGCAAGCAGTTGGGCAATGGGCTTGGTCGCGAACAGCGCGGATTTCATCGGTGGCACGGGCTTGCACCTCGGTGCACCCCTCCGCCACAGCGATCGACGCAACGGGGACAGATGCTGGCTTCAACGGGTTTACGGCAGGTTCACCCAATCCCAAAGGGCCCTGCGCGAGGACAGGACCGGATAGGCCTCGTTCCCCCGTTCGAATACGTCCCGGCGATCCGGACTGCATTGACTTGGGTCAACAATCCGGGCGCCGCCGCCATTCTATCCTGGGGCCATTACCGACCGGCAGCAGCGCTTGCGTCGGCCAAAAAGCGGCTAATCTCTTCACCTGAATGCCACTTTCCGCGCAGCATCACTCCCAAAGGCCGGGCAAAAGCCTCAAGGTCGGTGGTGGGATCGGATGGCAATACCAGGATATCGGCCCGCGCACCGGGCGCAATGACGCCCAAACGGCCAGAGGAATCAAGGAACCGCCCGGCGGTGACGGTCGCGCTTTCGATAATTTGCCGGTTGGTGAGCCCTGCCGCCCGCATTTCGGCCATTTCCGCCGGGACGGTCGCGCCGGCCACGACAAACGGCTGCCCGCTGTCGGTGCCGAACAGGACCGGGACGCCGCCATCCGAAAACGCCTTCAGCAATCGGTTCCGATTGGCGACGATCGCATCGACGTCCCGTCGGCCGATCAGCAGTTTAATCCAATCCTTAGCTTGCTCTTTCAAGGGCCGCTCATACCGTGCGCGCCAATCGGCCAGCGTTGCCGCCGGCACGAAGGCGAGGCCGGGAAGCGCGTTCAATTCGTCCACGCTGGTATGGTGCAGGTGCACCCGCCAGCCGAACAGCGTCGGCGCCACCGCCACCCCCGCTGCCTTGGACCGTGCGACCGCGCCCTCAAGCGCCGCTTGCGGCGCCGCGCCGCCCTCCGCGCCGATATCGCGGATATAGCCGTCCATATGTTCGATGGAGCGCTGGCCGCTGGCCAGGACATGGTCCAGCGACACGGCATAGGGCACATGGCCGTCCACTTCCTTGCCGACCGATTTTGCCGCGGAAATGATGGCATCGTAATGCGCCAGCGTCGGCTTCCAATGGACCTTGATCAGGTCCCAGCCTTCCTTGGCCTGCCGCTCCACTTCGGCTTTTACTTCCGCGGGACTCATCGCGGACTTGCTGAACCCTGGCCCGGCCAGGACCAAAGACGGGGCAAAGCGATTTTCCGCTACGATCGCCCGGCGCAGGGCCAATTGCCCGTCATGGCCCCACATCACACGGGCAGTCGTGACGCCATGGGCCGCCAAAAGCCCCAGTTGCACGTCGCTCTGCCGCCCGTCATGCTCATGGTCCAGATGGATATGCATATCGATCAGGCTCGGCAACAACACGCCGCCCGCGCCATCCACCACCGTTGCATCGGCCGGCGCCGCCAGCGATTCCCGCGGGCCTGCGGCGACGATGCGGTCGCCATCCACCAACACCGCCCAATTGGCCTGAAGTCCGGCCCCGGTCATGGGCAAAACCGATACGTTCTCGATCAGGGTCGATGCGCAGGCGGCCGTCGGTACGGCGAACACGATGCCCAGCGTCGCCATGGCGGCGGCGATCAGGCCGGAAAATCGCACGGGACCGATTCTACGCACGGTGCACGCTCCTATCCCGCCCTCCACCAGGGCCAGGCGACAGACCGATAAAGGGTTTACATGATGGCGTCCGGCGCCAGCGTAACCTTGAGGCCATCCATGCTGGGTTCGAATTCAATCTGGCAGGACAGGCGCGAGTTGTCGAACACCTCCAGCGCGAGGTCGAGCATGTCGATCTCCTCCTCACCCTTTTCCGGAAGCTTGTCGAACCAGTCGGGATCGACCAACACATGGCAGGTCGCGCAGACGCAGGAGCCGCCGCATTCCGCCTTGATCGGCAGGCCGGCGTCGCGGATCATTTCCATCACGGTCCAGCCGTCGGTCGCTTCGACTTCGTGCTCGACCCCATGGCCGTCGGTAACCAGGATTTTCATCGGGACTAGGCTCCTGAATTTTGGGCGTTATCGAACGCCAAGCTTCTTCTGCAATGCGCTGGATGACGTAGTATACTGAAACCGCAGCCGCTCGCCCGGGCGCGCCAAACGGAACGCGGCCTGGCTCATCAAAGCGGCCTCGTGGAACCCGGACAGGATCAGCTTCAGCTTGCCGGGGTAGGTGTTGATGTCGCCGATGGCAAAGATGCCGGGCACGTTGGTCTCGAACTTCTCCGTATCCACCGGGATCAGGTTCTGTTCCAGATTGATGCCGAATTCCGCCACGGGCCCCAGCTTCATGGTCAGCCCATAAAACGGCAACAGCATGTCGCAGGCGTGCGTAAAGGCGCCGGTCTCTTTGCTCTCCAGCTGCACCCCGGTGAGATTGGGCGCGTCGCCTTCAATGCCTTTCATCTGGGCGATGTGCAGCTGGCCCTTGCCAGTGGCGACGATCTCGCGCATGGCTTCGACAGAATGCGGCGCGGCGCGGAAACCGTCGCGATGGTGTACCAGGGCAATCGACTTGGCGATGGGCTGCAGCGCGATAAACCAGTCGAGCGCGGAGTCGCCGCCGCCGGCCACCAGCACGTCGCGGTCGCGGAATTTCTCCATCTGACGCACGGCATAGAAAACACTGCCGTCCTCGAAATCTTCGATGCCGGGCAGATGCGGCTTTTTTGGCACAAAGCTGCCGCCGCCGGCAGCGATGACCAGCACCGGCGCTTCCAGGACGGTGCCGACATCGGTCTTCAACCGCCAGTGGCCATTGTCGAGCTTTGTCAGCTCTTCGGCCATTTCGGACAGATGGAATTGCGGACCGAACGGCGCGATCTGCGCCATCAGCTGGTCTGTCAATTCCTGGCCGGTGCACACGGGAATGCCGGGGATGTCGTATATCGGCTTTTCCGGATAAAGCTCGGCGCATTGGCCGCCAACGCGGTCGAGGATGTCGACCAGATGCGACTTCAGGCCCAGCAGGCCCAGCTCAAACACAGCGAACAGGCCGACCGGGCCGGCGCCGACGATAATAACGTCGGTTTGATGGGTGGTATCGCTCACTGGGCCTATGCCTCCTGCGCGGGACTCATCCGGAAAGCGTGTTTTCGAAACACCCTATTGTCAGCCATATTGCCGGCTCAACAAATGCCCAATGGCCGCGCCTTTCAGCGCAGCCATTCACAAATCAATCAGAAGGCCCAAGACCAAAGTCTCCGGCCGATTAGAACTTTTCTTTGGGCTCCAGAACCTGGCGGCCACGGTACATCCCGGTTTCCAGGTCGATGTGGTGCGGACGGTGGAACTCACCCGAATCCTTGTCCTCGCGCAGGTTGGGATGCTTGAGGGCGTGGTGCGAGCGACGCATGCCGCGCTTGGACACCGTGGTTTTCTTACGTGGAACAGCCATAGCTTTGCTCGAGGCTCCCTAAAATTACCGGCGGCCGCGGATAGACACATCACGCGGCCGCGCTTCGAAACGCGCCTTATACAGAGGTGGTCCAGGTTTGCCAAGCGATAGGTGATGGTTCGGAGGTCGCACGACCAGGAATCTCCGGCCGGACGCTACTCCGCCGCGATAGCCATCGGCGGCGCGGTGCGTTGGCCGCGCACCAACCGCCCCGGCAAGGCGCCTGTCGGCTGGCCATCCTGGTGGGTGATCTGCCCGGAGACGACCGTATAACGATACCCGTTTGCACCCTGCATCAGACGCTTGCCGCCCGCCGGCAGGTCGCGCTGCACATGCACCGCGCCAAAGTCCAAAGCGTCCCAGTCGATCACGTTCAGGTCGGCCTTCAGGCCCACACGGATGCGCCCCCGGTCGCCAAGGCCCGCCGCGTCCGCCGTGTCGCTGGTCAAGCGGCGGATCAGTTCCGGCATCGGGAACTTGGCCACATCCTTGCCCCAATGGGTCAGCAGGAAGGTCGGGAAGCCCGCATCCAGGATGAAGCCCACATGCGCGCCGCCATCGCCGAGGCCCATGATCGCCATTTTGTCGTTCAGCAACTCCTCCGACGCCTGGAATGAATGGCCGATATAGTTGGCAGCCGGCATGTAGATGAAGTTCTTGCCGTCATTCTCCAGCAGCCAGTCATAGGCGACTTCCTGGGGCGTGCAGCCCAGGCGGGTGGCTTCCGCGGCGGCACTCTCGTCCGGCTGGGGCATGTATTCCTTGCCCTGGAAGCGGAACATCCACTTGTAGCTGAGCAGATGGATCAGGGTGAACGTGCTTTCCTTGATCGGGTCCTCGGAGAGGATTTGCGCCTTCACCGCCGGATCGCGCAGCTTCGTCACCCGCTCGGCATGCGGCAGGTCGTTCAGCGCCCTGAAAGTCGGGCAGCCGGAGAACGGCGTCTGCGTTGCCTGGAGGCCCAGCAGGAAGCCGACCGCGCGCGGCGGGAACACTGGGCGGATATTGACGCCCTCGTCCTCGTTCGCCTTCCGGTTCATCGCCAGCACGTCCTTGTAGAGGTTGGGCTGGCTGGAGACCTGCACCATGGAATAGACCAGCGGGCGGCCGGATTCCTTGGCGACCTGTTTCAGCACATCGAATGCGCCTTCGGGATCGAGGGGGGCGTTCTGCGGGTCCGGGCGCTCGTCCGTGATCCAGTCGGTAATGGCTTCGATAAAGCCGCTGCCCGCGTCTTTCAGGCCGTTGGCGATGCCGACGAACTCGGCGGTGTGGGTGCGGATCGTCGGGATATAGGCGCCGGCCTGGGTCTTGTGGAACAACGCCCGGCTGGTCGAAACACCGAACGCGCCGGCCTCCACCGCCTCTTTGGTGAGAGCGCGCATCTTGGCGATGTCATCATCGTTGGCCGGCTCGAACGCCACGGCGCGGTCGCCCATCACATAGACGCGAAGCGCTGCGTGCGGGACCAGGGCGCAGACATCGACGTCGCGCGGCTTGGCCTCGATGGCGTCGAGGTATTCGGGGAAGGTCTCCCACTTCCACTCCAGCCCCTCATGCATGACGGCGCCGGGAATGTCCTCCACGCCCTCCATGAGTTCGATCATCTTCTCGCGGTCCTGCGGCTTGCAGGGCGCGAAGC
>JAYPXD010000044.1:2794-17627 GCA_038135395.1 Alphaproteobacteria bacterium | reverse complement strand
CCCGATCAACGCGAGGACTTTGTCAGCAGTCTGACGGCCCTGCATCAGCAGGGCCTTTCTGTTTGCTGTTGGCGACTAAAGCAGCCTACCCCCGACGGCGCTGACGCACCAGCCGTTGCAGCGTCTGGATGTCGTTTGCCATCTCCGTCAGCCTTTCCTCGCGCTCGAACAGGTCGGCAAGGCGATCGGGCAGGCTTGGCCGCTTGCCGGTCGCGCGTTCCACGGCGTCCGGGAACTTGGCCGGATGCGCGGTCGCCCCAACCACCAGCGGGCGTTCCCGTTCAGGCGCGCAGGCCTCAGCCGCCAGGACGCCAACCGCAGAGTGCGGATCGAGGACATAGCCAGACCGCTCCTGCCACGATTTGATGCCGGCGAGGATGGCGGCGTCATCGAAACTTGCAGCGCTGAAGGTTGCCTTGGCCGCTGCGTGGCGATTTTCGCCCAGCGTCAGGCGGCCCTTGCTGCGCAATTCTCCCAAAGCCTCTGCCGTCGCACGGCCATCGCGGTCATAAAGGTCAAACAGCAGGCGCTCGACGTTGCTGGAGACCTGAATATCCATGCTGGGCGAGAGACTAGGCTCGACCGCGCGCAAACTCATGTCATCCGCCTGGAAGAAGCGGGTCAATATATCGTTGCGGTTAGACCCAACAATCAACCGTTCCAACGGAAAGCCCATCTGCTTCACGCCATAGGCCGCAAAGATATTGCCGAAATTGCCGGTTGGCACGGCCACGTCAATCTTGCGGTCCGGCGCACCCAATTGCAGGGCGGCATAAGCGTAATACACCGTCTGCGCCATCACCCGCGCCCAATTGATGGAGTTCACCGCGGAAAGGTTGACCTCGTCCCGGAACGCCGCGTCGGCAAACAGCGCCTTTACCAGGTCCTGGCAATCATCGAAGGTGCCCTCGACAGCGATGCAATGGACATTGCCACTGGGCACCGTCGTCATCTGCCGTTGCTGCACCGGCGAGACCCGGCCTTTCGGGAACAGGATGAAAATATCCACGGCCTCGCGGTCGCGGCACGCCTCAATAGCGGCAGACCCGGTATCGCCCGATGTCGCCCCGACAATGGTGATGCGTTGGCCGCGCTGGGCGAGAATGTGGTCGAACAAGCGACCGAGCAATTGCAACGCCACATCCTTGAACGCCAGCGTCGGGCCATGGAACAATTCCTGAAGCCAGAGATTGCTGTCTAGCTGCACCAATGGCGCCACCGCCGGGTGCCCGAACGTGGCATAGGCGTCGTGCACCATCCTGGCGAATGCTGCCGTCGGTATGTCGCAGACAATGAAGGGCCGCATAACCTGGACCGCGAGCTCGGCATAGCTGAGGTTCCGCCATTCCCGCTGCAACTCCGTCCCGATCTGCGGCCAGGATTCGGGCACATACAGGCCGCCGTCGCTGGCGAGCCCCGCGAGGGTTACATCGGCGAATCCCAGGCTAGGCGCCTGGCCACGGGTGGAAATATAGCGCATGTCAGTGCCTGCGTTACCGGGACATAGCCAACGATATGCCGCGGCAAGCCGGCCCTGTCGAGCCGGCTACGGGTCGCGGCCCTGCCCTGCGGATCAGCCTTCCTTATCCAACTGCTTGCGCAGTGCTTTCTCATAGCACTCACGCTGCTGTTCCTGCTCGCGCGGAGATTGCCGACGGTCGTTATTGTTATAGAGGCAGTCTTGCTCCGCCTGCCGTTCGCGCTGCCGACGCAGGGCATCGCGCTGTGCCCTAGCCCGGGCATCGGCGTCATCCCGGCCTGGACTATTATCGCGACTATCACGGCGGGAATCGTCACGGCGCGGGTCATCACGGCGAGGATCGTCGCGGCGGTGATCATCGCGCCGTTGGTCTTCACGGCGACCGCTTCTCCGCAGCCGCTCTTCCCATAACCGCTGCTCTTCACGGAGCCGCTCCAGTTCCCGTTGTCGCTCAAGTTCCAACTGATCCTGGCGCCGGCGCTCGTAAGCCTGGCGGCGTTCGTATTCCAGCTGCTCCTCACGGCGGCGTTGAAGCTCGAACTCCTGTTGGCGGCGCAATTCCTCTTCGCGGCGCCAATTCCTGCCTCCACCGCGGTACTCATCGCCATCGGTCGCGCAACCGCCCAACGTGACTGCCGCGCCAAACATCCCCAATATGGCGGCCCGCCTGTTCAAGCTCTCAGTCATCAGTCTCCACCTTTTCAGCAGTTTGCCGGGTCAGGCATAGCACAGCCACGCTAACCGGGTCCAAGACACGCACACCCACAACCGAATATCGGCTCCGCCGCCGTGCCGATCAACCGGTTACAAGTAACGTTTGCGTATATGCCGCTTGAATGCGACAGAACTAAGGGCGCTGCCGGTCGCTTTTTCCAGCAGATCGTCCGGTTCGTAGAGACAACCGACCCGATGCACGTGCTGTCGCATCCACGCCACCACGGCGCTGGCGTCGCCCTGGGCGAGTTGGATATCCAAACCGGGGGTCGAGCGCTCGGCAGCCTGGAAGAGCTGCGCTGCCGCCATGGCGCCCAGGCTATAAGTCGGGAAATAGCCGAATGCGCCATCGAACCAATGCATGTCCTGTAGGCACCCCAACGAATGGTTCGGCGGGCGTATGCCCAACAGTGCCTCCATCTGATCATCCCAAGCGTCCGGCACATCAGCCGGATCAAGCGAACCATCGACCAGTTGTTGCTCCAGGCGGAACCGCAGGATGATGTGCAAAGGATAGGTGACAGCGTCGGCATCAACACGAATAAACCCCGGCTCAACGCGTGTAGCCCAGCGATGCAGATTGTCGGCAGTCCAGTCCTGCCCCTGCCCCGCAAACGAATCACGGGCCATCTGCGCCCAGAATTCGGCAAATGGGCGCGAGCGGCCGACCTGCATCTCCATCGCCAAGGACTGGCTCTCGTGCAGTGTCATGCCGCGGTGACTGCCGACCGGTTGCCAGCGCCAGTCCGGGTGTTTGCCGCAGGTATAGAGCGCGTGCCCAGTCTCATGCAGCACCGCCATCAGGCCAGAGGTGAAATCCGCCTCATCCCAACGGGCCGTGACACGGGCATCATAGCTGCTGCCCGTTGAAAATGGATGGGTCGTGTCGTCCAGACGGCCGTGGTGAAAGTCATAACCGACCGCAGCCATCAATTTCCTGCCCAACGCCCGCTGCTGGTCCGCCGAAAAATGCGCGACCGGCAGCCTGGCCGCTGGCTCGCGCGCCTGACGTTCGAGCACTTTCGGCAGTGCCTCGCGCAGAAAAGCCTCCAAGTCGGCGAACAGCGCCTCCACCTGGGCCGAGCGTCGGCCTGGATCGTAGGGGTCCATCAACGCATCGTAAGGCGAGACGCCCAACGCCTCGGCTTTGACAGCCGCGACCTCCCGCATGTTGGCGACCACCGGCCGCCAAAGCGGCAGCAGGCTTGCAAAGTCGCCCGACTGGCGGGCGGCGCGCCAGGCGATCTCGCAGCGTGCAGCCACGGCTTCCCGCGCCTCAATCAGGCTGGAGGGAACAGCAACCGCGTGGACATGACGGCGGCGCATTTCGCGCACGTTTGCTGCCTGCCAGGGGTCGAGTTTCCCCAGGTCCACCGCTGCCAACGCCTCTGCAACCGCCGGCGAGGCTTCCAGTTCGTGCGCCACCGCCGCCAGCGTCCCAAGTTCCTCGCCCCGGTCGCCGGCGCCGCCCGGCGGCATCATCACGCGCTGATCCCAACCCAGCTTGCGGGCCGCTGTGTTGATTTTCGCGACCCGCGCGAAGGTCTGCTCCAATGTCTGGTAGGGCGTCATGCGGTTTCCCGTTTCCTGCGGTGAAACAGAACAAAAATCACGAAAAAGGTTCCAGCGAGCGAGAACCAGGTGATGGCGTATTGCAAATGGTCATTCGGCAGAGACGGCGCCCAGTCGGACGGCTTGACGTATTGCGGCAAAGCCTTTGCCGGATCCAGTCCCACCGCCTGTGCCATCATTGCCGGATCGACCTGATACCAGGCGTTATGCGCGGGATCGTTCGCCGGGGTGAACAGGCCGGGCGATTGCGGCTGCCGCAATATCCCTTCCACCGCCAGCACCAACGGCACCGGCGGCAATGGAGCATTGAAGCCGACCCAACCGTATTCCACGGCCACGTATGTGCCATCCTCCCGCTGCAACAGCAGGGCCAACGCATCGCCGACGTCTTTGTCTTTGGTGCGCCCGGGGAACCGGAACCATTGGCCGCCCGCAACCGGACCTTCGACCAGCACCCGGCGAAACTCCCAATCTGCCGCGGGGTGGGTCGGAAGCGGCTCGGGCAATACCTGTAGACGAGCATCAATCGTCGCCAGCAAAGCCTCCTTCCACTCGCGCCGCTCCAACTGCCAGACGCCCAGCCCCACCATGATGGCCAGGGCGAGCAGCGCCGACACGGACGTCAAAATTGTAGGACGACGAAAGGCCATAGGCTTATGAGTCCCAAACCAGGGCAACGGACAGGATCAGGGTTGAGCGCAGACGGATGCCACTAGCCGCTCATCGTCAAGCCGCCGGATACGCTCAGCACCTGGCCGGTGATGTAGTTGGCGCGACTGCTGGCAAAAAACAGGATGGCGTTGGCGATGTCCTGCGGCTGGCCCAGGCGGCGCAGGGGAATGGCCCGCTTCAGGCCCTCCTGGATGCGTTCCGGCATATCGGCCAGCAAGGCTGTCTCGGTCGGGCCCGGGGCAACGCAGTTCACGGTGATGCCATTCCGGGCCATCTCACGCGCAAGGCTTTTGGTGAACGCGATGACGCCGCCTTTAGCGCCGGCATAGACAGTCTCGCCCAGGCTGCCGACGCGGCCGGCATCGCTGGCGACGTTGATCACCGTACCGCGGCCGGCCTCGACCATCGGGCGCAAGAAGGCCTGACAGACGCGGACCTGGCCCAAATAGTTGAGTTGCACGATTTTTTCGATGAACTCCGGCGTGTTATCCATGAACGGCTGGCCCTTGTCCCAACCGGCCACGTTGACGATGGCGTCCATTGGGCCATGCGCCCGGGTGACGCCATCCGCCGTCGCGACAATTGCGGCCGGATCGCAAACGTCCAAAATCTGCGCCTCACCCCGATGGCCAGCCGCATGAATCGCAGCGACCGTGCCGGCGACCGCATTGCCATTGATATCCGATGCGATCACATAGGCGCCGGCTTCCGCCAAAGTCTTGGCCGTGGCAGCGCCAATTCCGGAACCGCACCCGGTGATGAAAATTTTCTGACCGTAGAGCGAGATCATTTCGGTGTTTCCGATCCATTTGCGGGCAACGGGTAGGGGGGAGCGGCTAAGCCGGCTCCAACGAAGGCGAGGTGGAGGATAATATAGTTTCGATGTAGCCAGGGGGCGCTTTGTAGCGCAGCATCGTCTCGTCACTTGCCCCGTAGGCCGTCAAGGCAACGCCACTGCCCCGGACCGCCTGGCGGCCAAGCGAGGTTAAAGCCGGCCGGTCCTCCCATCCCAACAAGTCAACAACCGTATCCGATACGATAACCTTATAGGGTTGGCTCTTGGTCATCTGCTCCAGTCGGTTGACCACGTTGATTGCCGGACCGATGACGGTAAAGGACTGGCGACCGCCGGTGCCGATATTGCCGAATGCCAGCTCGCCGCGGTGAACAGCCAGCCCCGCCTCTAATTGTTCCTGGCCCAGGGCCGCCAGGTTTGAATTGACATCGAAAAGGCGACGCCGAGCCTCCGCCGCCGCCTCAATCGCGGTCTGCGCCGCCTTGGCGGGATCGTCATCGCGGAAAATCGCCAGCACGGCATCGCCCGGATATGCCAGAATTTCCCCGCCATAGGCCTGTACCGCGCCGGCGGTGCAGCCAAGGAAGCCGTTCAGCAACGCGAGGTAGCGCTCCATTCCCAGCCGCTCGACCCGACCGGTCGAATCCCGCAGGTCGGAATACCAGGCTACTGCGGTGAAATTTTCATAGTCGCCGAGGCGGATGTGTCCATTCAAAACCTCGCGCCCGGCGGACCGTCCCAGGTAGGCATCGGCCACGTTCCGCGCGATCTGTTCGCGGATCGACAATTTGCAGGCGACGGCCAGACGCTGCACTGCATTTTGGAGGATAAGCAGGTGCATATCGGAAAAACCGCCGTCGCGATCGGTCACCCATGACGTTGCTATGCCGTCGCGCCTGTTGCCGCCAACGGAGATATCAGGACTATCAAAAGGAACGACAATCGCCAGATAATCCGTAAAGCCTTCATCGGTCAAATTCGTCAGCACTGGAAAGTCGAGGACTTTGCTCCTGCCGACCAAATGACGCCGCAACAGGCCGATGCCATTATCGACCATGAAATGGAACGGGCTTTGCATCCAGGACCGCGTATCACCGGCGCCATGGGCAAATTCCTGCTCCGAAATCCCGCGGCCACGGTACCACACCAGAGAAACCGACTCGAACGACGGATGCAGCGTGCGAAAGCTCACATGGCTGCGCGACAACGGCACCCCCGCCGCCAACAGCCGGTTGGACGTGCCTTCAATCAACTTGGGCATGCCCAGACCCTGCAAGGCCCCTGCATGATCCAATCCGCTATCGAGCGCCGGATAGTATCGTCGTCACTCATTCCGCCGGTCCCCTTTCCGCCAGCGAACTATCGGACCGGGATAAGGAAGCGGTCCGGTTTCCCATTAAAATGCGCACCGCGTGCTGAACATCCGCCCCGATCGCTACCAACGAAGGCACCACCACCAGCACCAGAGCCGTAGCTATCGCCAACCCAAAGACGATGGTAATTGCCATGGGAATGAGGAATTGCGCTTGCACGCTGGTCTCGAAAATCAGCGGCGCCAGTCCTCCGATCGTCGTGAGAGAGGTCAGCAAAACGGCGCGTAACCGTTCGCAAGTGCCTTGTTCGATCGCGTCGTATAACGGCAGTCCTTCGCGTATTTTGCCGTCGATGGTCGAGATCAGCACGATTGAATCGTTCACCAGGATGCCGGACAGCCCCAGCATGCCAACCATGGACAGGAACGTCAGGTCATAGCCCATCAAAAAGTGCCCGAAGCTGACGCCGATCATACCGAATGGGATGATCGACATGACCGCCAGCGGCAGCCAATAACTGCCGAACACCCAGGCCAGAACGATATAGATCAGCGCCAGCCCGGTCAGCGCGCCGATCTTCATATCGCCGAAGGTCTGGGCCTGTTCCTCAGCCTTCCCGGCAAATCGGTATTGCAGGCCGTATTTGGCGGCAATCGCCTCGATCTTGGGCTCCAGCGCGCCCAGGACTTTCTGGCTGGTCGTCACCGTCTCGTCGACCTCGCCGGCAATCGCGACCTCGCGGAAGCCATCCTGCCGGCGGATCGTTGCAAAGCCGCGCTGCGTGGTCGTCGTCACGACCTCCCCCAACGGCACCTCAGCACCGGATGGACTGCGGAGATAGAGGTCGTCGAGCGCCTGATCCTCCAACATATTCGCATCCAGCCGCACCCGCACCAGCACTTCTTCGTCGCCACGGGCAAAGCGTTTGGCGATTGCGCCTTCGTACGCATCGCGCACCTGTCGCCCGACGCTTTGCGTGGTGAAGCCCAGCGCCCTTCCCGCCGGGGTAAGGCTCAGAATCAGTTCCTGCTTGCCGTACGGCAAGGTATCCTCAAGGTCGGAAATGCCGGGATAGGACGCCACCAGCGCCAGCACCTCGCCGCCCGCCTCTTTCAAAACCGCAGGCTCGCCGCCGAAGAGGCGGATGTCGATCTCGCGGCCCGGCGGTCCGGCGCCCACCGGCGGAAAGCTCAGCGTCTCGACATCCGCAATCTGCGGCAAGCGCTTTTTCCATGCCGCAACGAAAGCCGGCGTGCGCACGTCGCGCTCTTCCGACTCGGTTAGTTGCAGGAAGAGAGAGCCATAGGTCTGGCCGCGCGCGACACCGCCCGGGCCATCGGCGCCCAGGTGGGTGCCAACGTTGGCGACGCTGGCGACAATCAACGGCTTGCCCGGCGACAACGCCGCTTCGGTCTCATAGGCGGCGGCCTCGATCTTCAGCAAGGCCTCCCGCACCGACTCGCGGCTGGAACCGGGCACCAGCTTGACGTTGCCGAAGACGACATCCACTTCCGGGGTCGGAAAAAAGGTAAATCCGACCCGTCCACCAGCGATCAGGCCGACAGCGATGATCAGAACCGCTATTGCTGTCGCGATGGCGGTGTAGCGCCGGCGCAGCGCCGCCCGCACCAGGGCTCGAAACCAATGGTCGCGAAACCGGTCGAAGCCGCGATTGAACGCAACGCGGGCCCGCAGCATTTTGGTCGGATCGCCCGCCAATGCATGCCGCAAGTGCCCCGGCAGCACCAAAAAACATTCGATCAGCGAGCACACCAGCGCGGCAACGACCACCATCGGAATCGCGCGAATGATCGTGCCGATCACGTCCCCAACCAAAAACATCGGCAGAAACGCGGCTATCGTCGTCAGAATTGACGCCAACACCGGCGCCGCCATCCGCCGGGCCCCCAATTCGGACGCCTGCAGGCTGGGCAGCCCGCGCGACCGCTGCATCTCTGCGTGTTCGCCTACGACAATGGCGTCGTCCACCACGATTCCCAGCACCAGGATCATGCCGAACAGGCTGACCATGTTGATGCTCTGCCCCGTCAACAGCATCACGCCCATAGAACCGAACAATGCAGTGGGAATACCAACGGCAACCCACAGGGCGACGCGCGTATTCAAAAAGACAAACAGCACCAGCAGCACGATGATCAGACCGCCAATGCCATTGGTAACCAGCAGGTTGATGCGGCCTTCGATCAGTTTGGCGGATTCATTATAGAGCGTCAGGCTGACCCCTGGAGGCATTTCGGCCCGTAGTTCCGCAACGGCGTCGCGCATGACCTTTGCGGTCTTCAATGCATCTGCCGTTGTCGCGCGCTGGACATTCATACTGATGGCAAAATTGCCCCTTTGCCATGCGGTATTGCCATCGCTGTCGAACGTATCGCGGACGGTCGCGATATCGCCCACCTTGACCTTTTCGCCATTGGCGCGCGCAACGACTTCGATTGCGGCAACGCCGGAGGCATCCTCGACCAGGCCTATCGACCGGATCTGCTTCTCGACCGCGCCGCTTGTGTCGCCGGATGGCAAATCCTGGCTGGTCGCGCCGATCCGACTGGCAATGTCCGCTATGGAAAGATCGAGCGCACGCAAGACCTCTGGGCGGACGTCGACCAAAATCTCCTCATCGCGCGCACCGAACAGGTCGACCCGGTCGATACCCCGTTGGATCAGCCGGTCTCGCACCAGTTTCGCGAGACGCTTCAGTTCCGTCTCGTCGATCGGACCGGACAACAGCAACCGCCCGATTGTGTCATAGCGGACGATCCGCTGGATCGTGGGCGCCTCGCTGTCTTCCGGCAACGTTGTGACTTGGGCTACAGCGGTTTCGACGTTGGCGAGCGCCGATTGCATGTCGGTTCCCGGCTCGAACTCGACCAGCACATTGGCAGAGCCCTCGCGCGAGGTTGAAATGACGTTCTTGACACCATCCAGAAATCGGACTTCCCGATCGATCGGCTGGACGATGTTGGCGTCCACGTCCGACGCGCTGGCGCCCGGCCAAGGTACGTTGACCAATACGAAATCCAGGCCAAAGTCGGGAAAAAACTGGGTATTCATTCGGCTGAGGCCGACTGCCCCAGCCAGAAACATGATCAGCATCACCAGATTGGCGGCGGTCCGGTGGCGCGCAAAAAAGCTCAGCAGCCCGCCAGGCCCGGTATCGCCGGCAAGCTCGTCGCGATCCGGCGACTGGTTGGAGGACTCCGGCTTATCCACCAGCGCCATCCTGCGCCACGACATCGACCCGCATTCCCTCAACCGCGCCGGGGATTGGCGTTACCAAGATAACGTCGTCCGAGCCAAAATTCGCCCGCACCAGGATGTCCGACCCAAGCCGCCGCGCCAACTGGGCTTCGCGCGCAACCAACCGACCGTCGCGGACAACCAGGACCTTGCCGTCGTGCCAGGCGGTATCCGGCAATCGCACAACGTTGTGATAGGCAAGGCCGGGGACCTCAACTTCGACAAACGCACCCGGCCGCAGCAGGTTTAGGGCCTGGCCGCCGGTAATTTTGGCGAACACCGATATTCCACCGCTGGAAGCGTCGATCTCCGATCCGGTCCGTTCGACTACCGCTGTGAACCGCCGCGCCTGACCATGTAAATTCCAAATGACGTCAACCGGTAAACCGAC
Organism: Alphaproteobacteria bacterium; assembly: GCA_038135395.1. Lineage (GTDB taxonomy): Bacteria > Pseudomonadota > Alphaproteobacteria > Bin95 > Bin95 > JACKII01. The sequence goes on along the minus strand of JAYPXD010000044.1, from coordinate 7,431 downwards.
CAGATTGCCCGATGCGGTCAACTCGCCGAAATACTGCATGCCCAGCGAGAACCGAACTTCCAGGCTGGATGAATCGATTAGCCTTGCAACTTTGTCGGATTGCCCGATCCGCTTGCCGACCTGCGTACCAATATCGGTCAGATAGCCGGCAAACGGCGCGGCCAGTTTGGTTTCCAGCAGATCGCGAGCAGCACGCTTAGCCTTGACCTCCAGGCGGTCGATCACCGCGCCTTGCCGCGCGAGTATCGCGCTCAGCCGCTCTATGGAAAACTCGCGCTCGATGACTTTTTCAGAAGCGCCGAGCAACGCCATTTGGGCGTCGTCGTAGGCCCGGACACTTGCAGCGCCTTGCCGTTGCAAACGCACATAGCGATCCACGTCCCGTTGCCGCAGCGACTTGGCGGTCTGCTCCTGCTGTAGCATCGCATTGCCCGACGCAGCGTCCGTTTGCAGTTCACGCAACCTTGCCCGCGCTTCCGCCAGGTCGGCAGTCGCTTCGGCAACAGCGGCTTCGTAATCAAAGGCTTCGATTTCAATCAGGACTTCGCCGGCCGAAACGCGTCCGCCATCCTGAAAATTCCGCCCGACACGATCCACCCGACCGCCAACCAACGGCCGCAATTCCACCTCGCGCCCGGCGATCACCTCGCCATAGAAGCTCAACGTCGGCTTGACGGTCGTCAGATGCGCCGGGGCCGTGCGTACGGCCCAAACTTTTTCGGCAACAACCTGCTGCGCCAGTTGCGGGCGCGTGGAATAGAGCGCCGCACACCCCAGTGCGCCGCCCGCCAGCACGATCAATGGCACCGTTCGCCAGAGAAAGCGACCGATCCGCCCCCGCCATGACGGTCTGGCGCTATTTTGTGTGTCCACCTGCTGCCTCCGTCGAATATGGAGTGCCAATAAACACGGTCAACCGGACCGAACGTCATTTCCGCGCGTATTGCACCGATTGCCGTCCGACCGTCTCCCGCGCGATAATCATTTTCGAAACCTGGGCAGTGCCGTCGCCAATTTGCAGTCCCAGCACATCGCGCATGCGTTGCTGGTGCGGCAGATCCATCGAGTAGCCGAGGTGGCCATGCGTCAGCAGGCATTGCTGGATTGTATCGGTTGCAAGCTTCGGCGCCCACCACTTGCACATGGCTGCTTCCTTGGTGTGTTCCATGCCCTGGTCGCGCAGCCATAGCGTCTTGTGGCACAGCAGGCGCGCGGCCTGCAATTGCGTGTCGAATTCCGCCAGGGGAAACGTGACGCCCTGGAATTCAGCAATGGGACGTCCAAACGCCTGCCGCTCCAGGGTATAGGGCCATGTCTCATCCAGCGAGGCCTGCGCCGGACCGATGCACATCAGGCCGATGAGAGCACGCGAATAGTCGAAACCCTGCATCACCTTCGAAAAACCGGCGCCCTCTTCCCCCACCATCATATGCGCCGGCACACGCACATCCTCGAACCAGATCGAGCCGCGGCCAATGGCCATGGAACCCAGGTCGTTATAGGCGGACCGGGTCACGCCAGGGCTATGCAGATCGACCAGGAACGCCGTCACGCCGCGGGCGCCGTCTTTGACATCGCCGGTGCGCGCCGCCACCAGGCAATGGTCCGCCTGCGCCGCCGATGAGATCGACGCCTTTTCGCCGTTCAGGATAAAGCTGTCGCCATCGCGCTTGGCTCGCAGGATCAGATTGGCGGCGTCAGTGCCGCCGCGCGGCTCCGTCAGACCAAGGGCGATCAATTTGCGGCCGTCGATGTATTGCGGCAGATATTCAGCCGCGAGATCTTGCGACGCGTGCCGGGCCAGCACGCCGGCGCACAGCATGGTGAGCAGTTGCACATAGGACACAGACAGATCGGCATAGGCAATCTCTTCGATCAGCAGGCCGGCGGTGACGCTATCGACGCCCAGCCCGCCGTACTGTTCCGGCAGGTCCGGCGCAATCAGGCCGAGGGCGCCCATCTCCAGCACCATGTCGCGGTCAAATTTGCCTTCGGCTTCACGCGCCTGATACCGCGGCGCCAACTTCTCGCGCGCATACCGCCGCGCGGTTTCCTGCAAGGCACGCTGGTCGTCGGTTAGGCCGAATTGCATCGGGCGAATCCCTTTGGGAAAAAGATCGGGAGCCCTTTGTGGCAATCCGGCCTGAACAGATCAACAGCGAAAATAGGCGGCCTACTCCTCGGCTTCCTTCGGCGCGATATTGGGAATGCCGGCCATCAGAGAGCCAGGCACCGTCTCGACCAGTTCATCGACGGTGAACATGCCGCCATCATCGTATTTGTAGATCGAGCGGGCTTCCTCACCATAGTAGTAGGTGTGGATCAATGAGCGTTCGGCGTGGAAAATCTGGCCGTTGATGTCGCCGGATTCCTCGGTGCAGAGATAGCCCACCATCGGCGCGACGAATTCCGGTCCCGGCATCGCCATGCGGGCTTCGTATTGCGCCTGGGTCAGCAGACCACGTTCAAGCCGCCGCTTCCAACCGGCAATGACCGCATCGTTGACGGTCATGCGCGTCGCCGCCATCGGGCACATCGCATTCGCCGTGATGCCATAGCGACCGCACTCACGCGCGATGGTGCGCGTCAGGCCGATAATGCCAGCCTTCGCTGCCGCATAGTTGCACTGCCCGACCGAGCCTTTGAAGGCATCTGACGAAAAATTGACAATGCGGCCATAGCGCTGCCCACGCATCAGCTTGATGGCGTGGTGGCACATGTTCCAATGGCCCTTCAGGTGCACATTTATCACCTGGTCAAAGTCTTCCTCGGTCATGTTCCAGATCATGCGCTCGCGCAGCATGCCGGCGACGTTGACGACGAAATCGATTTTGCCGAAAGCGTCGGCGCACTCCCGGACCATCCGGCCGGCGCTATCGTATTCCGCCACCGAGCTGTAATTGGCGATGGCTTTGCCGCCCGCGGATTTGATGGCGTCCACCACCTCGTCTGCGGGGCGTTCCTCCGTAATTTCGCCATTGCGGCCGACCCCCGGATCGTTGACGACGACGCTGGCGCCTTCCTTGGCCAGAAGCTCGGCGACTGCGCGTCCGATACCGCGGCCCGATCCGGTTACGATGCCGGCTCTACCTTCTAATCGCATGGAATATTCCTCCGTTTTGCCTGACGTATTTGAAGCAATCTAGCCTGTCAAAATCCTAATCTTCGCAACCATCCGCCTGCAAGTGTCCGGTATTGAAATGGCAAATATTTTGTCGGATTGATGAAAAATTGATCCGTAAGGAAGTAGCGAGCGTTTTTTTTGAAATCATTTTCCCAGCAATAGGGTTGCCATTATGTCGCGCAACGGGTTAGGCTTTCCAGAAGGGCGGCATGATGTTCGCCCTAATGCCCGCAAAACACCAACAGCGCGGGTACTAATTGAGAAGGAAGCGACGCCAACAATGGCCGCCTGTCCTGGTGGCTGTCCAAATGGGAGACCCAGCATGTCCGATACCCGTAATCCGGCCACCGGCGGCCTGAACCGCCGTCAATTCTTGGCCGCCACCGCTGCAGCCGGAGCCATGGCAACAGGCTTTCCAGGCGCCGCGCGCGCAATGCCGAAACGGGGGGGCACGCTGCGATACGCTAGCCGCGCCGACGGTCGCGGGCTCGATCCGCACCGGAACTTTGTCTACTACGTCTCTAATCCAATGGCGCTGACGACCATGGGCCTGATGGACCTGGATAAGTCTATGGCGGTTGTGCCGGGCGTCGCTGAGTCGTATGAGGCTTCGAAGGACCTTAAGAAATACACATTCCGTTTGCGCCGTGGCGCCGAATACCATAACGGCCGCACCATCGATGCGGAATCGGTGGTCTGGAACATCCACCGGATGCAGGATCCGAAGATCGCCCATGCCTTGCACCGTTCGGCCCTCAAAAATATTGAGAAAGTCGAAGCCGACGGCAAAGAGCTGGTCCATTTTTATCTGAAAAAGGCCAGCGCCGTGCTTGCATCCGATCTGGTCTATTATCCGGTGAACCTGATCGCCCCGGATACGCCGAATCCGGACGAGCACCCCTATGGCTGCGGCCCGTTCAAGTTTAAAAGCTGGAAACGCTATGCCAAGACAGAATTGGTTCGGTTCGAGAACTACTTCGAGACCGGCGAAGACGGCAAGCCGCTGCCTTACCTCGACGCGGTCGAGGGCTATCCGAAGAAAGAGGACAAGGTCCGCCTAACCGCGCTTCGCTCCGGCGAGGTCGACATGATCGAAAACATGTCCTATTTTGACGCCCCGGCATTTGCCAAGGACGAGGCAGACAAGTTCAACATCTGGAAGGCGCCGCAGGTCGGCCTGGCGCACTACAATATCCAGGCCAAGTCCGGCCCATTCGCCATGTCCGGCGGCGCCGATGCCAAACTGCTGCGCCAGGCGGTGGTACACGCCATCGACCGCCGCGCCGTCCATGAAGCGGTGTTCAATGAATTGGGCGAAATCGCCCACACCTTCTACGCATCCGAATCGCCCTGGCATTTGCCGGATGTCAACAAGGGGCCGGAATATGACCCGGAGAAGACCCGGTTTATCCTGCGCAAGCTGAACATGCAGAAAATGCCGATCGCTGTGGTTTCCCGTCAGGCCTATCAGTACATGCGCAACGGCGGCGAAATCCTCCACGCCATGCTGGTC
>JAYPXD010000044.1:0-2784 GCA_038135395.1 Alphaproteobacteria bacterium | reverse complement strand
GGTTCAGGCAGACGCGCGGGTGCCGGTACTCGCCCACCTCGACGGCATTTGCCACACCTACATCCATTCCGCCGCCGATCCGGCCATGGCGCGCGATATCGCGATCAACGCGAAGATGCGGCGAACCGGAATTTGCGGGGCGATGGAAACATTGCTGGTCGATGCCGGCTTTGCGGCAACCTTCGAAGTGTTCGATAACCCCGTGTTGCAGGCGAAGTACGACAAGGACGACTATGGCGTCGATTCGACGGCATCCAGCTTCCGCTTCGACCCGAACGGTCACTACGACCGCTGGATCCATTCGAAAGCCGCTGCGAACAAGCGTCGGATCGGCTTTGTCAACGCCCGCTGCGACAAGCTGATCGAGGAGGCAGCGGCCACCTCCGATATTAAGCTGCGCAAGGAGATGTACACCGAGGTCGACAGCATCGTGAACGATGAGTGCGTGTTCATCTATCACCATACCGTGCCGCTGACCGGCGCAAGCGTGAAAAACCTGAAGGGTTATGCGCCGCAGCTGACCGGTGGACCGAACTATCACAACGGCGGCGTCCGCACCGCGTGGTTCGACACCTAAGCTGACCAATTGGCGGCGGCTACAGTCACTGTAGCCGCCGTTCGCACTTCGCGACCTTCCCATGCAACACGTCTAGCACGGTGAGACGCTTATGCTGATCTACGCAATCAATCGGATCCTACAATTGATCCCGATTGTGTTCATTCTGTCGTTGATCGTCTTCATGATGGTTGAGGCGCTGCCGGGCGACATCATCGACACGATGGCCGATATCGATACTGAAATCGACGAAGTCACGCGTGCAGCACTGGAAAAAGAGCTGGGGCTCGATCAGCCTTGGTATGTGCGATACGCATGGTGGCTCGGTGATCTGGCGCAGGGCGATTTCGGCAAATCCATGGTGACCCGACGGCCTGTCGCCATCGAACTGCTGGAGCGCATTCCCGCCACCATCTATTTGGCAGCGGTTGGCATCGGCCTGTCGCTGATCATCGCCATCCCGTTCGGCACGCTGGCTGCTGTCCACCGCAACAGCCCAACCGACTATGCGGCACAGGTGACTTCGCTGGTCGGCATTTCGATCCCGGAGTTCTGGTTCGCCATCCTTTCCATCCTTGTATTTGCGTTGTACCTGGGTTGGCTGCCGTCATCGGGCTATGTCGGCCTTAGCGAGGATTTCGGCGCAAGCCTGTGGTTTCTGGTGCTGCCGGCGGTCGCTATCGGGTTCCGGCAGGCGGCCTATACCACGCGCCTGACCCGCTCCAGCATGCTGGATGAGATCAACAAGGACTATGTTGTTACCCACCGGTCCTTGGGTCTGTCGGAACGCAAAGTCATCTACAAGTATACCCTCCGCAATGCGCTGATCCCGACCATCACCATCAGCGGCCTGCAGTTCGCCAACCTGCTGGGCGGCACGGTGGTGCTGGAGACCATCTTCGCCTGGCCGGGGATCGGGCTGGCCATCTATGACGCGATCCAGTTGCGCGACTACCCGGTGATCCAAGCCGGTATCCTGTTCCTGGGCTTCAAGGTGGTTCTGATCAACCTACTCGTCGATCTGATGTACCGGGTGCTGAACCCGCGCGTCGGCATCGGCAGCAGCTAAGGGATTGGGAAATAGCGACATGACCGACACAACCAATCCCCAATTGGACGCCCGCCAACGGATCGACGCCGTCGCGGCAAATGAGACCCCGATCCGAGTGCGCATTCGCCGTTTCCGTGCCGGAATTGCAAACGGCTGGAGCGAACTGCTGAAGAGTCGCACAGCCACGCTTGGCGCGGTGATGATTGCCGCGCTCATGGTGCTGGTGATCTTCGCCCAGTCCATCGCCACGCATAACCCGACCAAATCCAACTACCGCGAACGCACGGCCGAAATCAGCGCCGAACACATCATGGGCACCGATAAGTTCGGACGCGATATCTTTAGCCGCGTCGTCGTCGGTGGGCAGCGCACGATCCTGATGAGCATCGCGGCCGTGATATTCGGTCTGTCCATCGGCATCCCTATCGGTGTGCTTTCCGGTTTCTATGGCGGGAGGGTCGACAGTATCGTTATGCGAATAACGGACGGGTTCTTAGCCTTCCCTGGACTACTGCTTTACCTGCTGATCCTCACCGTAGCGCGGGAATGGAAGTTACACGGGTTCTGGAACGATGCCATCATGGTGTTTGCGCTGGGTCTGGCATTCTGGCCTGAAGTCGCCCGCCTCTCCCGCAGCACGGCGCTGGTCGAAGCCAAAAAGGAATATGTCGAGGCCGCCAGGGTGATGGGCGAACGGTCGTGGCGGATCGCCATGACGCAAATCCTGCCGAACTGCGTCTCGCCGCTGATCGTCAACGCCACCGTGCGGCTGGGCTATATGATTCTGATTATCGCGGCGCTCAGCTATCTCGGCCTTGGCACGCCGCCGCCGACTCCCGATTGGGGCTCGGACCTGCGCGCCGCCCAGGATCACATGGAAAGCCATCCGCTGATCGCGATCTTCCCCGGGCTCGCCATTTGCTTCACCGTGCTGGCCTTCAACCTGTTCGGCGACGGCCTGCGCGATATTCTCGATCCAAGGTTGACAGAACGGTAGCGGGTGCTGAGCCGGCCCTATAGATCCAGGGTCGGCTCGTTCCGCCGCGGCGGCTTCAGGCCCAGGTGTTCCCAGGCAGCCTGGCCCAGCATGCGCCCACGCGGCGTGGGCTGGACCAGGCCCTGCTGGACCCGGTAGGGCTGGATGACGTCCTCCAGCGCATCCCGCGCCGCGGACATG
>JAYPXD010000043.1:10448-18032 GCA_038135395.1 Alphaproteobacteria bacterium | reverse complement strand
GAAGGCGAACTTGAAGTCTCTCCCCTGCAAGACTATTTTGCTTATTCGTTCTAAGGTGGGTAATGTAAGTGCAACGCTGCTGATAACGCAAAAAGTGCGACCCATAGGCAGATAGCGAACAGGTGTGGTTAAATTGGCGAGCGAGCGTAAGTTCCGCTCGCTCAAATGGTTTGGAGATGATTGCATGGACAAAGTTCCCATGACACCCGGCGGACACAAGCGGCTTGAAGAAGAGCTGCGCAGGTTAAAGTCCGTTGACCGGCCCAACGTCATTCGGGCAATTGCCGAGGCGCGCGCCCACGGGGATTTGTCGGAAAACGCCGAATATCACGCGGCCAAGGAAAAACAGGCGTTTATCGAAGGCCGGATTGCCGAGCTCGAAGACAAAACCAGCCGGGCCGAAATTATCAATCCGATCCAAATGGCCGGCACGGCCAGCGTGAAGTTCGGCGCAACGGTTAAAATCGTCGATGAAGACACCGAGGAAGAGTCGACCTTCCAGATCGTCGGCGCCGATGAATCGGACATCGAAAACGGCCGGATCTCCATAACGTCGCCAATGGCGCGCGCGTTGATCGGCAAAGAGGCCGGAGATCAGATCGAGGTCAACGCGCCGTCCGGCTCGCGGTTTTACGAGGTGATGAGCGTCGAATACGTTTAAGGCCCAGCGGTTGGTGAGGGGATAGCAATGCCGGATTATCATGGTGGCTGTCATTGTGGCTCGGTTCGGATCACCGTTCGCCGAGACAGTCCCATCGATAGCCTGACCGATTGCAATTGCACGGTTTGCCGGAAGAAGGGCATCTTGCATCTGCCCGTGCAGGACGACGACCTGACGGTGGTGCAGGGCAAGGACAGCCTAACCCTTTACCAATGGCGCACCAACACGGCAAGCCATTGGTTTTGCAAAGCCTGCGGCATCCATGTCTTCGGGCGCCCGCGAATGCATCCGGAACGCTATACCGTGAATGCGCGCTGCCTGGACGACTTCGATGCGTTCATGCCTAATGTTACCCTCGTCCCCTTTGACGGCCAAAACCATCCGAAGGACCGGCAAGGCTAATCGGTTAACGCCCCGGTCCCTCCAGCCAAGGACCGCTGCCGATGCCATACAAAACCTTTGGTTTTACCGAAGAACAGGTGATGATGCGCGACTCGGTGTTGGGCACGCTGAACCGTGTGCTGCCCGAGGCGAAAATCCTGGAACTGGAAGCCGCCAGCCAATACCCGGCCGAGGCATATAAGGCATTGGCCGAAGCCGGTTGGTTATCCCTGCCTTTCGACGAGGCACATGGAGGCGCCGCGGCCTCTAACACCGATTTGGCGGTCTTTGTCGAAGCACTTGGCTACCATCATGCCGGGATAACTTCGGCGTTCATGACCACCGTGATCTATGGCGGCCTGCACCTGCAATATCACGGCGCCGAATGGATGAAGCGCGAACTGCTGCCAAAGCTGATCGCCGGCAAACTGCGCATGGCAGTCGGTTATTCAGAGCCATCCGGCGGATCTGATGCAGCTGCCATCAAAACGCGGGCGAAACGCGATGGCGGTAACTATGTAATTACCGGCCAGAAGGTGTTCATCACCAACGCGCACGTAGCCGACTACTTGGTCATCACCGCCAAGACCGACCCGGATGCAGGACATAAAGGCCTGTCACTGTTCCTGCTCGACACCAAGATGCCGGGCGTCACGATCCGTAATCTGGACCCGATGGGTCGGCGTACAAGCCTTCCAAACGAGGTGTTTTTGGACGAAGTACGGGTGCCGGCGTCGTATCTGGTTGGTGAAGAAAACCGCGGTTGGCCGCTGCTAATGCGCGGCTTAAACATGGAACGGATGCTGTTGGCGGCAGCCAGCGCCGGCCAGATGATCAAGATCATAGAGATTGCCAAGAACTGGGCGACCGAGCGCGTGGCGTTTGGCCAGACTATTACCCAGTTTCAATCCATCGCACACAAGTTCGCCGAAATGCAGATGATGACGGAAACCGCGCGCCTGCACACCTATAGCGTCGCCGCCATGCTGGATGGTGGCGAAGATCCGGTCATGGAAACCTCCATCGCCAAAACCGTCGCTACCGAGCACAACATGGCGGTGGCAGACATGGGCGTGCAGATCATGGGGGGAGCCGGATACATGGAAGGCCGGATGAGCCAACTTTACCGCGATGCCCGTGTCGGTCCGATCGGCGGCGGTACCTCGGAAATCATGCGCACCGTGATCGCCAAGCGAATGGGAGTAATCTGATCGATCTCCGGACCGCCTGCGGAATTGAGTCCGGCAGGCAGAGGCGTCATAGTGGCGGTAAAGTCCGTCACCCTGCTTCCAGGAGGGAATTCGCAATGCCCGTAGATCCGCAAATCCAGGCTCTGCTCGACCGTGGCAGTGGGGTCCCGGATACCCATACACTGCCTGTCGGTGTCGCGCGCACGCAATACGCGGCGCGGGTTTCCGCGATGGCCAAGCCTGCGGATATAGCGGGCGTGCGCGAACAAACGATGCCGGGACCGGGCGGCCCGTTAGTGCTGCGGATCTATACGCCGCACGGGGTTGGGCCGTTTCCGCTGATGGTGTTTTTCCATGGCAGTGGTTTTGTTCTCTGCAACCTGGATACCCACGACGGCATGTGCCGCAACCTTTGTGCTGGCATCGGCTGCGTTGTGGTGTCGGTCGACTATCGGTTGGCGCCGGAACATCCGTTTCCAGCCGGCCCGGACGATTGTCTGGCGGCGACCCGCTGGGCGGCGGATCATGCCGCCTCGCTTCAGGCAGACGGCTCCCGGATCATGGTTGCGGGCGACAGCGCCGGCGGCAATATGGCGGCGGTAACGGCGTTGCGGGTGCGGGACGAGGGTGGCCCGGCGTTGTGCGGGCAGATGCTGCTCTACCCCGTCACGGACTACCATACGCCGCCCAAGCCGTCCTATGTGGAGAATGCGGAAGGCTATGGCCTGACCCGGAAGACAATGGAATGGTTTTGGAGCCATTACCTGTCCGATCCAGCTTCGGAGGCCGACAATCCTTATGTGTCGCCGCTGCGCGCTAAAAATTTGCACGGCCTGGCGCCTGCGTATTCACTGAACGCCGAGTTTGATCCGTTGCGCGATGAAGCTGACCTCTATGCCGATCGTCTGCGAGAGGCTGGCGTCCCCGTTGAGAGCACATGCCGCGCGGGTATGAACCACGGCTTTTTGTTCTGGGTTGGCCGTGTCAATGGGGCTGACGCCGCGATGGCGCATGCCTGCAACTGGGGCCGGCGGGCCTTTGCAGGAAAAGTTTAAGGGAACATGATGATGGATTATGATGCTAAGCGCGCTGCGCTAATCGCCAAATACGAGCCGACAAACCAACCGGCGGGCAGTGCGCCGGTGGCAACTGGTGGAGTGGACCACCTAGCGCTGATCTGTTCCGATATAGCCCGGACGATTGAATTCTATACTGAGGTCGTCGGCATGACGATCAACAAGATCGTGCCGAACCGCGATGAGCCCAGCTCCACCCATATCTTTATGGATATGGGCGGTGGCAATTATCTGGCGTTTTTCGACTTTCCCAAGAAAGGGCCGGCCAAGACCGAGCGCGGCGTCGGCAGCATGCATCATCTGGCGCTGAAGGGGACTTCGCAGCAATATGGCAATGAGGCCAAGGGCTCGGTCTATTTCCGCGATCCGGACGATATTTTGCTGGAAATCACGACTGGTTACTGATCCGGACGGGACGTGCGGACCAATTCGACCACCGGCACGGCGTCATCCAGGTAGACGTCCAATTTCGCCAGCCGCACCCGCGCCGCCGTCACCGTCGCATCCTGAAAGGCGAAGGCCAGCAGGTCGTGCGCCAATGTCTCCAACAGGTCGGTGTGGCCGCGCGCGGGCCATTGCTGGGTGACATAGCGGTACAGCCGGCTGTAGTCGAGGCAGTCCTCGATCCGGGTGGGCGGCGGCCCTAAGGGGCGGTAGCACGCCACGTCAACCTGCACCCGCTGCTTGCGGTCCGGATGGCGCTCCCAGTCGCGGATGCCGATGTGCAGGGGCAGGATCAGGCCGTTAAGGCTGACGCATTCGTAATCGCCGGCGATAGGGACGGTCATCGTTTCGGCTCCAGGGGCTTGCTCGGTAGATATTTCTGGCCCTGCATCAGGTGCTTGCCGGCATCGACGTAGAGAATCTCGCCGGTCACGGTGTCGGCTTCGATCAGATAGGTCAGCGCGCGCACAATGGCGTCTTCGCCCGGCCCCTTGCCCAGCAGGGTGTTGCGATGCGCGCGCTCGAACGCGTCCTTCGAAGGATGGCCGCTATCCAGGATCAGGCCCGGCGCAATGCCGTTGACCCTGATCCGCGGCGCCAGCGCTTGCGCCAGCATCTCCGTCATAGCCGCCAGCGCCGCCTTGCTGACGGTATAGCTGAAAAAGGTTGGCCCGGGGCGCATGACCGCCTCATCGAGCATGTTGACGATCAGGCCGCTTGCGTCCTCCGGCAAGGCAGCCGCCATTTGCTGCGCCAACAGGGCAGGGGCCTCGGCATTGATGCTGAGGTGATTGCGCCAACCTTTGGAGGTCAGGGTCTCTATGGAGTCATTCTCAAAGGCAGAGGCGTTGTTGATCAGGCAGGAGACAGTGCCGAGCGCGTTCGCCGCGGCGGCGACCAATCCGGTGACGGCCTCGGGACGGGACAGGTCGGCCTGGACAACGGCCGCCGGCCGGCCAATCGCCCTGATCTCAGCCGCCACAGCCTCGGCTTCCGCGCGCGAGCGATTGTAGTGCACAGCCACGCCAAAGCCTTGGCGCGCGCAGGCCAGGGCCATGGCGCGGCCCAGGCGCTGGCCGGCTCCGGTGATCAAGGCGGTGTTCTTTTTCATGCCATGGCTCATAGCCGAGGCAACGCGCCTAGCCAAGCGCGACGGCAGCTTGCATTGACACCCGCCCGGCAGAGGGGTAGCCGAAGCGGATACGATGCTGTCTTCGAAGGACGCCCGAACGCCATGCGCCTGTCTCGTTATTTTTTGCCCACCCTCAAGGAAAACCCGTCCGAAGCGCAGATCGTCTCGCACCGGCTGATGCTGCGCGCGGGTATGATCAAGCAACAGGCCGCGGGCATTTATTCGTGGTTGCCCTTGGGTTTCCGCGTGCTGAAGAAGATCGAGCAGATCGTGCGCGAGGAACAGGACCGGGCCGGCGCCGTCGAAGTGCTGATGCCGACAATCCAATCCGCCGACCTGTGGCGCGAGAGCGGCCGCTATGACGACTATGGCCAGGAGATGCTGCGGATCACCGACCGGCATGAACGCGATATGTTGTTCGGGCCGACGAATGAAGAGGTGATCACCGACATCTTCCGCAATGGCGCCAAGAGCTACCGCAATGTGCCGTTGAACATGTACCACATCCAGTGGAAATTCCGCGATGAAGTGCGTCCCCGGTTCGGCGTGATGCGCGGCCGGGAATTCCTGATGAAGGATGCCTATTCCTTTGACCTGGACGCGGCTGGCGCGAAGCATTCGTACAACAAAATGTTCATGGCCTATCTGCGCACCTTTGACCGCATGGGCCTGCAGGCCATCCCGATGCGGGCGGATACCGGCCCGATCGGCGGCGACCTGAGCCATGAGTTCATTATCCTGGCCGATACCGGCGAATCGGAAGTGTTCTGCGACAAGCGCTGGCTGGACATGGACCTGTCTGGCCAGGCGGTCGACTATGACAGCGACCTGGAGCCGATGTTTAGAGAACTGACCAGCATCTATGCCGCCACCGAGGAGATGCACGACCCGGCCAACTGCCCGGTGCCGGCTGACCAGTTAGTGACGCGGCGCGGCATCGAGGTCGGCCACATCTTCTATTTCGGCGACAAATACTCCAAGCCGCTGGGAGCGATGGTCTCGACCGCCGATGGTGAGCAAGTCCCGGTGCAGATGGGCTCGTATGGCATTGGCGTATCGCGTCTGGTCGGCGGCATTATCGAGGCCAGCCACGACGACGCCGGCATCATCTGGCCAGAAAGTGTCGCGCCGTTCCATACCGGACTGATCAATCTGCGCACCGGCGACGCGGACTGCGACGCTGCCTGCGCTGACCTGGAGGCCAAGCTGACGGACGCCGGCAAAGAGCCGCTCTATGACGACCGCGAGGAACGCGCCGGCGCCAAGTTCGCCGACATGGACCTGATCGGCCTGCCGTGGCAATTGATCGTCGGCCCGCGCGGCCTGAAAAATGGCGTGGTCGAATTGAAACGCCGCGCCACGGGCGAGCGCGAGGAACTTTCCATCGACAGCGCGTTGGCCAAGGTGACGGGGTGAGACGTCGAACAGGGGCGCATGGATGATCTTTTCGGCTTTTGAACGGATGGTGGCCTGGCGCTATTTGCGCGCCCGGCGACGGGAGCGGTTTGTCTCGGTCATAGCCGGCTTTTCCTTTGCCGGCATCATGCTGGGCGTTGCCACGCTGATCATCGTCATGAGCGTCATGAACGGCTTTCGCGCCGAATTGCTGGATCGGGTGATGGGGGTCAATGCCCATGTCGTGATCAGCGGCTTTGGCGAGCCGTTGGAGCCGGACTATCCGGACTTGCAGGCCAAACTGGCCAAAATCCCCGGCGTGATTTACGCCGAGCCGATGGTCGAGGGGCAGGCGATGGCGGTTTCCGACCGCGGCGGCACCAGCGGCGTCGTCGCCCGGGGGCTATCGCAAAGCGCGATCAGTCATCGGGAGATACTGGTAAACAACCTCGAAAATGGTGACCTTTCCAGCTTCGGCAAGGACGGCGACCATGTCCTGGTCGGCCATCGCCTTGCCGCCAAGCTGGGCATCGGCATCGGGTCCACCCTACGGTTGGTTTCGCCGACCGGGAACGTCAGCCCGTTCGGCACCGTGCCGCGCACCAAGACGTTTCGCGTCACCGGTATCTTCAATGTCGGCATGTACGAGTACGATTCCGGCTTCGTCTACATCCCAATTACGACCGCGCAGCGCCTGTTTGGGACCGGGGAGGGGGTATCGGCTCTGGAATTGCTGCTGGCGGACCCGAACGCCTTGGTCGAAGCCAGGACGGCCGTGCAGAGCGAACTGCCACGGGATAAGCCGCTGCGCCTCTATGACTGGAAAACTGCCAATGCGGCGTTTGTCCAGGCCCTGCAGGTCGAACGCAATGTGATGTTCCTGATCCTGTCGATGATCATCATGGTGGCAGCGTTCAACATCATCTCATCGATGATCATGCTGGTGCAGGATAAAGGCCGGGACATCGCGATTATGCGCGCCATGGGCGCAACCCGCGGCATGATCATGCGGATATTTTTCCTTAACGGCGCTTCGATCGGCGTAACCGGCACGCTGGCCGGATTTGTGCTGGGGTTGGCCTTCGCCGAAAATATTGACACGATCAAGGGAGGGTTAGAGGCGCTGACCGGGGGAGAGTTGTTCTCCGCCGAAATCTATTTCCTCTCGAAACTGCCGGCCAAGGTCGATTCGTTCGAAGTGGTGCTGGTGGTCTGCATGGGCATTGCCTTGTCGATTTTGGCGACGCTCTATCCCAGTTGGCGCGCCGGCCGCCTGCAACCGGCGGAGGCGTTGCGCTATGAGTG
>JAYPXD010000043.1:7556-10438 GCA_038135395.1 Alphaproteobacteria bacterium | reverse complement strand
TGAGTGAGACCGCTCTGCAATTGGCCGGAATAGTCCGGGTGTATCGCCAGGGCGACCGCGCTCTGCGGGTGCTGGACGAGTTGGACCTGGCCCTGCGCCCGGGCGAGATCGTAGCGCTCGTCGGACCGTCCGGTGCGGGAAAGTCTACGCTCCTGCAAATTGCGGGCCTGTTGGACAATCCGGATGCAGGGTTCGTGATGCTAGGGGACCGTGACTGTGCCCGCCTCAACGACGCCGAACGGTCGGACATGCGCCGGCAGGAAATCGGCTTTGTCTTTCAGTTTCATCACCTTCTGCCCGAATTCTCCGCCCTGGAGAATGTGGTCCTGCCGCAATTGATCAGCGGCACGCGCCGCAGCCTGGCGCGGCAGCGGGCGCAGGAACTGTTGGCGCTGGTCGGCTTAGCGGACCGCGCCACGCATCGCCCGGCAGAACTCTCCGGGGGCGAACAACAGCGCGTCGCCATCGCGCGGGCGCTGTCGAACAGCCCGCGGGTATTGTTGGCCGACGAACCGACGGGCAACCTGGACCAGGCGACAGGCGAACGGGTTGCCGATCTGTTGATACGGCTGGCGCACGAGACCGGCATCGCCGCCCTGGTCGCGACCCACAATCTGGCATTGGCCCGCTCTATGGACCGTATCGTACGCATGGAGGACGGCCGGCTGGCGGATGGGCTTTAAGGTAGGTTCCGATCCGGCTGGGCCGGCAGTTTTGCTTTCGTTTATGCCAGGCGGCGGTCGCCGCGGCCCAGGAACCAGACAGCCGCGCCGCCGCTGATGACCGCTGCTCCGAGGCTCACAAAGGCCCAGCCCCAGCCGCTGACGGTCTCCGGACCGCCGGTTGCGTCCAAGACGATGCCGAACAGCACCGGTCCGACCAGACCGCCGGCGGCGTTCGCCAGCGCCATGAACATCACCAGCGTGCCTCTGCTGCCCGCCTCTGCGGCGGCGATGGCGCCGGCGTTGACGACGCCTGAATCGGCCAGAACCAACAGGTTATGGCCAATGACCACCGCCACGAGCAGCCACATCGGCCATGCGGCGGCAAACCCGACGAAACAGGATAGCACGCCCGACCCGACCATTAACGCCGCTGTCACCCCGGCATAGCCCCATTTGGCCCCCGCATCGCCGCCGGCGAACGATGTCGGCGCCCCCATCAGGATCAACAGTGTCGTCGCGCCCGGAATCAGCCAGAGCAAATCCGTGTCGCCGTATCGCGACAGCGCAAACACATAAAATGCAACGCTCCAGGCGCGAACGCCCAGCAGTTCAATGGCATGCATAAACGCACCGATGCCAAAGCCTACGACCGGCTTATTGCGAAGCACCGGCCCCATATCGAACAAAGAGCGTCTGGGCCCCGCTTCCGGCTCCACCGGACGCAACGCAACCAGAGCCAGCAGAAAGGCGGCGAAAGCCGCCGCGGCAGGCAGGAGATAGGCGGCCTGCCAGCCGAATGCTTGAGAAAGCTGCGCAGAAATGACGACGCTGGAACTGGCGCAGATCGGAAAGCTTGAGATATAGCGGGACGTCGCCTTGGGCCGGTCCTGTTGCGGGATGCGATCGCTGATGGCTTTCACGCCAACCATATAGGTTCCGGCAAAACCCAACCCCTGAATTCCACGGAACGCCAAAGCGGCGGCATAGGTATCGGCGAACAAGGCGAAGCCGATGAATCCAACCGTATTGGCCAGTGCGCCCACCAGCATGATGCGCCTGGCATCGATACGGTCGGTGATGGTCAGAAACGGTATGGCCAACGTGGACGTCAGCCCCCAAATACCGTTCAACCAGCCTGCCTCTGTCCCGGTCAAATTCCATTCAGTGATGAAAAAGGGCAAAAGCGTCGCCGTCGCGTGCATGCCAAGCAAGTTCAATCCCAAAAAGGCGCACATGAGTAAGACGAGGCGATTGGGCGACATTCTGGCAAGAACGCTCTGTCATCGGTGATCCGACGCGCACAATCGGCGGTTACAGCGCCAAAGGCAAGGCGCAGCGATGGGTTTCTGCCCCGCGGCGGCATTTGCCTTAGCGCCGGACTTGCTTCTGTGCTGCCAGAGCGGGCGGTGGCAGCACAATGCCCGACGGCCTGGACGCTGTGACGCGATTCCGGCCTGCGTGCTTGGAACGGTACAACGCGTCATCCGCCCGCCGTAATGCGTCATCGGTCGATGCCTCGGTCCAAGCGCATTCCGCAACACCAAAGCTGGCGGTCATTTGCAGACTCGCCTGATTGTCAGAGAATGGAATGACGGAGGTCGCGATGGCGCAGCGCAGGCGCTCGGCAATCCGCAAAGCGTGCGCAAGATCGGTGTCCGGCAGCACGATCAGAAATTCTTCGCCGCCGTAGCGCACCACCATATCCTGGGGCCTGACGCATCCCGATAGTTTCGTCGCGATGTAGCGCAGAACAGCGTCCCCAACCGCATGCCCATGCGTATCGTTAACTGCTTTAAACTTATCCAGATCACATAGAATGAACGACAGGAACCGTCGCTCTTCGACTGCGTGCGTCTTAAGCCGGCGAAGGTGTGCATCCAGATAGTGCCGATTGTAAAGTCCAGTCAGCGCGTCGGTTACGGCCTTGTTCAGGTTGGCCCGGTGTTGGTTTTGGATGCGTTGCTGCAGGCGGTGCCGTCGGATTTGGGTTTTCAGCCGCGCCATTACCTCATTAGGGTTCAATGGACGGACCATGCATTCGTTCGCCCCCAGGTCCAAACCTTTGTGCAGGCGGTCGCTGTCGCTCCTGTCGCCGATCAGAATTAAGGGCAGATGCCGGGTTTCCTCGGACGAGCGGGCTTGGGAGCAGAGACGTAGCGCGTCGAACGGCCGGTATCCCACATCGGCGAGAATCAAATCGAAGGAGCCAACCAGCAG
>JAYPXD010000043.1:5413-7546 GCA_038135395.1 Alphaproteobacteria bacterium | reverse complement strand
ACGGGGGGCGTACCGGCGGCGCAATACACGACGTCGTGGTGCAGCAGCGCAGCCGTTTGCTTCACCACCTGCCACACCGCTGTATTGTCGCTCATAAGAAAGGCGCGGGCATCGGTGAAGGGCTTGTTCGCCAATGCTTCGTATCCCATGTCGCCGAGCGGACCGCCCTCGCGCAGGCGCCACTCGTCCAGCACGCGCTTCAGGCGAACGAGATTGCGGACGCGCGCAAAGAGCGCAAGATTGTCGAGGGGCTTGGTCAGAAAAATGTCGGCGCCGCTTTCCAGGCCACGGACAATGTCCAGCGGCGAGTCGAGCGCAGTTACCATCACAACAGGAATGTGACTAAAGCGGTGACCCGATTTAAGGCGGGAGCAGACCTCATAGCCGCTGATTTCCGGCATCATGACATCCAGCAAAATCAAATCAGGCGGGGAATGCTCAACCGACTGCAAGGCTTCAGCGCCGCTACCGGCCAGACTGACTTCAAAGTATTCCGCGGAAAGTTTGGCTTCCAGCACCTTTCGGTTCGATGCAATGTCGTCGACTACCAAAATCCGTGCAGTCATGGCACTCCCGCCCGGGTCCGTTGCGATGAGGCATTAACCTATCGCCAGACGTCCCAAGGCAGAGTTAATGACGATTGTTCAAATGCTTGCGAACAGTCTCAATGAAGCTCGCGACTTTGATCGGCTTGGCGATGTAATCTTCGCAGCCGCCACGCCGGATTTTTTCTTCGTCGCCCTTCATCGCGAAGGCCGTCACCGCAACGATCGGTATCGACCGGAGCGCGTCATCGGCCTTGAGCCATTTTGCGACTTCCAAGCCCGAGACCTCCGGCAGCTGAATATCCATCAAAATAAGGTCCGGATGCTCGCTGCGCGCCAATTTCATGGCGTCGACGCCGTCGTTGGTCTGGATCGTGTCGTAGCCATGGGCCCGCAGCAGGTCATTGAACAGTTTCATATTCAAGGCATTGTCTTCGACTATCAATATACGTTCTGCCATGCCGTGCCTCGATACTGTGAAGGACCGAAAGTTGTAGCGGCCCTGCCTGATTTGGTGCTATCCGCGCGCAGTTTCAACGATAGGCCGTTAATCCTTAATGAATTGCATACCGCCTGGGACATTTCCGCATTATTTGGCATGTGCTAACGCTATTTCCAGCGATCGGTATCATTCGAGTTCGGAACCGGCGGTCGATGCCCACGCTTTGTCGAGACTGTTTTTTCACTGCGGTTCGAGCAGGCGCCGAGCGATGTCCGGGCTGTGGGTCGCCGCGAATTGTCTCGCACGCGGAATTGTTTGATCTCAAAGTAGCACATGTCGACTGTGACGCCTTCTACGCGACTGTCGAGAAGCGGGATAATCCCCACTTGCGGGATAGCCCCTTAATCATTGGCGGCGGCCGCCGGGGTGTCGTCGCTGCCGCGTGCTATGTGGCCCGGCGATACGGTGTTCGGTCTGCCATGCCAATGTTCAAGGCACGGGCCGCGTGCCCGTCCGCAGTGGTTGTTCGCCCGAACATGGCGAAGTACCAGGCTGTAGGCCGCGACATGCGGGCGTTGATGCGCAGTGTTACGCCGGTGATCGAGCCGATTTCGATCGACGAGGCTTTTATGGATTTTCGCGATCAGGCTGGTCTGGATCACGAACCTCCGGCTTTAAAGCTAGCCTGTTTGGCATCCCAGGCGGAGAGAGAGTTGGGAATCACCATTTCGATTGGACTTGGGCCCAACAAGTTCCTGGCAAAAATGGCATCCGATCTCGATAAGCCGCGGGGCTTTGCGATCATTGGCCGGCGTGACGCCATGTCGTTTCTGGGGCCTAAGCCCGTTGGCATGATATTTGGCGTCGGCGCTTCCATGCGCAGCCGTTTGGAACGCGATGGTATCAACCGAATCAGTCAATTGCGTACATTTCCGATCACAGCGCTGGAACACCGCTACGGAAGTTTTGGTGAACGTCTTGCACGGTTTAGCCGGGGCATAGACCGCCGGCAAATCAGTGCGGCGCGGCCGTCGAAAAGTGTGTCTGCCGAAACGACGTTCGAAGACCCGATTGCCGATGCCGCGGACTTGTCGGCACAACTTGAAACCCTCTGCCAGCGCGTCGCGGAGCGTTGCGACGTTTTTG
>JAYPXD010000043.1:2598-5403 GCA_038135395.1 Alphaproteobacteria bacterium | reverse complement strand
GGTATCTCGGGCATACGATTGTTCTGAAGCTGAAAACCGCTGGATTCCGGACATCGACCCGCAGCCACACGCTGGCTGACCCGACGAATGCCTTTACCGACATTTTTGTGGCGGCCGAGACACTTTTGCGGCGGGAAGCCACCGGCATAGCCTTTCGCCTCATCGGAGTTGGCCTGTCCAACTTGGTGGAGACCGTTGACTATGACGAGGCCGACTTGTGGGATGATGAATTAGCTTGAATCGGGTCGATCTTGCTCCATCTGTCGGCATGCACTAACGTCCGCCCCTCATTACCAAATCGGCAGTCTTCGATGATGAACCCGACGGTTACCGATGCACAATCTCCATAAGAGGCTTAATCAATGAAGCGCTTACTCGCCGGCGTCCTTGCCGTTCCCATGTTGGTTGCCGTGTCGGCAAAGGCTGAAACCGTAGCCCCGCTTGAGACCTTGAATCAGCGGTTCAGCTATCTGGTTGGCATGCAACTGGCTGAAGGAATGGTAAAACAGGGGCTGCACGAGCGGCTGGATGTAGCGGCGCTGGCCCAGGCCCTGTCGGATCGCTTTGCCGGTGCTCAACCCCGTCTCACTCCGGAGCAGATGCAGGAAACCGTCCAAGCCATTCAGGCGGAACAAATGGCGCAGCAGATGGCCGAGGGGGATAAAGCCAAAGCCGCCGGCCAGGCGTTCCTGGCGGAGCATAAGGGGAAGCCAGGCGTGATGACCACTGCCAGCGGATTGCAGTACAAGGTCACCACCGCTGGAACCGGCGCGAAGCCGGCCGCGACCGACATGGTTAAAGTTCACTATGAAGGTCGTCTGCTGGATGGCACCGTTTTCGACAGTTCCATCCAACGCGGCGAGGCGGCGACGTTCGGCGTCGGCCAGGTCATCCCCGGGTGGCAGGAAGCGTTGCAGTTGATGCCGGCTGGCTCGAAATGGGAAGTTTGGATCCCATCGGACCTGGCGTATGGCGTGACCGGAGCCGGCGGTGCTATCGGGCCGAACGAAGTGCTGAACTTCACCATTGAGTTGATCGAGATCGTAAAAAAATAGCGAATCTCCTTCAGCAGGGGCGCAGGCGAAGTCCTCCTGCGCAGCCTGCGCGGGCGGAGCAAACTTCCGCGTGAAAGCAACAGACAAGGAGGCGTTGATGGTAGTTTCGGTAGTGTCTGATCTCGGCGTGTTTCCGCTGCCGGCTGCGGTTGTGGCGGGAGACGCGCTATGGCTTTCACCGTCTGACGCCGAGCTGGCGACCGGCTGGACAATGAAACCGGAGGGGCTGTGCCGCGATCAGGTCTGCGTGCCGGTTCCGCGGTCCTCCAGCAGCGACTTCGTCCGCGATGGGGCGATCAATATCGCCGCTTTCTGGCGTCACATGGATGCGCCGGTGCGCGCCAGCGAGGCGGGCGACGTGTGGGTCTTCGGTGAACGCGCGGATGTTCGGGCGACGGCGTTGGATCATCTGGAAGCGCCGGACTTCGAGCTGCCGGATGTTAGTGGGCGCAAGCATCGCCTATCCGACTATCGCGGCCAAAAAGTTCTGCTTGCGACTTGGGCGTCCTGGTGAGGGTGCCGTGCTGATCTGTCCGTGTGGCAGACACTTATAGACGACCTGAATACCCCCACGTTCACCATACTGGCGATAGCGCTGGACAATTCCGATGCCGCTTCGCGTATATTAGGGCCGCGGCGCCAACCTACCCGGCGCTGATCGATCACGGCCATCACGTGGCCGCTTTGTATAATTTCAAAAACGTGCCAGAGGCCGTCTGGATTGATGAATCCGGGCGTATTGTGCGACCGGCTGAAACGGCGGGCGCTTATGAAGCGTTCCGGTTTATCGACCCTGAACGGAAAGCCCCTACAGCCGAGGCTAGCGCCAAGAAAGCAGCGGCGCGGGACCTCTATCTCGACGCTCTGCGCGATTGGGTGAAGTTCGGTTCGGACAGCCAATATGCGATGACGGCTGATACTGTTCGCTCGCATCTCTCCCGTCCAACGCCGAAGCCGTCGTTGGCGCACGTCTATTTTAGGCTCGGCTGCTACCTCCAGGCGAAGGGCAGGGAGACCGAGGCCACCCGGTATATGGCTGAAGCCAGCCGGCTACACCCGGATTCCTGGGCGATTTGGCGTCAGGCGGCTCCTAAGAATGCCATCGGCCTGGCTGCAGACCAGAGTTTCTTCGACCGGGTCGCTGCCTTGGGCGAAAAACGCTACTATCCCGCGGCCCCGATGGACGGAATGCCATAAATCTGTGGGATCGGCGCACCAGCAGCGATGAGGTTGTCCCTCACGTGGCCGGTCCGCTGCGCGTGGCGCATTTTTCTTTAGGGTCGGCTGTAGTATCGACCTCTGTTGGTCTGGCGCGCTAGACTGCTTGCCAACACGCGACTTCTAAGATTTGAGGACTGCGCCCATGGCAGATACGTTGAACGGCAAGACTGCCGTAACCGGCATTGGGGAGACGCGATACTCTCGCGGCACCGATCAAAGCTCCATTGCATTAATGCTGGAAGCCTCGCTGAAAGCGATCCTGGATGCAGGCCTCACGCCGAACCAAATCGATGGCGTGATACCCTACAGCCTCGGCCCAGTGGCAGAAGAGGTTATGGCCGGTCTGAATCTTACCGATGTCCGCTTTTCAGCCCAGACGCCCATGGGCGGCGCCAGTCCTGTTGCGGCACTGCAATGCGCCGCAGCGGTAATTGCGGCAGGCGTCTGCAAGCATGTGCTGGTAGTGCTGGGCCGGCGCGGCTATTCCGATGCGAGGGTCACCACCCGGTTGGCGGCCATGCCGCAGTTT
>JAYPXD010000043.1:0-2588 GCA_038135395.1 Alphaproteobacteria bacterium | reverse complement strand
TCCGGCGCAGCTCTATGCGCCGATGATTCGCCGGCATATGGAGCTTTACGGCACCAATCCCGATCAGTTTGCCGAAGTTGCCGTCGCCATGCGCAACCATGCCATGCTGAACGATAACGCTATCATGAAAAAGCCCTTGACGGTCGAGGATCATCACAATTCGCGTATGATTTCCGATCCGTACCGCTTGTTCGATTGCTGCCTCGAAAGTGATGGCGGCACGGCCGTTGTCGTCAGCAGCGCGGAATACGCCAAGGACACCCGCGCGCCCGTCACCATCCTAGGCGTCGGAGAAGGACATCCAGATTCGCCCAGCACCATCACCCAACGGCCGGATATGTTGGAATTGGGCCTGGCTAAGGCCGCGCCGCGCGTGTTCGAGATGGCCGGCGTCAAGCACAAAGACATCGACGTCGCCGAAATCTATGACTGCTTCACCGGCATGGTGATTGCGGAAATCGAGGACCTGGGCTTTTGCAAAAAGGGGGAGGGCGGCCCCTTCGTCGAAGGCGGACGCATCCGCCTGGGCGGCGAGTTGCCGGTCAACACCCATGGCGGGCTGCTTAGTCAGGCACACATCGCCGGCATGAACCACGTCTATGAACTGGTACGTCAATTGCGAGGCGAGGGCGGCGCGGCACAGGTGCCGAATGCGCAGATCGGATTGGTGACAGGCTATGGCGACCTCGGTGACGGGTCGCTCGCGATTATGCAGAGAGGGTTTTAGGCAATGTCGGACGAATACCTGAAGCCCCTGCCGGAGCCGTCGATCGATTCTCAGCCGTTCTGGGATGGTCTGAAAGACCGGCGGCTGATGCTGCAAACCTGCTCCAATTGCGGAACAATCCGGCACTATCCTCGGCCGATGTGCGGCCAGTGCTATTCGATGGAAAGCCATTGGACCGAGGCCACCGGCCACGGCACGCTTTATAGCTGGACCGAATCGCACCACCCGTTCCATTTCGGCTTTAAGGCCGAGGTACCGTATATCCTTGCGACGGTCGAGTTGGACGAGGGCGTGCGCATCCAGACCCAATTGCTGGATGCCAAGTTAAGCGATTTAAAGCTGGGGCTTCCGGTCGAGGTCGTCTATGGCGCGGCGGCAGAGGGCTATGTCCTGCCGTACTTCCGGCTGGCGGGATAGCGGCGCGACCTTCCGGGGCCGGGACGGTTGTCCGGGCCCCGGTCAGCGTCAGATGGCCAGATCCTTGGTATTATAGTCGCGGATGACGCTTTCAAAGGTTGCGGGTGTCAGGCGGAACGCGTCCTCCTTGCCCTTGAACGGCGCATAGGAAAAGCGGCGTTCTTGCGGGCGCCGTTGCGCGCGGGCGTCGATTGCGACCTGAATAACCGAGGAACGCTCGAACACCCGTTGCTCGTCATACACTGCGTGCGAGGATTCCATGCTCAGCGCGGCCTTTTGGCCGAGCACCGACTTGCGGCGATGAAAACCGAAGGTCAGCGAAATCCGAAGATCGGGCGATGTGTTGGCGAAGGAGCCATGCACCATCTGCCGGTTGACGATAGTGACGTCGCCGGCGTTGCAGACCAGCGGGACCGCGCCCGGAAGCTTTTCATCGCCGCCATTGGCCGCGACCATGCCCTTGATATCGGCCTTGCCCAGCTTATGCGAGCCGGGCAGCACCCACAGGCAGTTTGCCGGCGTCGTCGGATACAGCTGGACCTGGAAATTGAAGCCGTGAATGCCTTCGTCCCATTCGGGGCTATCCCAATGCGTGACGCCATCCTGATGCCAGGCAACCGATCCGCCGAGCCCCGGCTGTTTGACGAAGATCGCATCGTTAAACGGCACGAAATCCGACCCATTGATCGACTGCGCTACCGCCAGCAGGCCGGAATGGCCATATAGGCGCAAGCCGGAGGGCATGGCCTGGCACATGGCGTACCTCAGAAAAACCACATACTCCGGCGCGTCCGCATCGGCCACCGGCTGGGCCATCTGCGCCGGATGCCGTCCGCCAAGCAGTTGCGTGCCACCCCAAGGATCGGCCAGCGGCTTGGTAAAGCGATAGGGCAGCCGGGCAAAGTCGATCCCCAGTGCCGGACGGCCCTGGGAATCGACCTTCGATTCCGGACCGGTCGGTGCGCGGTCAACCATGCTCTGCGCGTCGGTGCGCAATTCACCGATCTCCGCAGCATCGATGACGCCTTCGAAGATATAATAGCCGTGCCGCCAATATGCTGCGACGATATCTGGATGCAACGCACCGTCGTCCGTCAGTCGCAGCGGGCCGCGATTGTTGATTTCGGCGGCAATGCGCACACCTTCCTGTTGATACGCCGCCATGCCGGCTGCGTGTTCGGCTTTCGATAATGGTCGGGCAGTAACTGTTGGGGTACTGATGTGGTTCATGGCGCAATCCTCCTGGAGGTTACATGGTCTCATCATCGCCGAATTCTTGGGGCCTGTGCAACTGTTGACGGAGGACCGATTGCAATAAGGATGCAGAAATAGGCGAGCCGGAAACCGGTCATGACGCAGCTTTCCGTTTGGTTTCGCAGTACCTGCCGCCCCCTTTTGCGGAATGCGAAGTTGCGGCAGCTTTAACTTGAGCGGCCCCATGCAG
>JAYPXD010000042.1:15962-18270 GCA_038135395.1 Alphaproteobacteria bacterium | reverse complement strand
TATCAATCCGGAGGGGCATGTCCCGTCCATGTTCGAGCCGATCCATGGCTCGGCGTTCGATATCACCGGCAAGGGCATCGCCAACCCCGTCGCCACCTTCTGGACCGCCTGCCAGATGCTGGAGCACCTGGGCGAGAATGCGGCTTCGGAGCGCCTGATGCGCGCGGTGGAGCAGGTCTGCGCCGCCGGCGTGATGACGCCGGACGTGGGCGGCAAGGCGACGACGCAGCAGGTGACGGAAGCGGTGATCGGCGCGATCCGTGGGGCGAACGACTAGGCCGTTCATACGGGAAACTCGCCAGCCAGACCTCCCCGCTTGGCAGTTCGCCTTTGCCTAGGCTATCACTTCAGCCAAACAGCTATTTCTGCAAGAGGAACCCCGCCCCATGTCCAAGACCGCTACCACCGGCCTACCGCTCTCCCGCTTCAAGGTGCTCGATCTGACTCGCGTGCGCGCGGGTCCGACCTGTGTGCGCCAACTCGCGGACTGGGGAGCGGACGTGATCAAGGTGGAGAGCCCACCGGATGGCAAGGAAGGGCTGGGCGGTGCGCGCGATGGCTCCGACTTCCAGAACCTGCACCGCAACAAGCGCTCGCTGACCCTGAACCTGAAGGACCCAGAAGCGCTTGAGGTCTTCATGAAGCTGGTGGCCGAGTCCGACGTGGTGGTGGAGAACTACCGCGCCGACGTGAAATACCGGCTGGGCATCGACTATGACAGCCTCGCCAAGGTCAATCCCGGCATCATCCTGGGCTCGATCTCCGGCTTCGGCGAGGACGGGCCGTACCGCGACCGTCCCGGCTTTGACCAGATCGCCCAGGGCATGGGCGGCATCATGTCGATCACCGGCGAGGTCGGCGGCGGCCCCATGCGCGCCGGCATCCCGATTGCCGACCTCTGCGCCGGCATGTTCTGCGCCCAGGGCATCCTGCTGGCGCTGCTGGAGCGGGAGACCTCCGGCAAGGGCCAGTGGGTGACCACCTCGCTGCTGCAGGCGCAGATCCAGATGCTGGACTTCCAGGCCGCGCGCTATCTGAAAGAGGGGGAGGTGCCGGTCTCCGCCGGCAACGACCACCCGACCAGCATTCCGACCGGCGTCTTCCCGACCTCGGACGGCCACATCAACATCGCCGTCGCCGGCGGCGCGATCTATGAGCGCTTCTGCAAGGCCATCGGTCATGAGGAGTGGATGACGGACGAGCGCTTCAACACCGCGCCGAAACGCTCCAAGAACCGCAAGGAGATGAACGCCGTCATCGCCGAGGTGACGCAGCACAAACCCAGCAATTACTGGGTGGAGCTGTTCGAGGAAAAGGGCGTGCCCTGCGGTCCGATCTACAACATGGAGCAGATGTTCGCCGACCCGCAGGTCAAGCACCTGGAGATGGCGACGCCGATCAACCACCCGCGCATGGGCGAGTTCGGTATCGTCAACCAGGCCGTCCGCCTCTCCCGCACTCCCCACCAGATCCGCACCGCCACGCCGGAACAGGGCGAGCATACGGACGAGATCCTCGAAGGGCTCGGCTATGACGCCGCCACGATCAAGGCCATGCATGACCGGAGGGCGGTGTAGGCGCTCTCAAAATCGCGCCTCCTCGCCGTCATTGCGAGGGTGAGGAGGATGAGAAAACAGCCTGGGGGCTGTTTCCCCGACGAACAAGCCGACGAAGCAAACCAGGGGCGCGACGCTCAAACGTTAGCAGCCCTGGATTGCCACGCCCTTCGGGCTCGCAATGACGGAAGTTAAGACTATGACCACCACGGAATATGCCGGCGGCCGCATGATCGCGGAAAAGCGCGACGGCATCGGCTGGATGATTTTCAACCAGCCGGAAAAGCGCAACGCCATGACCTACGCCATGTGGGAGGCTATCCCGCCGATCATGGCAGACTTCGAGGCCGACCCGGAGGTCCGCGTCGTCGTCATGAAGGGCGCGGGCGATAAGGCCTTCGTCTCCGGCGCGGATATTTCGGAGTTCGAGCACATGCGCTCCTCGCCGGAACAGACGCGGGAGTATGACCTCTCCGGCGACCGGGCGCACGAGGCGATGGGCGGGCTCTCCAAGCCGTTGATTGCACAGATCCGGGGCTGGTGCATGGGCGGCGGCGCGGCGATCTCTCTGGACGCCGACATCCGCATCTGCTCCGAGGGCTCGAACTTCGGCGTACCGGCGGCGAAGCTGGGCGTCGGCTATGGCTATGACGGCATCCGCACGCTGGTAGACCTGGTCGGCCCGACCTTTGCCAAGGAAATCTTCTTCCTCGGCAAGCCGTTCACGGCGGAGGACGCGCGCATCATGGGCC
>JAYPXD010000042.1:13724-15952 GCA_038135395.1 Alphaproteobacteria bacterium | reverse complement strand
GATCGACGGCCGCGAGGCCGAGCGCATCCACCTCGTCAACCGCGTCGTGCCGGTGGAGAAGCTGGAGGAGACCGTCCTCGAATACTGCACCATCATCAAGAACAACGCGCCGATGACCATCCGCGCCGCCAAGGCTGCCATCAACGCAGCGGTGCAGGACGAAAGCCGGCGCAATCTCTCCGCCGTTTCGGAGATGGTCGAGGCCTGCTTCGCCAGCCATGACTATACCGAAGGCTACACCGCGTTCATGGAAAAGCGGAAAGCCCGGTTCCTGGGCCGTTAGGAGCACGAATGGCCGACGGTGCGCCAGAGGAAAGTCGGGTACGCATCGACCTGACCGCCGTCGTGGTCGCGGTCGATGCGGGGCAGCCCTATGTCTTGACCGTCGACACGACGGAGGCGCCGGGCATTGCCCTGCCCTCCGGACCGCTGGTAGCCGGGCAGCGCACGCTGCAGGCCGGCCTGCGCGCCTGGGTGGAGGCGCAAACCAAGTGCCGGCTGGAGTATGTGGAACAGCTCTATACCTTTGGCGACCGCACCTCCAGCCCATTGGACGGCGGTGAGGGCGTGACGCATCGGGCGGTGTCCATCGCCTATCTGGCCCTGGTCTCCATGCCGATGGAGCAGTTGGAGATGCAGGCGCACTGGCTTTCCTGGTACGCGTTGTTTCCCTGGGAAGACCGGCGGGATGGCCCACACCCGCTGCTCGGCGAACTGCATGACGACCTTCTGGCCAAGGCCCGGCCCGCCGCCAGCCAGGCCTGGCGGCAACGCGTCGACCTCCTGTTCGGCACCGGGCTATTGCCCTGGGACGAGGAGCGCACCCTGGAGCGGTACGAGATGCTCTACAATGCCGGGCTGGTTGACGAGGCGTTCCGAGACCGCGACGAACCGATCCCAACCACGCCAAGGACCAACCCCGGCGTATCGCTGGCTGCCGACCACCGCCGCATCACCGCCACCGCCATCAGCCGCCTGCGCGCCAAGATCAAATACAGGCCAGTGCTGTTCGAATTGATGCCTCCGGAATTCACCCTGTCGCAATTGCAGAAAACGGCGGAGGCGCTCTCCGGCATTCCACTGCACAAGCAAAATTTCCGCCGGCTAGTCGAACAGCAGAACCTGGTGGAGGAAACCGGCGGGGTTGCTACCGATACCGGCGGCCGGCCAGCGAAGCTGATGCGGTTCCGCGAGGACGTGCTGCTGGAACGCCCCCGGCCCGGCCTGAGGGTCAGCGCGTCCCGGCGGGTGGGCATGGCCTGACGGCCGCAACAGGCTTTTTCTCACTCCGAGCAAATCTTTTCTTGACAGTTTTGCGTCACTGCTTATTCTCAGCCTGAGCATATGTTCAAGTCGAGCACAACCGGCTTGGGCTGCTTTTTTGGCCATAAAATGCTCAATTCGAGTATAAGGAGTCGACCATGCCCGTCGCCCAAACCCTGGAACGGCCGGCCCGCCTGCCGTTCACGCCCGAAGTGGAGGCCCGCACCGCGCCGATCTACGCCCGGCTGAAGGACCAGATCCCCAGCGTCGAGTGGCAGTTGTTCGCGCCCGAAATCGACGCCATCAACCGCCTGAAGCGTGAGCGCAACGCCATCGTGCTGGCGCACAACTACCAGTCGCCGGAAATCTTCCACGGCATCGCCGATATCGTCGGCGACAGCCTGGCGCTCGCCCGCGAGGCGGCGAAGTCGGATGCCGACGTGATCGTGCTGGCCGGCGTCCACTTCATGGCCGAAACCGCCAAGCTGGTGAACCCGCAGAAAACCGTGTTGATGCCGGACATGGAGGCCGGCTGCTCGCTCGCCTCGTCGATCACCGCCCAGGACGTGCGCGACCTGAAGGCGAAGTATCCGGGCGTGCCGGTCGTCACCTATGTGAACACCTCCGCCGCGGTAAAGGCGGAGTCCGACATCTGCTGCACCTCCGGCAACGTCATCAAGGTGATCGAGTCGCTGGGCGTGCCGCGCGTGCTCTGCATCCCGGATGAATACCTGGCCCACTATGTCTCAACCAAGACCGACGTCGAAATCCTGACCTGGAAGGGCAAGTGCGAGGTGCACCAGGAATTCACGGGCGAGGATATCCAGACCTTCCGCGAGACCATGGATGACGTCGTCGTCGTCGCCCACCCGGAATGCCCGCCGGACGTGATCGCGGCTTCGGACTTCGCTGGCTCCACGGCGGAAATGACCGACTATGTCCGCACCCAGAAGCCGCCGCGGGTG
>JAYPXD010000042.1:8323-13714 GCA_038135395.1 Alphaproteobacteria bacterium | reverse complement strand
GCTGCTGACCGAATGCTCCATGAGCAGCAACATCGCCGCCGAATTGCCGGAGGTCGAGTTCGTGAAGTCTTGCGGCCTCTGCCCGCACATGAAGCGCATCACTCTGCCGAAAATCCGCCGGGCGCTGGAGACCATGCAGCCGGTGGTGGAGGTCGATCCGGACGTCGCCGCCCGCGCCCGCGCCGCGGTCGAGCGCATGCTGGCCGTGGCCTGAGGGAGCGCCGTTTCATGTCCCTTCAGACCCACGCCCTGCCGGACCTGATGATCGAGCCCGTCGTCCGCGCCGCATTGCTGGAAGACCTGGGCCGCGCCGGCGACATTACCACCGACGCCCTAATCCCGGACGGCCAGATGGCTGAGGCGGTGATCGCCTCGCGCAAGCCGGGCGTCGTCTCTGGCGTCACGGTGGCAGCGTTGGCCTTCCGCCTGCTGGCGCCGGAGATGAAATGCGAGATCGTGCGCGCCGACGGCAGCCGCGTTGTCCCTGGCGACGTGGTCATGCGCATCGCCGGCCCCGGCCGCGCCATGCTCTCTGCCGAGCGTACGGCCCTGAACTTCCTCTGCCGCCTCTCCGGCATTGCCACCGCGACGGCGGAACTGGTGGAGGCCGCCAGGGGCACCAAGGCCCGCATCTCGTGCACCCGCAAGACCACGCCGGGCCTGCGCTTTCTGGAAAAAGCCGCGGTGCGCGCCGGCGGCGGCGCCAACCATCGCTTCGGCCTGGATGACGCGGTGCTGATCAAGGACAACCACGTGGCGCTCGCCGGTGGTGTTGTGGTGGCGGTCCAGAAAGCCCGCGCCGCAGTCGGCCATCTGGTCAAGATCGAGATCGAGGTCGATACGCTCGACCAGTTGCGCGAGGTCATGCCCGCCGCCCCCGATGCGATCCTGCTCGACAACATGCCGCCCGATATGCTGCGCGAGGCTGTCGGCATCGTCGCGGGCCGGGCCGTGACCGAGGCCTCCGGCGGCATCACGCTGGAGAGCGTGCCCGCGATTGCCGCCAGCGGTGTCGACCTGATCTCCGCCGGCTGGCTCACCCACAGCGCCAAAAGCCTGGACCTGGGGCTGGATATCGAGATGCGGTAGGGGATTGGAACGGAGATTAGAAATGGCGCGACAGCCGCCAGATCAGACGCACTTATAGGGGAACCAGCGCAGAGCGAATTCCTGCGCCTCGCGCCGACGTTCGAAGCGGAAGGTGGCGACGGAGTCGTCGTCGAAGTCGATCAGCCAGCCGCCGCGGCAATGCTTTTTGCACCATGCTTCCATTTCGCTGGTGTTGCGGTTCTCCGGCGGCCAGCCAAGGCTGCGGGAATGTTTGCCCAGGGCACGTAGGATTCGTACGGGCTGCCAATGTTCTGTCATGCTCCGGCCTCACGGTCTGACGCCATAGTCTGCTACCGCCGCGCATTCATCGCCAGCAGATGGTAGATCGGCAGGACGGCGACGGAAATCACCAACAGCACCGCCGCATAAACATAGGTGGCGGCAATGTCGCCCGTCGCTTCGGCAACCACGCCGCCCAGCATAGGCCCGCCTGCCTGGAACAGATAGAAGAATGCGAAAAAGATGCCCATACCCAACGCGCGGGCCTGAGGCGGCAGCACGATAGCGGGGAGGCTCATCATCGCGCCGACCGCAATACCGGAGAAAGCGCCCATGGCAATAACGTTCAGCAGAATCTGATCGGTCCAGGACCCGATCAGCACGAAGACGGCGAAGCCCAGATTACCACCTGCCAGAATCAGATAGCGCCGCCCAGTCCAATCCACCAGAAACCCCGCAAAAGCGCCGATCCCGGCCAGCATCCACATGATGATGGAAGTGGTCGATCCGGCCGTCGCCGGGCTCATGCCGCGGGACATGAACAGGTCGGGACCGAAACTAAACACTGTGGAAAGTGCGCCGTTGTAAATGCCCCAGATACAGCCCGCAGCAATTACCGCGCCGAGCAGCGAACCGCGCACTTCCCCGCTAGCCGCAGCTGTGGCTCCGTTTGATTCTGCGTCTTCGGGCGACCGGTAGAACAGGGCGATGGCCGCCAGGCCTGCCGCGGTCAATCCGGCGATCAGGGTCAGCGCCGCCTTCAGCCCCGCGGTCTCGCCAATGATGGGCAGAACGATCAGGGCCGTCGCAATACCGGCCGGCCAGGACATAACGAAGGCGGCGAGCGAGAACGTGATCTCTTTCCCGGCGAACCAGTCTGTGATCATCTTGGTCATTAACACGTTCAGCAACACGCCGCCGATCCCTGCAATGAGCCGCCCGGCGATCTGCCCGATCCAGGCGTCCGACAGCGCCATGAGCGCACCGCCGGCCGTCATCAGGGCCAGCCCTGCGACCACGGCCTGCTTCGCCCCGCAGCGCCGCCCGAGCGCCCCACCCGGCACCGCCAGGAAAAAGCCGGGTGCGAAATAGAGGCCGATCAGCAGGCCGATATCGGCGATGCCAACGCCAAAATCATCCCGAAACGCCGGCGACAACGCGCCCACGGCCTGGAATTGGAACGCCAGCGTCGTCCGCACCAGGAACAAAAGGGCGAGAATCGGGTACTCCCCTTTCGTGTGTATCAGACCGGTCGGCCGGCCTCAGTCTTCAGCCAGCTTGGCCAGCAGGCGGGCGTTGGAGCGCAGCCCGTGGTGGAAGCAAACCTGCTCGAACTTTTCGTTCGGGCTGTGGATCTGATCGTCGTTCAGGCCGAAGCCCATCAGCACGCTGTCCAGCCCCAGAATGCGCTTCATCTTCTCCACCACAGGAATCGAGCCGCCGGAGCCGACCGTTACCGCCGGCCGCCCGAACTCATCCGCCAATGCTGCGCGGGCAGCTTGGAGTTGCGGCAGGTCCAGCGGAACTTCCATCGCCGGCGCGCCGTGCAGGTCCGAGACCTCGACCTTCGCACCCGCCGGCGCTCGCTCGTCGCAAAACTGCTGGAAGGCGCGCACCACCTGGTCCGGGTCCTGGCCGGTGACAAGGCGGAAGGAGACCTTGGCAAACGCTTCCGATGCGATCACGGTCTTAGAGCCGGGACCGGTATAGCCGCCCCAGATACCGTTGATATCCGCGGTCGGCCGTGCCCAGAGCCGCTCAAGCCCGCTGCGTTGCGCCTCGCCGGAGGGGCTGGAAAGGCCGACATCGGCCAGGAATGCTTTCTCGTCGAAGCCCAGGCTCTCCCACTCGGCTTTCTGCTCCATCGAACGCTCGGGAATGCCGTCATAGAAGCCGGGCAGCTGGATACGGCACTGATCGTCCGTCAGATCGCCCAGGATTTTGGCCAACGCATTGATCGGGTTCAGCGCGCTGCCGCCGTAAAGGCCGGAATGCAGATCTTTGGAAGGACCAGTCAGCTTCACCTCCGTATAGGCCATGCCGCGCAGCATGGTGGTGACGGCGGGCGTCTCCACATCCCACATGCCGGTGTCACAGACGACTGCGACGTCAGCCTGGGAGAGTTCCTCCCGGTTCGCCTCCAGGAACGGCACCAGCGAGGGGGAGCCACACTCCTCCTCGCCCTCCAGGAACACCGTCACGCGGCAGGGCAGGTTGCCGTGCACCGCGTGCCAGGCACGGAAGGCTTCCAGGAACATCATCACCTGGCCCTTATCGTCCACCGCGCCGCGCGCGACGATGCGCTTGCCGTGAGGGCCATCGACCAGCACCGGCTCGAACGGGCCGGTGTCCCAGAGCTCCAGCGGGTCCGGCGGCTGCACATCATAATGGCCGTAATAGAGCACATGCGGCGCATCGGGCCCGGCGCCATCATGGTGCGCGACCACCATTGGGTGGCCGGTCGTGGGCCTGATCTCAGCGGAAAAGCCGCACTCCGCCAGCCGATCCGCCGCCCATTGCGCCGCCCGCAGGCACTCGTCCTTGTAGGCCGGGTCCGTGCTGATCGAGGGAATGCGCAGGAAGTCGAAAAGCCGGTCGAGCGAGCCTTGCAGGTGCGCGTTGGCGTGGGCGAGGACGGCGTCGGTGGGGAGGGACATGGGCGTAGGTCCGGTTGCGGGCGGCGTTGGGGCCTTTGTATCAAGCCCCGCCCCGCTCAGGAAGGGAGAGACGCACCCTTGCGCTTCATTGCGCTATCGCGTGATGGATACAGGCGACCATCGGCTGGTAATCCCCCCGGTGCGATTGGATCGATGCCGCTAGCCAGGAGTCTCTTTCGAACCGGCTGAGGTCGATGGCGTGTCCGGCATGGCCGCCAAGCTGGCGAAGATAGACAAGCTGGGTGCGTCCGTTGCCTTCGCGGAAGGGGTGCACGTAGTTGACGTCCCCCATGATATGCCCCGCGGCCTCAGCGAAGGCTTCGATATAGCCGCGGGGCTGAAACTGCTGTCCACCCTTGGCGATCTCCGCCGTGCGGATTTCTCCTGCCCAGTCGTAAACGTCCTGAAACAAATGCTTATGGATCGCCCGCAGGTGGGAGAGGTCGAAACGGCCTATGGGAGCACCCTCCATCAGCCGCATTGTTACCGCTTCACGTTCGACGCGCTCCAGCGTCGCCGCGTCCTTTATGGCGAACTTGTTGCGGAGGATGCTAAAATCCGGAGGATAGCAGTAGACGCGGTCGGTCATTCAGCCGCTTGCGGAGACGAAACCGACGAGTATCGTGACCGGATATAAGCTATCCGCCGCTCAGCATCCCAGCCTTCACGTTCAAACATCTCGAACATGGCGATTTACTCCGCGTCAAGCGGATTGCATTCAATGCTTTGAAGTTGCATCGCTTCAGAAAGCGTCAAGCCAGCTTCAAGAGGATTACTTGCGTCATCTTTCATCTTAAAAAAATACCATATTGCCGACTGCGCTTCAATGAATGACGTGTGGACTAACTTAACCGCATCCCTGCCCTGAGCCTCTTAAACTCCAGCGCCTTCAGGTCCATCACCATCGGCCCCGGCGCGGCGCACAGTATCGTTTCCGCGGCAATCGGGTCGAAGGCTCCCCGGAAATGCACGCTCGACTTCAGCGCCAGAACGCGCGCCTCGGTTGGCTCCACGCCCAGGTGACGGAAAAAGGCGAGGTCAGCGGCCTGGACCTTCTTGCCCACCACCACGATCCGCACATTCCCCAGCCGCAGCAGGGCCATCGGCGCCAGGTCCATATGCGCGCCTTTGTATAAAGGCCCGTCGCAGTCAACCAGGCCATCACCCACCTTCTCCACAAAGAAGGTCGCCGTCAGGGGGGAATCCCCCTCCACCCCATGCTTGCCGCCGAGCGCCACCGTGATCTCCGTGCCCTCGCCGGACCGCGACGCCAGCGAGGCGACGTGCGGGTCGAAGATCATGCCGCAGACGGAGCCCTCCGCATCCGCCGCCACCAGCGCTTTTAGGAGCCCTGTCGTGTCCGCCGTGCCGCCCGCACCCGGATTGTCCTGCACGTCGGCGATGA
>JAYPXD010000042.1:5421-8313 GCA_038135395.1 Alphaproteobacteria bacterium | reverse complement strand
CACCGGGCCATGGCCCCCATGCGCCAGCGCCTTTGCCACCGCTTCCTCCGGCCCCAGAAGCGCCCCGGTGAACTCTGGCTCGGCCTCCAATACGGCGTTGTAGAGCGCGCCCACCGCCGCTTCGCACGCCGCCTTGTCGCCGCCATAGGCCACCACTGAAGGCCCGCAGTCGTAGATGTCCGCCGCCGGGAAGCCGCCAGCGAAGGTCAGAAGCACATCGTGCTCGCGCTCCAACTGCGGGATCATGGATACAATGCGCGACGCAGGTGGATGCATCGTACAGCCCCAGACCAGCGGCAACAGGAATGGGATCTGGCGGAAGGCGCGCTGCGACAGATCCTCGCCCGCCAGCAGCCGCTCTAGCCAGGGCAGCATGCGTGCGCCGGTCGCCGCCATATCCTCGTGCGGATAGGTCCGGTATCCCAGCAGCGCCGACGCACGCCCGACCATCGCCGGCGAGATATTGGCGTGATAGTCCAGCGTCACAACCACCGGAATGCGCCACCCCAGCGGGTTCAGCGCATCGCGCACCCGCTTGATGGTATCGGCCTCCGCATCCTCCATATGCTCCGTCACCATCGCGCCATGCAGCGAGAGAAAAACTGCGTCCACGGGAGCCGCCGCCTGCAACGCGTCATAGAGCATGCCGGCGATCCGCTCATATGCCCGCTCCTCGACATGAGCGGACGGGCTGGCCGACGCCCAGAGCAATGGCACGACCTCATGCCCCGCCTTCTCTGCCGCTTCGATGAACCCGGCGAGCGCCAGGTTATAGCCCTTCACGGCCTCGGCGACGCCTGGCCCACGGGTCAGCGGCGGCCAGGAATAGCCCTGCTCGAAATCGGTGAGGCTGGCCTTGGCGGGCGCAAAGGTGTTGGTTTCATGCCGGAAACCGGCGACGGCGATACGGGCCATGGGGATGGGTCCTCAAACGTTACGCGCGCATCATGATTGCCAGCGGCAAGGTCGGGCCGCCTGCGCCCACCTACCACCGAACCTTGAAGAACAGTGCTCTTCAAGCCCCGACAGTACTGGTCTTCCGTCCGCCGCACCCGAGCCGACCGCGATGCATGACAGCTATCCCCGCCAACCCGGCAACCAAAAGCCCAATCGGCGCGGGCGCAGGAGTTGGCACTGTGAGGGGAGCGGATAATGCATAGAAGCGGAATTCTTCGGTCCCGGCCTGCTGAATATGCGCAATCCAACGCGAATCAAGCGCTCCAACCAGACCGGTGCGCGGCGAGGCCGCGCCGAGTAACGCGTCCGGCGATTTAAAACCCGCCCCGGTCGTTCCCGTCCAAATACGACTGCTGGTTGTTGGAACCGCCCCATTCTCGTTGTAGATCAGGGCCAAGTCCGGCACGCCATCCCAAAGGTCCGCGTCATCGTCGGCCACCTTTGAACTCGCTGGGTTCAACTGGAAAATCGGCAGGCCGGTCAGCGTGTTCGTGCCCGTGTTGTCCCGCGCATCAACCGTCGCAGTCGAGGCAATAGCCATCCAGGTGGTCGCAAGAGCCGCAAGCTCTGTAACGGAATTCGCCACGGCCGTGACGAAATCGTTGTAGTCCGCGATATCCGATGAGGTCCCATCCCGGACGGCGTCTGTCACAAAAATAAGGCGGTACTGGTCGCCGGGGTTCAAGCCGACGGGCGTCGTTATCGGCGCCGCCAGGGCGCCGGAAGCGGCCAGGCAAATGAGCGCGCCGGCGAAAAGGCCTCTCGCGAATTTCTTGAATATCATCGGCTTCCTATCTTTCCTGGCAACCACTGTCCCGAACTGGTTCAAGCGCAGCCGACATTGCATTCGGTCAGAGTATTGGGAACCGCTTGCTGGTTCAACCCGCCCGTCCAGGCCTTTCCCCGTCCAGGCCTTTCACGGTCGAAGACGTCAACCAAACAGATTGGCCGGCAGCTTACAGCGATTGCGGAAACTATGTGCTGCATAAGCATGTGCTGCATAAGACGGTGACGGCCCTGCATTGGCTGGCTAGGTTAGAGGCAATCACCCGCCTGACTCCTCGGACCTCAATTTCGCATGCCCATCGGACCCGTCAAAGACTTCACCCCCAACGCCGCCTGCCCGCTCGACGGTATTCGCGTGCTGGACCTCACCCGCCTGGTGGCCGGCAATCAGGTCTCGGTCCTGCTTGCCGACTTTGGCGCGGAGGTCATCAAGATCGAGCCGATTGACGGCGACCCGCTGCGCTCCTGGGGCGCTGGCGGGCATGCGGTGCAGTGGAAGATCTATGGCCGCAACAAGAAAAGCGTGCCGATGAACCTGCGCGACGACCGGGCGAAGGAACTACTGCTCAGGCTGGTCGAAACCGCCGACGTCTTTATCGAGAACTACCGTGTCGGCGGTCTGGAGCGTATGGGTCTCGCCCCCGAAGTCCTTCACGCCCGCAATCCGGGCCTGGTCATCGTCCGCGTCACCGGCTTCGGCCAGACCGGACCGTACAAGGAACGCCCCGGCTTCGGCACCCTCATCGAGGCCATGAGCGGCTTCGCCATGAAGACCGGCTTCCCGGACCGCGCGCCTTCGCTGCCGAACATGGCGCTCGCCGACATGGTCGCCGGCACGTATGGCGCGTTCGGCACGATGGTGGCGCTGCAGGCGCGCGGCCAGAACGGTGGCAAGGGGCAGGTGATCGACCTCTCGCTGATGGAGCCGATGCACGCCATCCTGGGCGGCGATGCGGCGATCCATGCGGCCAGCGGCAAGTCGCCAATGCGCTCCGGCAACCGCTCGAACACCGCTGCGCCGAGGATCGCGCCGAAGTATCCGAAGACCACCCCGCTGGCGCCGACATGCAGGCCGGACCCACCGAGCAGCCAGGTCGCACCGCCACCGATCACGATCGTGATGGTGGTGATCCACGCCCAGTACCGCAT
>JAYPXD010000042.1:3952-5411 GCA_038135395.1 Alphaproteobacteria bacterium | reverse complement strand
CGAGGACCCGCGCTACAACAATCCTGCCGGGCGGATGCAGCATCTGGACTATGTCGACGGCGTCGTCGCCGATGCAGTCGCCGAAAAGACCCTTGCCGAGAACCTGGAGTTTTTCGAAAAACTCGAAGTTACCGCCGGCCCGGTCTATTCCGCTGAGCAATACCGATCCGATCCACACGTCATCGGCCGCGAGGCGCTGGTGGAAATGCCGGACGAGGACATGGGCCACATCCCGATGCACAACATCGTCCCCCGCCTCTCCGACACTCCCGGCGCGATCCGGACGCCTGCGCCGACGCTGGGTCAGCACACTGCAGAAATTCTGGGGGGCATTGGCGTTTCAGCGGAGGAAATTGCGGCGCTGAAGGCGGATGGTGTCCTCTAAAGCCCCCCTCCAGATTTGGACCATCACCACCGGCGAGGCCGGAATGCGCACTCAGGGCCTGGGCCTGGCTGAGGCCATTGCCGCTGTGCAGCCTGCCCACATCGTCGAAAAGACTGTTCGACCGCGTGCGCCATGGCGTTGGCTGCCCGGTCATTGGTCACCGCGGCGGTTAGGGATGCTGGTTAAAAACCCGGAGGACTTTACGCCGCCACTGCCAGACCTCGTCATTGCCTGCGGCCGCCGCAGCATTCCCGCAGCGCTGGCGCTGCGTCGGGCGGGCGTGTTCACAGTCTATGTGCAGAAACCTGACTGTCCGGCAAACTTTTTCGACCTAATAGTGGCGCCGAAGCACGATGGCTTCGGCGGCCCTAACGTGATTCAGACCTATGGCTCTATCCACCGGGTAACACCTGAGAAGCTCATTGTTGCAAAGGCCGAATGGCAGCCGCGCCTGCGCGACTTCGCTTCGCCCCGCGTTGCCGTGCTGGTGGGAGGAAAGAGCCAAGCTTATGATTTCACACAGGCTGACGCTCGAACCCTGGCAAATAGGCTTCAGGCATTGGCAGCATCAGGCTACTCGCTGCTGGTCACTACTTCTCGCCGTACCGGCGCGGAGAACACAGCGATCCTGCGCAATGCGCTTCCTGACGCATTCTTCTGGTCAGGCGAAGCTGACGGCCCCAATCCCTATTTCGGTCTACTGGCACTCGCTGACCATCTGGTGGTCACCTGCGACAGCGCAAACATGCTGACGGAGGCCTGCTTCACCGGCAAGCCCGTGCACATCATCGAGCTTCCCGGCGGCAAGCCGCGGCTACGCCGTTTCCTCGATGGCTTGTATACTGGCGAATTCGCCCGCAAGTTCACCGGCCCGCCGCTGGACGCCTGGACCTACACACCACCAGACGACCGAGCCGCAGCGGCGGCGGCGGCGATGCAGCGCCTTAGGCCTTGAAGTCCCGCACAAACCGCTGCCAACTGGTATCCGCATCGCCGGCCTGGATTGGGAAGTAGAGTGATACGCGGTCCAGCACGCCGTCATAGCGTTGCCTCAGCGCCTTGCCCAGATTTGCG
>JAYPXD010000042.1:0-3942 GCA_038135395.1 Alphaproteobacteria bacterium | reverse complement strand
GTACAAGAGCCGACAATTCCTTCGCGATGTGTCCGCAGTCGTGGTACTCTAACACAGCGCGGTAGTTGGGAGTTGAGCCATAGAAGCTGATCTGGCGGCGCACCTCCGCCTCACTCTCCGTCCGCTGCGCCTCGGTTTCGCCCGTAACGGCAAAGACAGGCGCGTAGAGGGCGACATCACTGACTGACCGCCCTGCACTCGCGGCTCCGGCAGCAATCGCCGGCTTTACCACGTCGCGCAGATAGCCGACCGAGTGGACCGGATGGACGTGAAAACCATCCGCCACTTCGCCTGCCGCCCGGCACATCCGCTCGTTCACGCCCGCAAGATAAATCGGGATGTGGGGATTGCTGAGCGGACCAGGGTTGAAGAACGGATTGATCAGCCGGAACTGATAGAACTCGCCCTGGTAGGACGGGCGGGCATCGGTCTGGAAGGTTTCCCAGATGGCGCGGACGCAGCGGATATAATCAGTGATCCTCGCCGCCGGCCGCTCGAACGGCATGGAGAAGCGCCGCTCCACATGCGCGCGCACCTGCGTACCTAAGCCGAGGTGAAACCGACCCTTCGACGCCTTCTGCAGATCCCACGCCGTCTGCGCCACTGCAAAGGGCGAGCGGGCGAAAGCGACGGTGATATTCGTGCCGATCTCCAGCTTATCGGTCGCAGCGGCGGCAAGCACCAGCGGCAGAAAGGGATCGTGCGCTGCTTCGAAGGTCCAGACCCCGTCGAAGCCGAGTTGCTCGAACCGCTGCGCCTGGGCGGGGACTTCCTTGGCGTCGAAATCGCGGAGTTGGGTGTCGAGGCAGATCATCGTTTCTCTCCAAAGAAGACACTGGACCGATTCCCGGACGCCGCGGCGGCTGTGTCGGGCTTTACTTTATTTCTCAAACACGACGGCAAGAGAGTGTGCAAGGATGCTGATCATGCGCAAGAAATGGCCAAATGGGCCAAACCGGCAAGGCTGCGGGTAGGCTGGGCTGTCAAACAGGACGGTCGCCGACCATCTGCACCCGGTGCATTTTGCGCCATTGGCCTTTGTAGTCGTGCATGGCGATATGTATGACGCAGCGATTGTCCCAGACAGCAACCGAACCATTCTCCCAGCGAAAGCGGCAGGTCATCTCCGGGCGGGTCGCATGCTGCTCCAGAAAATTCAGAAGCGGTAGGCTTTCCTCGCGGGTCATGTTCTCAAAATACTGGGTGTAGGAAGCATTAACGAACAGCCCTTTGCGCCCGGTCTCCGGATGGGTTCGGACGACCGGATGCATCGCTTCCGTGGCTTTCCATTCATTGTCCCACCGGCTAACAGAAGTTCGGCCGGTCAGGCGGTCTTTCGCCAACGGCCCGGCGACCCGCACGTCGGAGTGAAATGACTTCATCCCATCCAGTACGCTT
Source organism: Alphaproteobacteria bacterium (assembly GCA_038135395.1). Lineage (GTDB taxonomy): Bacteria > Pseudomonadota > Alphaproteobacteria > Bin95 > Bin95 > JACKII01. Next base: position 2,544 of record JAYPXD010000042.1, on the reverse strand, counting down.
TTCAGCCCATCCGACAGGGTCTCGAACGCCAGGTATTGGTTCGCGAACAAAGTATCGCCACCCACGGGCGGCACCTCAACCGCATAGAGTACGGCCGCCGATGGTGGTTCCGGCATACAGGAGGTATCGGCATGCCAATCCTCCCCAACAATGCGTCGGTCATTCGGACCGGTGTAGACGCGCACGATATCAGGCTGATCGTCCTGCGGCACGAAATTCGGATGGCGGAACAACGGTGCGAAGCGGCGGCCAAAGATTTTCAGTTGCTCGTCGTTCAACGACTGCCCGCGGAAAAAAATCACCAGATGCCGCAGCCAGGCCGACTTGATTTCAGCGAATGCTTCGTCGGTCAGGTCATTGATATCAACGCCATGGATCTCAGCGCCAAGGGCGCCGGCAATCGGACGGACATCGATATGGCGATACGATATGGTTTGAGCGGTCATGCGCAATTCCTCGGACGGTGCGAATTGCCACTAAACTCGGGATTTCCGGGTGATGCAATGGGTGACAAATGCAAAAAGGGAGGCAAATGCCCCCCTTCGCATTAAATCGAACTGCGGGAACAATCAGCGCCGGCGAGCTGCGCCAAGCGCGACAGCGGCGACACCAATCAGTGCCAGCGTAGCAGGCTCCGGAATTGTGCCGAAGAATGTGTAGTTCGAATCCCAGGCTTCCTGCGCCGCCGCCTGTGCATCAATCCGCAGACGAATTGCGCCAACCGATGTCAAAATGTCGTTCGCGCTGGCGGCACCGGTCACGGTCAAGGATGAAAAGTCCAGGTACAATGTGACGTCATCGCCAGGCACGCCCGCTAAGATACCACCCGGGACGTTGAATACACCGCTCAAGAAGTTTCCGGCGGCTCCCTGTCGAAACACTGTCACTCGGGCCGGGCCACCGACGTCAGAGCCGGACACGCCGAGGGCAAATGCGGTGGAACCGTCCGCTAACAACGAAATGCCACCCAGGCCCGCTGCATTGATCGCTGCATTGTTATCGGCACCGTCCCAAACGATATCGACATAACCACGAACGCCATCATCGATGCTCACCCGCAGTTTATTTTCGCCGAGAGGATTGGTGCGGGCCCGAATGCGGTCCCCATCCGCACCAGCGGTTTTCGATACAAAAATATCACGCTCACCGCCAAGTGCACTCACACCAGGACCAGAGAAAAACCCACTTGCAGGCGGAACAGCGTCTACTGAGACGGTTTGCGCCGTAATGAAATCGTCAATCAACAGCGCCTGAGCCGGTGTCGTGTAAGACGCTAACGCCGCCATTCCCGCCACGAAACTTGCTACAATCGGAAGTTTTTTCATGGGACCTCGCTTCTCCACACAACCTTCTACACGCCGAGCAGCTTCAATCGCCATTCTAACAAGCGTGCGCATAACGACATATGCAATTTCCTTGCCAAACCCACACCAAAATAGCGCAAGGCATTCGGCGAGCAACCTCGCAGGGAAACTGAAAAAGTGTAAAGTACGCTGACTCCCGATCAAAAATTTTACACTCAATCCAATGTAAGTCGGTGATGCCCGGCTCCCAAGCCTGCCGGTCGCCATGGTTACATATTGGCCAGAACCAGCCAACGCTTCCCGGTTGCACCATCCCCAAAGGACGTGAGGCTTCTTGCAATCATTGCAGGTAAATGCCTTTGGCTAGTCGGACACAGTATGCTGGCCCCTGTCGCGCTCTGCAGTATAGTAGGTCATGAACGCAACCGGAGTACAAGATGGCAGACCTCAAAGCCGCCGCCGAACCCAATTGGCGCGAAGACATTTATCAGGCGATCAAAGAGCTTGAGATCAAACAGGGTCACTACGTCCCCGACGCTGGCCATAGCCATGTCATCGACAAGTGCCTGGCCGATCCGGAGATTGAAGCCGGGATGCTGGCTAACGAGTTTGAAGGCGTAGGCGTCTGCTGCGGTGCATGGCTCGGCGGTCAGCGCTCGCTGATGTTGATGCAGTCCTCAGGCATCGGCAACACGGTCAACGCGCTCGGCCTCGCGACCTCCGGCCGTTTCCCGTTTTTTTCCATCATAACGATGCGGGGCGAATGGGGCGAGTTTAATCCGTGGCAGCTTCACGGCGGGCACTCGGCTGAAAAAATCCTCGAGGCCTCCGGCGTTATCGTGATGCGCGCTAACTATGCCCACGAGATCGGCGAAATGGTACTGGCCGGCGCGCGGCTGGCGTTTAATTCCTATTGCCCGGTGGCCGTCCTGATCGGACAGCGTGTAATCGGCGCAAAAGTCTTTAAGTAAGGGGCTGCTGACATGGTCGAAAATCTTCTCCCCCGCCGGCCGGCGATTCACCGCCTGCTTGAAGGCCGCAGGAATGACCTGCTGATCGTTGCTGGGCTAGGCTCCGCCATATGGGACGTGGAGAGCGCTGCCGAGAACCCGCTGAATTTCTACCTGCTGGGCGCTATGGGCAGCGTGCTGCCCACCGCCCTTGGCCTGGCCCTGGCGCAACCGAATAAGCGCGTAATGGCGCTTATGGGAGATGCGGAACTGATGATGGGGCTCTATGC
>JAYPXD010000041.1:10520-18482 GCA_038135395.1 Alphaproteobacteria bacterium | reverse complement strand
GCCCCGGTCATGCCGACCGCCGCCTGCATCGCCGGATCATCGGCCCGCAGGAAGGGGTTGGTGGCTTTCTCCGGCCCCAGCAGGCCCGGAATTGTCGGCTTGCCCGCAGCACGCAACCGGTCGATTTCCGCCGACTGCGCCTTGAGCGCTGCGTTGTCCGGATCGACGGACAGGGCGAACCGCGCGTTGGACTGGGTATATTCGTGGCCGCAATAGATCCTGGTCGAATCCGGCAGTGCCCGCAGCTTGCACAGCGAATCCCAGAAACCGGGCGGATTGCCCTCAAACATCCGGCCGCATCCCAAGACGAACAACGTATCGCCGCAGAACAACGCATCGGAGGTAGCGAAGTGGAAAGCGATATGGCCGGTTGTGTGCCCCGGCACCTCGATCACTTTGGCAGTCTGGGTTCCGACCGCATAGCTATCGCCCTCGGACACCAGGACGTCCATCCCAGCAATCCGGCCCGTTTCGGCGCGCGGACCGATAATCGGGCATCCATATGCCGCCTTAAGCTCCTGGTTGCCGCCGACATGGTCCATATGATGATGCGTGTTCAGGATGTGGGTCAGGGTCCAGCCGCGGGCCTTCAGCGCCGCCAGCACCGGTTCGGCCTCGGCCGGATCGACAACCGCGGTGTCGCCGGTGTCGGCGTCGTGCGCCAGATACACGTAGTTGTCGCTGAGCGCTGGTACCAGAACAATCTCTAGGGCGGCCATGCCTTCCCTCCCATATGTGGCGTGAAAAACAAACTTCTGGCACGTTGTACCATTATCGGAGGCCGGATGCGAACCGACGTTCAACACCTGCGCGATTTCTATCGCTCGCCCTTGGGCCAGACGGTCCGCCGGCGGCTGGCCTTGCGCGTGCGCGAGCGCTGGCGCGATGTGCGCGGCTTACGGCTTGCCGGCGTCGGCTATCCCGTGCCGGTACTGCGCCCATTCCTGGAAGAGGCGGAGCGTGTGGCGGCACTGATGCCGGCAACGCAGGGCGTCGTCCGGTGGCCAAGCTCCATCCCCAACATCGCCACCCAGGTGGAGGAAGTGGATTGGCCGCTGCCCGATGCGATGATCGACCGTCTGGTCCTGCTACACGCCCTGGAAACCGCCGAAGAGGTCCGGCCATTTCTGCGCGAGTGTTGGCGCGTCCTCGCCCCAGGTGGGCGGTTGCTGGCGATTGTGCCCAACCGCAGCGGACTTTGGGCATTGCGCGATACTCTGCCGTTCGGTCATGGCCGCCCCTTTACCGGCCAGCAATTGCGCCGCCTGCTGAGCGACAACATGTTCGAGCCCTTGGCGACCGAGCGCGCCTTGCATCTGGCGCCGTTTCATGGCCGCACCCTGTCGCGGCTGGCTGCGCCACTGGAGCCACTAACGGCGCGTTGGTTCCGGCGTTTCGGCGGCGTCGTCATCGTCGAAGCGGAGAAAAGCACGGCTGGCGCGGTCCAGGCCCGCAGCCGCGCCCGGCGGTATTTGCCCGAACTTGGGCTGCGGCCGCAATCGGCTACGCCGATGGCGCAGCGACGGGCCGGAGACGGCGCATCGGTGCAGCCGCCGGAACGTTGCTTTGACTCACAATTGACCTGAGTAGGCCAAAACTTTCGTCAATCGACGGGCGGGCCGCGCCATTGCCGAGGAACCCCTCCAGCGGCGGATGCGCAGCAATCGCCGCGTCGGTTTCTGCGTCCGTGCCTTTGCGATAGGCGCCAAGCCGCAGCATAGGCTCCATCTCACGGTACAGCGTCATCCGCTTGCGCGCCTCCAACAGCAACCCATTCTCCGCCGCGGTCGCACAATGCGGCAACGAGCGCGAGACGCTGCGCAGCACGTCAATCGCCGGATAGCGTCCACGCTCGGCAATGTCGCGGTCCAGCACCACATGGCCATCCAACATGCCGCGCACGGCGTCCGCCAGCGGCTCCTCCTGGTCGCTGCCCTGGACCAACACCGTATAGAGCGCGGTGATGTCGCCGCAGCCGTCCCGGTCCGGCCCGGGGCCCGCGCGCTCCAGCAGATGCGAAAGCTGAGCAAGAGTCGACGGCGGAAAGCCGCGCGCGCTCGGCGGTTCGCCGGCGGTCATGGCAATGTCGCGGTGGGCCTCGGCAAAGCGCGTCAGGCTGTCGACCGTCAGCAGCACCTGCCGGCCCCGATCGCGGAAATGCTCGGCCAGAGCGGTCGCCAGAAACAGCGCGCGGCGTTTCAGCAACGGCGGATCGTCGGCGGTCGCGGCGACGACGACGGAGCGCGCCAGACCGTCCGGCCCCAGCGTCCGCTGCACGAATTCGCCCACCTCCCGGCCGCGCTCGCCGATCAGGCCGATGACGGCGACGTCGACCTCCGCGCGCTCGGCCAAAGCCGCCAGCAGGCTGGATTTGCCGACGCCGGAGCCGGCGAACAGACCAAGACGCTGGCCACGGCATAAGGGCAGGAATGTGTTGAAGACGTGCGTCCCTGTCTCCAGCCGCGGCCCTACCACCCGCCGTTCCGTCGCCCGTGGCGGCGAGCCGTGCAGGCCGATGGGCTCACCGCCGGGATCGAGCAGGCCCTTGGCGCGCGCATCCAGCGGCTGGCCAAACCCATCGACGACCCGCCCGAGCCAGGCATCCGACGGACGCGCCGGCGCATCCGGCAGCAGGATCACGCGGGTTTCGGGCGAGACGCCATCCGTCTTGCCATACAGCATGACCAGATGAACCCCGCCGCGAAAGCCGATCACCTCGCCACGCACCGGCGGCCGGGTCTCAACGCGGCAGAGCGTGCCGACTGGGGCAAAGCCGAACAGCCCCGCGACCTCCAGCACGCCGCTGCGCGCGGCCACCACCTCTCCGAAAACCGTCAACGAGTGCGGCTCCAGCGCCTGCAGGGCGCGAACCAGGCGGCCATAGCCGGCCAGGCGGTCTTGAATTGCTGTGGTCATGACAGCGATGTAGCCGCCGCATGGCTAACAGCCGGTTAGCGAAAAACAATTCAGTTTGCACCGAATCTTAACACATGCCGGCGCACAACACCGGCCAGCAGGAGTCACTTGGAGGACCATTCATGCTTAATTGGATCGGCGTATTCCATCTGGCATCGACGCGAATGTCGTATGAGACCGCCGGATTGCGGGTCGTCGCCCGCAACATCGCCAACGCGGATACTCCCGGGTTTCGCGGTACAGCCGTCGTGCCGTTCGCGGAGACCATGCGGCGCCAACGTCAGGATGGCGGCGATGTCTCCGCCAAAGCGACCCGAGCGGGTCATGCCGCCGCCGCTGGCCGCTCCGCTGGCGGCGGTTTGCGGACAGAACCGGCCGAGGTGCTGGAAGAAGCGCCGAACGGCAATACAGTCGCCCTGGAGGACGAGATGATCCAGGCGGCTCGCCTGCGCGGCGGTCACGCCCTGGCGGCGGCGACATTTGAAAAAAACCTGGAACTGATGCGCATGGCGGTCAGCGCCCAAGGCTAGTCCGCTTCCGCCCCAATCCATCGCCTGAGGGGAGAACCCGATGCAGGACGATTTTTCTTCGATCATGACGGTCAGCGCATCCGGTATGCGCGCCCAGGGCAAGCGCCTGAAAGCGGCGGCCGAAAACCTGGCCAACGTCGATTCCCCGGGCTTCCGCCGCAAGCAGGTGTATTTCCACGACCAGGTTGACCGCGCCAGCGGAGCTGCAACGGTTGCGGTCAGCCTAACCTCGCGCGATCCATCCCCGCTGCGGGAGGCCTACGAGCCAGGGCATCCTCTCGCCAATGCCGACGGCTACGTCACGTATTCCAACGTCAACGCCATTATCGAAATGATGGATATGAAGGAAGCAGAACGCTCCTTCAGCGCCGGGCTGCGCACCTTCGACCAGGCCCGGGATATGTTCATGCGCACGCTCGATCTGCTGCGCCGCTAAGGGGAGAACTCCGTATCATGGATTTATCGCTCACTCGCGCACTGGCGGGATACGCCGCTGTCCAGAAAAACATCCCGCCGCTCGGTCCGGTTGCCGACAAGGCCACCGCGCCCGCCGCAATCGGCTCGGCCAACGGCGACGGCAAGGATTTCGGCACGGTCTTCCGCGAACTGACCGGCGAAGCGCTGGAGACCATGCGCACGGGCGAAGCCAAGTCGCTAGCCGGGGTCGCCGGCGAGACCGACGTGCAATCGGTGGTGGAGGCATTGGCCGCCGCCGAAATGACCATGCGCACCGTCGTCGCCGTCCGCGACAAGGTGGTGGAGGCCTATCACGATATCCTGCGCATGCCGATCTAGTCCGCCGCCATCGTCCAAGCGTAAGGAGACATCCGGCGAATGTCCGCAGAAGCGATTATGGACCTGGCCCGCTCGACCATTCTGGTGGCGCTGGCCATCGGCGGGCCGGCGATGGCGGTGGCGCTGCTGGTCGGCCTGGTCATCGGCCTGTTCCAGGCGCTGACCTCCATTCAGGAGATGACCCTGACCTTCGTTCCCAAGATCGTCGCAATCCTGCTGTCGTTGTGGATTCTGGGCGACTACATGGCCACCAAACTCAGCGACTTTTCCCGCGGGGAGGTGTTGGATGCGCTATCGGCGATCTAAGCACTGGATCGGTTGGATGGTCGGGGTTGTGTTGCTCGCGCCATGCGCCAGCGCGGGCAGAGGCGTCGACCTCTGCGCCGACGCCGCGGAAACCGCAGCAATTGCGGCGAACGTACCGCGCGAATGGATGCACGCCATCGCGCTGGCGGAAAGCGGCCGGCGCGACGACGGCGGCGAACACGCGGCCTGGCCCTGGGCCGTCAACGACCAGGGCAAAGGGTTTTGGTTTGCGGACAAGCGCGACGCCGTGCGCCATGTCAAACGACGCCTGGCGGAGGGCGAGACCATGGTGGATGTCGGTTGCTTCCAGATCAACTGGCGCTGGCACGGCCAGGCTTTCCGGTCGGTCGAGGCTGCCTTCGAACCCGCGACCAACGCCGCCTATGCTGCTCAATTTCTGCGTTCGCTATTCGAGGAGACCGGCAGTTGGCCCAAGGCCGTCGGTCGCTACCATTCGGCGACTCCGGCGCTGGCCGGGCCCTATATGGAACGGGTGGCGCGGATGCGCGCCGCGGTCCCGGATCGGCTGGAAAATTCCACGCCAGAGCGAGCCAGCGGCGGCGGTATCCTGCTGTCGGCGCTGACGGCAGCGCGGCCCCTGCTGCGCCTGGCGAGGCAGGCGCTGTTCGACGACCGCCGCCGCCCGTCCCTCCCATTGCCCCTCACCTCTACCAAAATGCCCTAGCCAGATTGGAACCCGCCGGATGAACGGCTCGCTGCGCCAATCCGTGGCCGTGCCCATCTTTTACAATCCCACGGTGATGGTCAGCCTGGCGCTGATGGCGGTGATCGTCATGATGATCCTGCCGGTGCCGAACTGGGTGGTCGATATCGGCCTGACCGCCTCGTTCGCCCTGGCCATCCTGATCTTCATCACAACGCTGTTCATCGAGCGCCCTCTGGACTTCTCCGCTTTCCCGACTGCGCTCCTCGCCTCGCTGATGCTGCGGCTGTCGCTGAACGTGTCCTCGACCAAGCTGATCATTGGCCAGGGCCACACCGGCACCCATGCCGCCGGCGGCGTGATCGAGGGCTTCGCCATGTTCGTCATGGGCGGCGACCTGATCCTGGGCATCGTCATCTTCACCGTGCTGCTGATCGTCAATTTCATGGTGATCACCAAGGGCGCCGGCCGCATGGCGGAAGTCGGCGCGCGGTTTGCGCTCGACGGCATGCCGGGCAAGCAACTCGCCATCGACAGCGACATGGCCGCCGGCGCAATCGATCACGACGAGGCCCGCGAGCGCCGCCGGGTCGAGCAGGAAGAGACCACCTTTTTCGGCTCGCTGGACGGCGCGTCCAAGTTCGTCAAGGGCGACGCCGTAGCCGGGCTGCTGATCACCGCGCTCAACCTGATCATGGGCGTCGTCATGGGCACGGTCTGGCGCGGCATGGACTTCGCCACGGCGGTTGAGACCTATACCGTGCTGACGGTCGGCGACGGGCTGGTAACGCAAATTCCGGCCGTCATCATCTCCGTCGCATCCGCCATCCTCGTGGCCAAGGGCGGCACGACAGGCTCTGCCGACAAAGCGCTGCTGGCGCAGCTGGGCGGCTATCCGCTGGCGCTGGGCACGGTCGCCGGTCTGATGGCGGTCTTCGCTCTGGCCCCAGGCCTGCCGACCCTCCCCTTCGTCGCCGGCGCCATCGTCTTTGGCGCTTGGGCGTGGACGTCAACCAAGGCCGAGCCCGCCCGGTTGACCGCGGCCAAGACCAGCGATCCGACCGCACCGGCTCTACCCGAGAAGCGGAAAACCCTGGGTGACTATATGGAAGTCGACGAAATCCGGGTGGAATTTGCCAAGGGTTTGATTCCCTTGATCATGGACGAGCATTCCGGGCTGGTGAACCGCGTCGCCAGCATGCGCCGCACGATCGCCATCGACCTGGGCTTCATCATCCCGGATGTGCGCCTGACCGACAATCCGGCGCTGGACGGCAACCGCTACGCCATTCGGATCCAGGGCGTTTTGGTTGGCGAAGGCGCGGTGGAGCCGAACGCCGTCCTGGTGATCCGCAGCGGGGAAGCTGACCTGCCGCTGGAGGGCCGCGACGTGCTCGAGCCGGTCTACGGCGCGCCTGCCCGGTGGGTTGCCGAACGGGACCGTGACGAGGCCATGATCCTGGGCTTCCCGGTTGCCACGGCCAATGAGGTCATCGCCACCCATCTGATGGAAGCGATCAAGAGGAATATCGAGGACCTGGTCACCCGCCCGGCGCTGGAGCGCATTCTCAAAGAATTCACCAATATCTCAGCCTCCAACAAAGCCGGCGAGAACAAGGCTCTGTTGGCGGAAATCGTGCCGGAACGCGTCAGCCGCGAGCGATTGCAACAGGTGCTGCGCGCCCTGCTGGCGGAACAGGTCAGCATCCGCAGCTTCGCCGCCCTGCTGGAAGCCCTAGCGGAAGCCCAGGCCGTCACCCAGCATTTAGAGCCGATCGTCGAGCATGTCCGGCAAAAACTCGGTCGCCAGATCACCCAGCCCCTGGTCGGCGAGGACGGCGTGCTGCCCCTGATTCAGCTGGCGCCGGAGTGGGAGGACGTATTCCGCGCCCACGAATTGCCGCCCGGCGAAGACCAGCAGCAGGAAATCGCATTGCCGCCGTCGGAGATCAACCGGCTGGCGGATGCCGTCTCAGCGCAAATCGGCGAAGCGGCGGGGCAAGGCCGTTATCCTGCCATCGTAGCGCCGGCGCGCCGGCGGCGTCTGGTCCGAACCTTGCTGGCGGCGAAAGGCGTGAAAGCGCCGGTGCTGTCGTTCGAGGAAATCGGCACCCGCGTCCGGCCCGCCATCGTCGGCATCGCATGAGCGCGAGCCTGGCCGATTTGCTGTCGCTTCAGGTTTACACCTACCTGATGTTGATCTGCAGGATCGGCGGCGCATTTATTCTGATACCCTGGTTCAGTGAATCCTATTTCTCGCCGCGCCTGCGCATGCTAATAGCCCTGCTGACCAGCCTAGCGATGGCGCCCAGCCAGTTCGGCGCGGTCGCGATCGCGCCACCGCCGGCGGCGATGGCGGCGCAGGTCGGGACCGAACTGCTGATCGGCCTCGCCATCGGCCTATGGCTACGGCTGTTCCTCTATGCGCTGTTCATATCCGGCGCGGTCATCGCCCAGCAATTGGCCTTGAACCACATTTTCAATGGGGTTGCCGAAAACATCGGCACCTCGGCGCTCAGCAACCTGTTGATGTTGAGCGGCATCACCCTGTTCTTCTCCCTCAACCTGCACGGCAGCACGCTGATGGCCCTGGCGAAGAACCTACAGGACATGCCGCTCGGCGCCGGCGCCCTGCCGTTGGACCTTTTGAGTTCGCGTATCCTGCAGGGCGTCGGTTCGACCTTCGCCACCGGCATTCAACTCGCCTTGCCCTTTCTGGTGGTCGGCACGCTGATTTACGCGGCGCTGGGC
>JAYPXD010000041.1:0-10510 GCA_038135395.1 Alphaproteobacteria bacterium | reverse complement strand
GGCATCCAGCTCGCCTGGCCCTTTTTCTGGTGGTCGGCACGCTGATCTACGCGGCCCTGGGCTTCATCAACAAGGCGATGCCGCAATTGATGGTGTTCTTTGTCGCCGCCCCGGCCATCACCGGCACGGGCCTGATTCTGTTCCTCATCGCCCTGCCGATGATCCTGACCCATTGGGCCGGCGGCCTGGACGCCGCGCTCGGCAACTTCTAGGCACGGAAGGCAGCCATGTCGGACAGCCAAAGCGACCAGAGCCAACCGAAAACCCACGAACCGACGCCGCGCAAGCTCGAGCAGGCGCGCGAGCAGGGCGATATCGTCCAATCGAAAGAGTTGCACACCTTCGCCTTGTATTGCGTCGTAGCGGTCGTGGTGCTGGCCGCCGCCGGCCCGCTGTTGCACGGGATCGGCCGCGCCGTGATGGGGCCGCTGTGGCAGGCCGACCATGCCGACGCGATGCGGACCATCCCGGACTATGCCGCGCTGATCCGCAATGTCCTGGCCGGGCTTGGCCCGTACTGGCTGGCGCTGATGGCGGCTTTAATGGTTGGGCCGCTGCTGTCGCTGATCGGCCAGCGCGCCATTGTCTTTGCCGGCAGCAACGTGCAACCCAAGCTGAACCGCATTTCTCCCTTGAATGGGATCAAGCAGAAATTCGGCGTCAAAGGGCTGGTGGAATTCTTCAAGTCGCTGATCAAGCTGGCGGCCGTCGTCGCCATCACGGCGGCGGAGCTGACGCCGTTCATCCTGCACGCCCCCGCCTATATCGGCGTCGCCATCGGCTTTCTCGGCGGGATCCTGCATCGCGAACTGGTGGCGATGATATTTGGAGTGGTGGGGCTTTATGCGGTCATCGCCCTGCTGGATTATTTCTGGCAGCGCCATCTGTACCTGGAAAAGCACCGCATGACCCGCAAGGACCTGGAGGACGAGCAAAAGCAGACCGAAGGCGACCCGCACATGAAAGGCCGCCGCCGCGACCGGGCCATTAGCATCGCCTCGAACCGGATGCTGGTCGATGCCCGCACCGCCAGCGTGCTGATCGTAAACCCGCAGCACTATGCCGTGGCGCTCAAATGGGAGCGGGAGCGGGGCGGCGCGCCGATTTGCGTCGCCAAGGGCGTCGACCATATGGCGATGGCCCTGCGCGAGGTCGCCCGCGGCCACCAGGTGCCGATCTTCCGCGACCCGCCGCTCGCCCGCCTGCTGCACGGCTTCATGGACGTGGGCGAGGAAGTGGACGAACAGCATTACCAGGCCGTGGCCGTCGCCATCCGCTTTGCCTTGCATGTGCAACGCCAGCAGCGTGCCGCAGCCATGGCCACCGGCGGCGAGGGAGAGGCCCGTGCCGGATGACCGACGCACCAAGGCGCTGGCCAAGCTCCACCAATTGCAGCGCCTGCAAGCCCTTGCGGTGCAACAGCACGCCGCCCAGGCGCAGGCGGGCGTTGCTGCAGTAGGGCGCCAGATCGCCGAACTGGAGCGGCGCGTCGCTGCCGAGGCGGCCGCCCTCGACGACTATCGGGACGCTGCCGCGCTGGGCCGCTGGGCCGACCTGATGGACCGGCGACGCGGCGGTTTGTTGCGCCGCCAAGCCGAAGCGCAGCAGCACGCCGACCGGCTGGCCAGCAAAGCGGCAACCGCGCGCCTTGCCGTCGAACAACATGCCGAATTGCTGCGCCATCTCCGCACGCAACTGCGGATGGGGCAACGCCGCGCTGCGATCCGCAAGGAATGGGAAACTGCCGCCGCCCAGTCCGCCCCGGAGTGCGACGAGGCATGAGCCGCTGGCTTGCCCTTGGCGCAGACACGGACTCGGCGATACACTGGGCGGCAAACTGCTCCCGACTGCCCGTCTCCACGAAAGTGCCCGTCATGACCGACCGCCCGAACCAAGGCCCCGGCTTCCACACGCTGGCCGTCCATGCCGGCGCCTCGCCCGATCCGGCGACCGGCGCGCGGGCGACGCCGATCTATCAGACCACCGCCTATGTCTTCGACGACGCCGACCATGCCGCCTCTCTGTTCAACCTCCAGACCTATGGCTACATTTATTCTCGCCTGACCAACCCGACGGTCAGCGTTCTGGAGGAGCGGGTCGCGGCGCTGGAGGACGGCAAGGGTGCGATCGCCACTGCCTCAGGCCATGCCGCACAGATGCTGATCAGCTTTGTATTGATGCAGCCCGGCGCGCATATCCTGGCCTCGAACAAGCTCTACGGCGGCTCTCTGACCCAGTTCACCAATACCTTCAAAAAGTTCGGCTGGGATGCAACCTTGCTGGACCCGGATAACCCAGCCGCCTTCCGCCAGCACATCCGGCCGGAAACCAAGGCGATTTTCATCGAGAGCCTGGCCAATCCCACCGGCGTCATCGCCGACATTGCCGCGTTCGCCGACATCGCCCACGAGGCCCGCATCCCGCTGATCGTCGACAACACCTCGGCGACGCCTTACCTCTGCAGGCCGTTCGAATGGGGGGCGGACATCATTACCCACTCAACGACAAAGTTCCTGTCCGGCCATGGCAACGCGATGGGGGGCATGGTGGTCGATTCGGGCAAGTTCGATTGGGGCCAGAACGACAAGTTCCCATCGCTGACCCGACCGGAACCCGCCTATCACGGCCTCACCTTCTACGAAACGTTCGGCGACCTGGCCTTGACCGTGCATGGCCACGCCATCGGCCTGCGCGATCTGGGCGCGACCATGGCGCCGATGAATGCCTATCTGACCATCACCGGCTGCGAGACCCTGGGCCTGCGCGTCGCCAAGCATTGCGAAAATGCCCTGGCCGTGGCGCAGTACCTGGAAGCACACCCCGCGGTGAACTGGGTTTCCTACCCCGGCCTCAAAAGCTCGAAGTATTACGACCTGCATCAGAAATACATGCCAAAGGGCGCGGGCTCGGTGTTTTCCGTCAGCCTGAAGGGCGGCTACGAGGCCGGCCTGAAACTGGTGAATGCACTGGAACTGTTCAGCCATGTCGCCAATATCGGCGATACCCGCTCGCTGGTGATCCACCCGGCCAGCACAACCCATCGCCAGTTGAGTGAGGCGGCGCAAATCGCCTCCGGCGCAGGCCCCGACGTCGTGCGCCTCTCCATCGGCATCGAAGACGCTGCGGACATCATCGCCGACCTGGACCAGGCGTTGGCGGCGGCGATGCGCGCCTGACCGCCGCCGTCATCTAAAAAGAACCGGGCTCCAGGCGGTTGTGCCGGAAGCCGGGTTCGGAAACAGAGCGGACCATCGCGGGCGACGGTACAGACGCAGGCGCCTACCCCTGCCGGGCCAGCATCATCTTTTTGGTTTCGGCGATCGCCCTGGCCGGGTTCAGGCCTTTCGGGCAGGTGTTGGTGCAGTTCATGATGGTGTGGCAGCGATAGAGCTTGAACGGATCTTCCAGATCGTCCAGTCGCTCACCTGTCGCCTCATCACGGCTGTCAGCCAGCCAGCGATAGCTCTGCAGCAGCACAGCCGGGCCCAGATAGCGGTCGCTGTTCCACCAATAGCTGGGGCAGGAGGTGGAGCAGCAGAAGCACAGGATGCATTCCCACAGGCCGTCCAACTTCTCGCGGTCTTCCACCGACTGCAGGCGCTCACGGTTCGGCGGGTTGGTCTCGGTTTTGAGCCAGGGCTCGACCGACGCCAGCTGCGCATAGATATGCTTAAGGTCTGGCACCAAATCCTTGACCACCGGCATGTGCGGCAGCGGATAGATCGCGACATCGCCTTTCACCTCGTCGATGGCCTTGGTGCAGGCCAGCGTGTTGGTGCCGTCGATGTTCATCGCGCACGAACCGCAAATGCCCTCACGGCAGGAGCGGCGGAAGGTCAGGGTAGAATCGACCTCGTTCTTGATCTTGATCAGCGCGTCCAGGACCATCGGCCCGCATTCGGCCATGTCGATGACGTACTCGTCCAACTGCGGGTTCTGGTCGTCGTCCGGCGACCAACGATAGACCTTGAACGTCCGCGGATTTTTCGGCGGAGTCGCCGGGGTATGCTTCTTGCCCGGCTTGATCTTGGAGTTCTTCGGCAGCGTAAATTCAGCCATAGGATTGGTCTCTTGTGCCTAGAATGATCGAAATGCCGGTTAGTACACGCGAACCTGAGGTGCGATGTATTCGACCTCGTCCGGGTTCAGGGTGTAGTCGTGCACGGGGCGGTAGGTCAGCGAAACACGGCGGTCCTCGGAATACCAGGCCAGCGTGTGCTTCATCCATTCCTCGTCGTTGCGGTCCGGAATGTCGTCGCGGGCGTGGGCGCCGCGGCTTTCCTTACGCGCCTCTGCCGAGATCATGGTGACCTGCGAACACGTCATCAGGTTGTCGAGCTCCAACGTTTCCACCAGATCCGAGTTCCAGATCAGCGAGCGGTCGTTGACCCGGATGTCTTCGATAGCGCCAGCGGCCTGCTCGATCTTGCGGCAGCCCTCTTCCATCGACTGCTGCTCGCGGAAAACCGCAGCATGCAACTGCATCGAGCGTTGCATCGAGTCGCGGATCTCCGCCGTCCCGGTCGAGCCCTTGGCGTACCGGAACTTGTCGAGGCGACCGAGCGCATAGTCGGCCGCATCTTTCGCCAGCTCAGGCTGGCTCGCGCCGGGGGTCACGGTCTCAGCGCAGCGCAGCCCGGCGGCCCGGCCGAATACGACCAGATCGAGCAGCGAGTTAGTGCCGAGGCGGTTCGCGCCATGCACGGAGACGCTGGCGCATTCGCCTACCGCCATCAGGCCGGGCACGACGGCATCGTCGTTGTCCGCGCTCGGCCGCAACACCTCGCCATGATAGTTGGTTGGGATGCCGCCCATATTATAGTGCACGGTCGGCAGCACCGGGATCGGCTCCTTCGTGGCATCGACACCGGCGAAGATTTTTGCGGTCTCGGTAATGCCCGGCAGGCGCAGGTTGAGCACGTCAGCGCCCAAATGCTCCAGGTGCAGCAGAATGTGATCCTTGTTCGGGCCAACGCCGCGGCCTTCCAGGATTTCCACGGTCATGGAGCGGCTGACGACGTCGCGGCTCGCCAGATCCTTCGCGGTCGGTGCGTAACGCTCCATAAAGCGCTCGCCCTCGCTGTTGGTGAGATAGCCGCCCTCGCCACGTGAGCCCTCGGTAATCAGGCAGCCGGCGCCGAAAATGCCGGTCGGGTGGAATTGCACGAACTCCATGTCCTGATTCGGCAGGCCGGCCCGCGCCACCATGCCATTGCCGTCGCCGGTGCAGGTATGGGCAGACGTGCAGGAGAAGTAGCTGCGGCCATACCCACCGGTCGCCAAAATCACCTGCTGCGCCTGGAAGCGATGCATGGTGCCATCGTCCAGGTTCCAGGCGACGACGCCCTGGCAGGCTCCATCCTGGCTCATGATCAGGTCGATGGCGAAGTATTCGACGAAGAACTCCGCCTGGTGCTTCAGGCTCTGCTGATAGAGCGTGTGCAACAGGGCGTGTCCGGTGCGGTCCGCGGCGGAGCAGGCGCGCAGGGCCGGTGACTTGCCATAGTCCTTCATGTGGCCGCCGAAGGGGCGCTGATAGATCTTGCCCTCTTCCGTGCGGCTGAACGGCATGCCGAAATGCTCAAGCTCGATAATCGAGGGCACGGCCTGGCGGCACATGTATTCGATGGCGTCCTGGTCGCCCAGCCAGTCCGCACCCTTGACGGTGTCGTACATGTGCCAGTGCCAGTGATCCTCGCCCATGTTGCCGAGCGCGGCCGAAATGCCTCCCTGGGCCGCCACGGTATGGGAGCGGGTCGGGAAGACCTTGGTCACGCACGCGGTTTTGAGCCCAGCTTGCACGCAGCCGAGGACGGCTCGCAGACCGGATCCGCCACCGCCAACGACAACGACGTCATAGGTGTGGTCTTGAACTGTATAGGCTTGCGTCACGGCATCAGCCTCCAAATGCGATTCGGGCGACGGAGAACACTCCGAGCAGCCCCAGGAAGAAAGCACCGCCCTTGACGATCAGCAAGGATGCGATCTTGCAGGATTCGGCGTGGATATAGTCTTCAATCACCACTTGCAGGCCAAGCTGTGCATGGTGGAATGTGGCAATGATCAGGCAGATCATCATAACGGCAGGCAACGGCGAGCCGATCCAGGCGCGGGCCTCTTCATACGAAGCGCCGGCGTGCACGATCAGGCTGATAACAAACCAGATGACCAGCGGCACCAATGCAACCGCAGTCACACGCTGGAGCCACCAATGATGCGTGCCCGATTTAGCTGAGCCGAGGCCACGCGCCGTGGCCAAAGGAGAGCGTAATGACATTTTCTCTGGTCTCCCTTACATGGCCGCGTAGCCGGCGATCCAACAGATCACCGTCAAAGCCACCGAGGTAATCACCACGTGCGTGCCGGATTTGCGCGCCTGCTCCAGCTCCAACCAGTGCCCGGCATCCCACATTAGGTGCCGCAGGCCATTGCAGAGGTGGTACATCAGACAGAACGTCCAGCCAAACAGCAACAGCTGGCCAATGACCGAACCGGCTATGCCCTGGAAACTGGCGTAATATTCCGCCGATCCGGCCGCAGCCGCCAGCCACCAGACCAGCACGACGGCACCCGCCGACAGCGCTACGCCCGTTGCACGGTGCGAGATAGAAAGGACAGAGGTCCATTGCGGCCGATAGACCTGCAAATGGGGGGAGAGCGGACGCTCAGCGCTGGCCATTAGGAGCCCTCAATTCAATTCGGTTGAGCGGGTGCGCGCTTGCCGCGCGGCGATTGATTTATCTTCCCTTAAAGTCGTCATTGACGCAAGTCAACAAACCGGGCGGTAAGCGTTTATGTTTACGAAACCGACCGCAGTTTCGCGGCCATTTCCAACAATTTCTCAAGATTTTGCGCCGGCGTGTCGGGTGCCTTGCCGAAGTCGACCTGAGTCGGCGAGAGCGCCGGCACCAGTTTCAGCAATGCGTCCTCGCCATCCGATGCCAACAATAAGGCATCGGCTTGACTCAAATAATACGCCGAGAGCCGCATGGTATAGCGGTAGAGGTTAACCAAAATTTGTACGATAAATATCATGATAAACAGGATGTCAAAACGCGTAATTACCGATGAAATTAGTAAATTAACATTATCTGTTTGCTGAGATGTCCCGAAATTTGCCTTGATATCACGCCTTAGATATTCAACCCTTTCATTCTGGATGGCTTTTACGGCGCCCTTGTAATGTTCGATATCACCGTCGATTTCAGCAAGACGATCGGCAAACTGCTTGCTGGCCGACGTGGCCCGAAACGCGGCAAGTTCCAGGTCTGTCGGTTTCAGATCGTCCATGTCTTTGATCGGCGCGCGCGTCGACGGGCGCTGATCGCGGATGAACTTGACCGCCGCTTCGTTTTGCTGGCGCAGCACCGACACTCTTTGGTCCGACAGCTGCCGGATCGCCGCCGACTCGGCGTCCAGCATCGCCTGGATCCGCTCCGGCCCGCTGGCGCCGACACCCAGGTTCGCGATGAATCCGGCGAACAGGATGACGTTGACCGCCACCACCAACAGTGCACCGATGCCGGCCAGCGCCACCATCGAAAACCGCCGGGTCTGCACCGCCCGGTTCCGCAGGTCGCGGGCAAGCTCAAACCGGACCGCCGGTTGGCCCAGCATGTCCAGCGTGACCGTTTCAGGAAGAACCCAACCGTTCGGGGGCATGTCCGCGGCCGCTTCGCCCGCCATGGCCCGCTCGTCCGCCCCGGGTAGCACCACCGCGCGGAAATCGAACAACATCATGCCACAAAGCGCCGCTGCCGAGGCTACCACAATGAGTACCGGCCCAACGCCAAACAGCCCGCCTGAAAGCATCAGCGCCAGCGCGACCGTCAACGGGAAAACGGTGACCCGAATCAGATAGCTGGTGAATGGACGGCGGCTCAACGGCCAAGCGAAAATCGTCCTGCGCGCCGATTGCTTCCACTGCGGCACAAGGCTAGCCAGGCCGAGGGCCGCCCAACCGACCGACATGCCCGCCAATGCGGCAATAGACAAATCATTCTCATTCGCCAGCGGGCCAAACAGCCCTTCTAGCAGGTCGCCCATCTGTCGATGCAGGTTCAAGAATTCCAATATCAGGATCGCCGCGATAGCCGCGCAGCCAATCAGCACAAAGAATCCTATCGTTCGCAACATCGGCGTTTCCCGTCTCTGCCGCGGGCACGCGTTTCCGCCCCTTGGGACGGCGTTTGAATCTGCGCACCGCTCCGCCCTAAGATACGGACTGCTGCGCAATCAAGCTGTGACCTGGAACACAGACAGTACAATGCAAAGGCTTGGCTTGCACCGAAGCAGCAGGTCTCGCCACCTTTCCGCCGAACTGAGGCTCGCCCATGACCATCGCCAACGCCCCGACCATCCGCCTTGACGCCGCCGATAACGTGGCCGTCGCCCGTGTCGAGATCGCCAAGGGCACTTATGTCGCCAGCGAAGACGTCACCACCCTGCACGACGTGCCCATGGGCCACAAAATCGCCACACGCCCCATCGCCAAGGGCGAGCCCGTGCTGAAATACAACACCGTCATCGGCTTTGCCGGCGAGGACATCGCGCCCGGCACGTGGATGCACACGCACAATGTGCTGATGGACTCGTTTCAAAAGGACTATGCCTTCGCCCGCGACTACAAGCCGACGGAGTTCCTGCGGCCGGAGGCGCGCGCGACATTCCAGGGCATCGTGCGCGCCGACGGCCGGGTTGCGACGCGCAACTACATCGGCGTCTTCATCACCGTGAACTGCTCGGCCACGGTCGCCCGCAAGATCGCCAACTATTTCGACGAGGAGCGCCTGGAGGACTACCCGAACGTCGACGGCGTCATCCCTTTCATCCATGAACAGGGTTGCGGCATGGAGATGACCGGCGAGCCGATGGACCTGCTGCGCCGCACACTGGCCGGCTATATCCGCCATCCGAACATGGTCGGGGCCCTGGTGGTGGCGCTGGGGTGCGAGCGCAACAATCTGGCCCAATTCTTTGCCGAACAGAGCCTGGCCGGCGGCACCATGCTGAAGGCGATCACGATGCAGGAAGCCGGCGGTACGGCCGCGGCGATCCAAATGGGCAAGGGCGCGATCCGCGAAATGCTGAAGGAGGCGAACAAGGTCGAGCGCGTGCCCTGCTCGGCCGAGCATATCTCCATCGGACTGCAATGCGGCGGCTCGGACGGGTTTTCCGGGTTGTCGGCCAATCCGGCGCTGGGCAAGGCGATGGATATCCTGGTCCGCAACGGCGGCACCGCCATCCTGTCGGAAATTCCGGAATTGTATGGCGTCGAACACACCCTCACCGCCCGCGCCAAATCCGTGGATGTCGGAAAGTCCTTCGTCGAGCGCATCAACTGGTGGCTGGACTACAATGCTGGCCGGGACACGCAGATCAACGGCCGCGTCTCGCCCGGCAACAACGCCGGCGGCCTGGCCAATATCATCGAAAAAGCCCTGGGCGGCGCCAAGAAGGGCGGCTCCAGCGGCCTGATGGGCGTTTATAAATATGCAGAGCCGATCACCGAAAAAGGGTTGGTGATCATGGATACGCCCGGCTTCGATCCCGTTTCTGCAACGGGACAGATCGCCGGCGGCGCCAATCTGGTTTGCTTTACGACAGGGCGCGGATCCTGTTTCGGGTCGTATCCGTCGCCCACGATCAAGCTCGCCTCGAACACGCCGATGTATCAGCGCATGACCGGCGACATGGACATCAACTGCGGCCCCGTCATCGATGGCGAAAAAACCCTGGACCAGATGGGCGAGGAAATCTTCGCCGAAATCCTGGCGGTTGCCTCCGGCAAGCCCTCGAAAAGCGAGGCCCTGGGCGTCGGCGAGGATGAGTTCGCGCCCTGGCCCATCGGGGTGCTGTCCTAACCGTTTGAAGCCCCTATAATTCCGCAGCAAAACACCCAATACTGAAGGAAACACCCCATGGACCTCCACCTTGCCGGCAAGACAGCGCTCGTCACCGGCGCATCGAAGGGCATCGGCCTCGCCGCAGCCCGCGAACTGGCCGCCGAGGGCTGCAACCTGCACCTGGCCTCGCGCACCGAGGCCGATCTGCAGAAGGCCGCCGACGAGCTTCGCGCCAAGCACCAGGTCAATGTCACGGTCCACGCCATCGACATCGCCCAGAAAGGCAATTCCGAGAAGCTGGCGGCGGCCTGCTCCGACATTAACATCCTGGTCAACAACGCCGGCGCGATTCCTCCCGGCAATATCCTGGATATCGATGAGGACCGCTGGCGCGACGCCTGGAACCTGAAGGTGTTCGGCTATATCAACCTGACCCGCGCGGTCTATCCGGTGCTGAAGGCCAAGGGCGGCGGCGTCATCGTCAACGTCATGGGCATGGCCGGCTTCTCGCCGAATTTCGCCTATGTCGCCGGTTCGACCGCCAATGCCGGCCTGATGCACTTCACCCGCTCGATGGGCGGCCGCTCCGTCGACGACGGCATCCGCGTCGTCGGCCTTAACCCCGGCCTGGTCGCGACCGAACGCATGATCACCATGTGCAAGGG
>JAYPXD010000040.1:0-18706 GCA_038135395.1 Alphaproteobacteria bacterium | reverse complement strand
GACCTCCAGCCCCATGAGCGAATGGCGCGACGATATCTTTGACTGCCTGCAGGAGGCCGGCGTGCGCCAGGTCGCCTACGTGCCCGACGCCGGCCATGCCCGGCTGATCAACCGCTGCCATGAAGCGAACGACATCCGCGCCGTCTCACTGACCACAGAGGAAGATGGCGTCGCCCTGATGGCCGGCGCGTGGCTCGGCGGCGACAAGGGCGTGCTGCTGATGCAATCGTCCGGCGTCGGCAACACCATCAACATGCTGAGCCTGATCAAGAACTGCCAGTTTCCGCTGGTCACCTTGGTGACCATGCGCGGTGAATGGGGCGAGTGGAACACCTGGCAGGTGCCGATGGGCCAGACCACGCAGCAGCATTTCGAGGTGGCGGGCGTAATCTGCTATCGCTGCGACAAGCCGGAGGATGTGAAAGAGACCGTCGCGACCGCGCTGCGCTTTGCCTACTACACCAATTCCGCCGTCGCCGTGCTGCTGGGCCAGCGCCTGATCGGCGCAAAGATTTTTCCGGAGGATTGATCCCATGGCCGCTTTGAACCGCCGCGAGATCGTCGCAAAACTTCTGGCCGACCGCGGTGAAGACCTGCTGGTCGTCCCCAGCCTGGGCCAGGCCTGTTACGATTGCTTTGCCGCCGGCGATAGCCCGCGCACCTTCTATATGTGGGGCGCAATGGGCGGCGCCGTGCCAGTCGCCCTGGGCCTTGCCATCGCCCAGCCGGACAAGCGTGTGCTTTGCATCGCCGGCGACGGCGAACTGCTGATGGGCCTGGGAGCACTCGCTGCCGCGGCTGCGGAAGCGCCGGCCAACTTTGCCATCGCCTGCATCGATAATGAGCGGTACGGCGAAACCGGCCAACAGCAGACCGCCACCGGACGCGGCGCCAACCTGACGGCGATTGCCGCCGGTGCCGGCTTCGGCACAACCATGATGGTCACCAAAGAGGCCGACATCGCTGCCGGCGTCAAGGCTTGCCGCGAAACGACCGGCCCGGTGTTCGTGACTTTCAAAGTCGACGACGCGCCGCTCCCCCCAGCTTTGCCGCCGAAAGATGGCGCTTATCTGAAGAGCCGCTTCCGCGAAGCGGTGGTGGGTAAAATCTGAACCCACACACGCCACGGCCGCCAGCAATGCTTGGCCGTGGCGATGCTCTGAATTCAAAAAAGTTAGAGCGGCTTCGCCCGATCCAACCGAATCGCGATCCGCTCTAACACCACAGCGTTGACGGCTATCAGCAATCACCGAGGGATCGGGACTCGGCGCAGAAGACCCAATACAACAATAAATCAACAACCAATCACACCTCCAATACACAGAAAACATTGATGTTTTAAAAATATTTCTATATTGTTGTATTTTGATAAATTTTTTACCACTCACTATATTATTGATATAGCTTCAATTAACTTAAACGAATATGCATATGCTTCGTCATTGGAGTATTTTATGTCCATAAAGAGTATAGCACTCGCATTGGGATTGGTGGTCGGGTCAAGCGTCGGCGTGTCTGCGACCACCATCACCTTTGGCGATGCCAATATTGATCGTCTGCATCTGGCCGGCTCCATCTCGGAAAGCGGCTTCCAATATCAGGTCGTCATTGGAACCGGTTGGGAATTGCAGACCGATTTCGGAAATCCCGGCGCCGCTCTGACGACGTTCTATAACGACGAAAGCGCGGCCCTAGACGACTTTGTTTCAATTACGCGTTCCGGCGGTGGCGCGTTCACGTTCAACAGTGTAGACTTCCGCACCATCACATCCGAAGACAGCAACCACATCAAGATTTCGGGACTGCACAATGGCAGTTTGGTCGGGGCGCTGGCGTTGACCACTCCATCCACAGTATTCACGACCGTTGCATCGACCTTCGGTGTGCCTGTGGACAAATTGT
The DNA here is from genome assembly GCA_038135395.1 of Alphaproteobacteria bacterium. Classification (GTDB taxonomy): domain Bacteria; phylum Pseudomonadota; class Alphaproteobacteria; order Bin95; family Bin95; genus JACKII01. The sequence goes on along the minus strand of JAYPXD010000040.1, from coordinate 16,804 downwards.
TTATTGAAATCACTTCCATTGGCTTCAGCGCCGCGGTTCTGGACAACTTCAACCTGACCGAAATCGATATCCCACTGCCGGCTAGCCTGCCGCTTTTCGCGACCGGCCTAGCCTGCCTCGGTATAGTGATGCGTGGGCGTCGATTGGCAGCCGCCACGTCCTAGTGACACACCCTTATGCACCTTAGCTCGGGTGCCCCGTCACTCGGGCTTAGGCCACCGCCGGCGGCACGCGTCCGCCAAAGTCCGTTGCGGCCTCAAAGGCGTGAGCGATGCGCAGCGCCATCGCCTCCTGTTCGCCCGCGCAAACGACCTGTAGCGAGGTCGGCAAGCCCTCTGGCGTAAATCCGTTCGGCAGGGAGACAGCGCAACCCTCGATCAAGTTGACAAAGCGGGTCAGGACCGCCGGCGTATCCATCTGATCGACTTCGGCAACCGGGATCGCCGCCGTGGCCGTTGTCGGCGTCAACAACGCATCGCATCCCGCCAGCGCCACGGCAAATTCAGCCTTGATTCGTTGCTGGTCGGCCAACGCGGCGATATAGGCGGTCGCCGGCATATCCTTGCCGATCCAGATCCGTGGCCGCACCGCGGGGTCTATGGGCAGGCTCAAGTTATCCACCAACTTGCCCACATGAAAATAGCCGTCACTGCCGATGATCCGCCCCAGCGCAACCCCAAGATCGTTAAGCCGGTAGGGCAATTCCCGTTGCACAATAATCGCGCCCAGTTGGCGATAGATTTCGAGCGAGGCATCGTAGGCAGCCAGCACGTCAGCATCGCAAATCGCCCGGTCCTCTGCGGGCATGGCAGCCAACCGCAAGCCGGCAACGCCCCTCTTTAGCGTCGGTAGCGGGTCTTCGTATGCGAGGCCAAGGGTGCGTGGTTCCCTGGCATCCGGCCCTTGCAGCACCCGATACAGCCATGCCGCATCTTCAACCGTGCGGGTCATCGGGCCAGGCGTATCCAAGGTATGGCTCAGCGGCAGCACGCCCAGCGTCGGGATTCGCCCGATCGTCACCTTGAGTCCGACGTGCCCGCAGAAAGCCGCTGGCAATCGCACCGAGCCGCCGGTATCCGTGCCAATAGCGCAAGGTGCCAATGCCGCCGCGACACTCACACCGGAGCCCGCGGAAGAACCGCCGGGAATCCGCTGAACGTCCGCATCCCACGGGTTCCAGGCTGTCCCCATGTGTTCGTTCGTACCCCACCCGCCCATGGCAAACTCTACCGTGTGGGTCTTGCCAAGCACTATCATGCCCGCCGCGCGCAAACGCTCGGCCAAGACCGCAGTCGTTGGCGATACCCGGTCGCGCCAAACCGCCGACCCGCCCGTAGTCACCCGGCCCTCCATATCCACAAGGTCTTTCAGCGCGATAGGCAAGCCATGCAAGGGCCCGATGCGATGGCCGGAGGCGATGGCCTGATCGGCAGCTTTCGCCGCAACACGAGCCTCATCGGCATAGACTGCGACAAATGCATGCAATTTTTGATCGAATTGCGTGATCCGTTTCAAAAACGCATCCACCACAGCTTCTACGGTCACCCGGCCGTCGGCGATTTTTGCGGACAGAGCGCTCAGGGAGTCGAATTCGAACAAGATATTTCTCCAGAAAATTGGCAAGCGCTAGCATAGGGATATCTTGAAAGACCGTCGACCGCGGCGAGCATGCCGCAGAAATTCCTCGAATAACGTAATCTTGCAAGCATACAATAATAACCGAATACGCGATGTTGCCTCAAATTGGTATACGTCTTCAGAATCACAATATTCACAAACCCAATCGGCCGCCAAAATGGCTCCCCCCGCCAAAACGAGGGCGAACTGACTGAACGTTCTCACCTTTCTCAGGCCATAATCACATGTACATTGTGCTAATGGCGAGTTGAAAACAGCCGAAAACCCCGATATGGGATACTAAAGGCTGCAAACAGCTACGAATTTGCTTCATTTTTGGAGCAAATTTGTATACAGTAATCGAGCCGGGCAAACCGGAGGGACTGAGGGTGTTTTTCGATGTTAGAGTTCCATCCAGAAAATTTCCGACATGCTTGTGAGAGCAGTGACCAAGATGCGCAACTTTATGCATTTTGGACCCACAGCCGTACCGGAATGGCTGCGGCCCGCGCCGGCGATGCCGCCACTGTCGATTCATGCCGCCGTGCGTTGCTCGCGATGATCGACTTTTTTGAAGGCCTGCCGGTTGCCCACCAGGCGTCTTTGTCAATTCGGCGTATGGAATCCACTCTGCAAGCCCAAATCAAACCCAAAGCACGGAAGCTCCGCCGTGCTCAGGCGTCTAACGGCAACGAATCAGCCTGATTCATCGTTCCAGCCCTGTATCTTAGGGCCATTTCCTCAGTTCTAATGTTTTGACGCCGGATGTTACAGCATCCGGCCGTGGTTGAGTACGCCTGACGGGTCAAAATTTGCTTTGATTCTGGTCTGCAGCGCCATAAGACCGGCGGCCATCGGCGGAAATACCGGCACACCCGCCCGCAGTCCCACACCCCCCCGAATCAACGTCGCATGACCACCGCCTTCCTTAGCCAGGACGGATCGGATTGTCTCTGCCCCACCATCGGCATGGCTGGTATCAGTTGCCATCCAGATCAGCCCTCCACCCCAATCCAAACAACCTGATACAGCGACTGACTCCAGCAAAGCCCGCCATGCCGACGGTGCGCTGGCCGGCGGCACTGACAACCGCCAGACAGGCCTGTCCACCGGCGAGTGTATTGGGGCCACGTCACGGACCTGAAGCCAGCGGGCCTGGCTCTGCCCGGCATCCAGCAGAGTCTGCTCTGCCTTCTGTCCTGCCAGCAGATATCGGATCGCGGCCACCCGCGCCTTGACCGATTCGGGGAACCCTTCGATCCGCAACAGAGTCTCGCCCGCGTCCGGCAACCAAGCTGCGCCAGAGACTTCATGCGGGCTTTGGAGCGCCAGCGTCATAGCAGCGACAGCCTGCTCCACTGTCTGGCCATGCAACACCAGAGTTTGCGTTTCTTCCGGCGCCGGCAACACCTTGACCGTAATCTCGCTCATCACCGCCAAGGTTCCCCAAGCACCAGCCAGCAACTTGCACATGTCATAGCCGGTCACATTCTTGACGACTTTGCCGCCGGCCTTGAACGTCTCGCCCCGGCCGCTGACGGCCTCGACACCGAGAAAATGATCGCGGGCAGCCCCGGCCTTGAACCTGCGCGGGCCTGAGAGATTCGCTGACAGAGCGCCGCCGATCGTGCCTCTACGCGCCGGGCCGCCCAACAATGGGCCATAGTCCATAGGCTCGAACGCCAGTTGCTGATTGTTGCTCTCCAGCGCGCTTTCGATTGTCCAAAGTGGCGTGCCCGCGCCGCACGTCATCACCAATTCGTTCGGCTCGTACTCGCGGATGCCGGACAGCGCGGAAAGATCCAATAGGTATTCTGCATTCGTCGGCCGGCCAATCTGGCGCTTGCTGCCCGCCCCGATGATTTCGGCCGGCGCCTTGCGGGCGGCCAGCATGGCAACCATGTCGCGCAGCATAGATGCATCAGTGGGTCGGAGATCGGTGGTCATCTTGGCTCCGGACGAATCAAAAGCGGGGCAAGTCTGGAAAGGGCATCTGCCCGGCGCGGATATGCATCCGTCCAAGCTCGGCGCAACGGTGCAACGTCGGAAATACCTTGCCGGGATTGAGCAACTGCTCTGGATCAAAGGCGCATTTCAGCCGAATCTGGTGCTTCAGGTCGTCGTCCGAGAACATTGCCGGCATCAAGTCGCGCTTTTCCACGCCAACGCCATGCTCGCCGGTCAACACACCGCCGACATCGACGCACAAACGCAAAATATCCGCGCCAAAATCCTCCGCCCGTTCCAGTTCGCCCGGGATGTTGGCATCGTAGAGGATCAGCGGATGCAGGTTGCCGTCGCCAGCGTGGAAGACATTGGCGACACGCAGGCCATACTTTTCGCTCAGCTCGGCCATACGGTTCAGCACCTTGGGCAGTGCGGCGCGCGGAATGGTGCCGTCCATGCAGTAATAGTCCGGCGAAATCCGGCCGACGGCGGGAAAAGCCGCCTTGCGCCCAGCCCAAAAATTTTCGCGCTCCGCCTCGGAATTGGAGATGCGCAGCGAGACCGAACCCGCCGCCTCGCCAATAATGCGGACGCGCTCGATCAACTCGTCAACCTCGGCCTTGGGGCCATCGAGTTCGACGATCAGCAGCGCTTCGACATCCAGCGGATAGCCTGCGTGGACAAAGGCCTCGGCAGCGTGGATCGCCGGGCGGTCCATCATCTCCATGCCGCCGGGGATGATGCCTGCGCCGATGATCTTTGCCACGCAGTCGCCGGCGCTCTCGTTCGAGGGAAAACCGATGAGCAATGCCCGCGCCGTTGCCGGCCGCGGCAGAATGCGGACCGTGACCTCGGTGATCACGCCCAGCAGGCCTTCCGAGCCGCAGATCACGCCCATCAGGTCATAAAGCTCGGAATCCAGATGCTTGCCGCCGATGCGAATGACTTCACCATCCATGAGGACCATCTCCAGGCCCAGGATGTTGTTGGTGGTAGTGCCGTATTTCAGGCAGTGAACGCCGCCGGAATTTTCTGCCACATTGCCACCGATCGTGCAGGCGATCTGGCTGGATGGGTCCGGCGCGTAATAGAAGCCCAGGTGCTGCACCGCCTGGGTCACGCCCAGGTTGGTAACGCCCGGCTGCACCACGGCGCAGCGGTTCGGCAGGTCGATCTCCAGCACCTTCTTGAACTTGCCGAGGCCGAGGGTGATGCCATCGGCAAGCGGCAGCGCACCACCGGACAGGCTGGTTCCAGCACCGCGGGGCACGATCTTGACGTTGTTGGCATGACAGTATTTCAGCACCTGCGAGACCTGCGCCGTCGTCTCAGGCAGCACCACGATCATCGGCAACTGGCGGTAGGCGGTCAGGCCATCCGACTCGTACACCCGCCGCTCATGCTCGTCGGCGATCACGCTTTCCGCAGGCAGCATGCCGCGCAGGTCGGCTGCAATCTGGGCACGGCGGGCAAAGACGCCGGCATCTGGCTCTGGCATGCGCAGCATGGGAAGGGCTCCGGCGCGGAATGGGATAAGACCCCGAACCTTAACCTGTTTCGACCAAACAACACCAGTGGAGTTCGCACGCTGCGGAAAGCGTGGCGCGGATTTCCAATCGTTCCAGCGCCGTGTCCGTTGTTCGATATGGCCGAAAATCGAAAATCTGTAGAAATTCCAGATGAATATGCACTATATTTAATTCAATATAATTGCAATTTTTTCCGCATTGTCCATTTAGACATATTTCAAATTATTGATTGCATTGACTATTTTTGGAATTTGATATTACGATATGTCTAGATTTATATTTTCAACGGAGGAACGACATGCCAGCCACAGAAAAAGACCTTCGCGTAGCGCTCGCCCGGGCCGTCGCCACCAGGAAAGTGCCTGACGATGTCGTCGCCTCCGTCGCCAGTAAACTGGCGCACAGCAAATTGGATATCCGAGGGATCGATATTTGCGTGTACGGCATCTGCCTCGACTATGTTTTCGATGGCAACAAATGGCGGGAAAAATTGGAAGAAATAGCCAAGGTTCCGGATGCCAGAGTTCGGGGCATTGAAGTTTTCCCATGGGGAATTCCATTCCCCGATATCTTCCGCGTCCGCGTACAGCACGAATTCCAGGACCTGAACCGGTTTATCGAAGACGTCGCCGGACCGGCCCGGCGGTAGGTTCGGCGCTGGCGCTGCCATGGCAACGGGTCTGCTTTCGGGCGGGATTGTGCATCTGCACGCAACCCGGCAATGCAATCTGTCATGCTTGCATTGCTACAGCACGTCTTCGCCAGCGGAACGGTCATATTTGCCGTTGGCCCCGTTGCTGGATGCACTCTCCCTGCTGCATAGCCATGGCTATGAAACCTTGAGCCTCTCCGGCGGCGAGCCCCTACTTTACCCGGACTTACGGCCGCTGGTCCGGGAGGCGCGGCGGATTGGCTACCGTATCAGCCTGATCAGCAACGGATACCCGTTGACCGGCGGGCGCTTTGACGATCTGCTGCCGGAATTCTCCGCTATTGCCGTCAGCCTCGACGGCGCGCCGGCGACACATGATCGCCTGCGCCGCCACACCGGCGCATTCGCCCGGGCAGAGGCGGCTATGATGCGCCTCGGGGACCTTGGCCATGCATTCGGCATCGCATTTTGCGTCGGACGCTCCTCGCTCGGCGATTTGCCCTGGGCGTTGGAGTTTGCAGCGGCCAAAGGCGCCACCCTGCTGCAATTTCATCCAATGGCCGCGATAGGCAGAGCTGCCAGCAGCTGCCCAGACGAATTGCTATCGCCCAACGACAAAGCCAGGCTCTATCTGACGACCGAGATTTTGAAGGCCAGTGCCCCCGATGGCCTCTTTGTTCAACTCGACCTTACTACAGCCGCCACTCTTCTCAGCCGTCCTCAAGCATTTGCCGGGTTAAGCGGGACAACGGGGGCAGCCAATCCGTTATTGGCTGGAGTGATCAATCCTTTGATCATCGATGAAGCTGGCGCACTATCGCCATTCGCTTATGGTATGCCAGAATTCTATCAGATCGCAGATATCGCCGATTGCGGCGGCTTGGACCATGCAATCTCGGACTATCTGGAGCGCGGCACCCGCCCACTGGCAGCACTGGTCGAACGACTATTCGATGAATTCAAAGGCCAACCAGATACCTTTGTCGACTGGTACGAACGCATCGCCCTGCTGGCCACCAAAGAAACAGTCCCATCCTAGAATAAAGTCACCTGATCCGGTTGGGTCAGGTGACTTTGTTCTAATCGCGTGTTCCCGCCATGATACTCGAATGCGATGCTATACACGCCAGCTTCAGGCGAGCGCACGGCTACTGTTAGTAGGCTCCTGCGCGTTGACAATAGGCAAATATTGCAAGTTGCACGTTGGCAGTCACAAGGATGCGACGGCCCGGCGGCAAAAGTACCCCCGGGCTGCCGCCTGGCTCCCTACTCCTGCGCATACCGCCACGGCTTCGCCGGTTGTTCGGCGTCTTCGTCGAGGGTCCACATCGGCAGGGCGATGTCGTCGGACAGCTTTTTCATCACCATCCGCATCCGGCTGCCGATGCCGACTTTTTTCACCATATCCGGCGGCGCCATCTCGCCATCCGCCGTCACCAGGTTCCCGGCGACCCGCAGGCCCTCGAATTCGCTGGGCTTGCCCTTTTGCGTGTCGAGCTCGACCAGCAGCAGCATATAGGGCGCCACGGCCTTGAACGCCGGCTGAATGGCGTGGTGCACTTCGTTGTACGAATACACCGTGCCCTTTGCCTCCACGGGCACCCACTCGGCCTCCTTGTCGCCGGTCCAGGGGCAGCGGGTGGTCGGCGGATAGCGGACCAGGCCGTTGTTCGGATTGCGCTGCAGGCGGAATTCGCCCTTGGCGCACCAGGCGAAATACTCTTTGTTCTCGTGGTCCAGGTCGTCGATGGTCAACGTCATGCCGAGGTGGTCGGCGGTAATCTGTCCAGCCATTGTCGTAATCTCCTCTTGCGTCTCGTCTCAGCCCTTGACCATCACCATGGCCGACCCGGTGCCCGGCATCGCCCAGCCCAGGTTGGCGCTCACCTCAACATCCTTGACCTGGCGGCAGGAGCCGCTTTCGGAATAATCGTGGGTGTGCTGGCGCTTGCCGTCCGGGCCAATCGGACAGGCATCGTCGATTTCGCCACGGATCTGGCGGACGTTCTCGATCACCATGTTCATGCCATGGGTGTAGCCCTCGCACAGGTGGCCGCCGCTGGTGTTGTTCGGACGTCTGCCGCCCAGGCGGATGGTGCCGTCCGAGACGTACTGCCCACCCTCGCCTTTCTTGCAGAAGCCATAGTCCTCAAGTTGCAGCATCGAGGTAAAGGTAAAGGCGTCATAGGCGCCGGTGATGTCCACGTCCTCCGGCCCAAGGCCCGCGTTCGGCCACAGGATTTCCTTGGCATAATGGCCGGCCACAGTCGAAATCGGCCCGTGCTGATAGTGCATATCGATGCGCGGCTTGCAGCAGCGGCCGACGACAGAACGGATCAGGGCATGCGGGCCGGAGCGATGATCGCGGGCGCGTTCGGCCCGGGTGACGATGATGCAAGTGGCGTTGTCAGTCTCGACGCAGCAGTCGAGCAGATGCAGCGGCTTCACGATAAAGCGGCTGGAGAGCACGTCATCCACGGTGACGATGTTCTTGTAATAAGCCTTCGGGTTGCGCGCCGCATGCTGCGAGTGGGTCACCTTGACCATAGCCACCTGTTCCGGCGTGGTGCCGTAATCGTACATGTGACGCATGAAGGTCGGCGCAAACATCTGGCCGGCAGCCTGCCAGCCATAGGCGCGGGAATGCAGTTCGTCGCCCTTCACCGGCACGGCGGACCGCGCGCCGGTGCCGCCGATGCGCACCTGGCTGAAGCCGTTCATCGAGCGGAAGATGGCGACCGTCTTGCACATGCCGGCTTCGATCACGCCGATGGCAATGCCAATCAACGCTTCGGTCGACGAGCCGCCGCCGAACACGTCCATGTAGAAGTTCAGCCGGATGCCCAGGTCGCCGGCGATAAACGGCGAGAAGGTCGAATCGGCGCCGGAATAGCTCAGCATGCCGTCGACATCGTCTGCGGTCATGTTGGCGTCAGCCATAGCCTTGGAGATCGCCTCCGTCGCCATGGCGCGCGTAGTGCGGAACAGACCGCCGCGGGAGAAGGCAGTCTCACCGACGCCGACGATGGAATATTTGTCGGCTAGGTGCTTGGGGCTCGACGCGTCAACGTCGGAGACGCTGGAAAGAGTCATTAGGGCGTCCTCGCTTGCGTGGTTATCATTAGCAGCTATTACCGCACGACCGACGTCCAGGAGCAAGGGGCAGGTTGCCGGCCAGCGCTGGTTAGCGCCGCAAAATCAGGTTGCCGATACTGGCGACGATGCGCGTACCCGTGTCGTCGCTATCGGCAGAAACCGCGAGCCCGACTAAGCTTTCCGGAGGCTCGCCAAATGCGGCGCGGTAATCGTTAGCCAAATCGATGGCCTCATCTGCTATCCCGGTTCCGATGCCACGGCGCACGACTGTACGGCCGCGCTCGCCTCGGTAAGGGGTCGACAGAATAGCGCCGACGGGATGGTCCCCCCAGACATACATCAGGACCCGAGCGCCGGCGGCATCCAGCAAGGCAGAAATACCAGCGTTTCCCGCGGCCTCTGCGGCATGCTTCGGCAGAAAGATGAAGTACAGCGCTAGATTTCGGTCGTCGCCTCCCTTCCGGGTGAGATCTGTCGCGGGCACGCCCTGGCGAACCTGCCAGCGCCAACTGGCTTTGCTGGTTTGCCAAAATCGCGGCAGCAGGCGCTTCCAAAGCAACGAAACGGTGCCATTTGACTCTATCTCGAGGCTGGCTCCCCTCGGATCAAATGAATTGCTGGAGAAAAGAGAGAACCGCTGCTCCGTCCATCCTTTGCCAAAGTCAATTCGCTCTACCTGCGCCGCGGTGGCTACCCCGAAGCTCAGTATGATGGCGAAGGCTGATAGCGCCAGTCGCCGCGGTAGCCAGTGCCATGACCGGCAAGTGCGATACACCTGCCGGACACATCCGGCGAGCCCGTCAACGGCTGTTTCTTGGCCAAGCATCCGCAGTCCGTCCTCCTCACGTCGGGATTATAGGGTCAGAAGTAGGCAACCAATGCGCAGGAAGCCAATCACATCCCTATCAGTTCGCCTGATCGATAGACCTCTAGGCATCATCCATACGCCGGCTATGATAGCCGGCAATATCATCCCCCCTCGCCGGAGACCCACCCATGCTTGGACGCGACGTATTTTTTGAGAGCCTGAAGGCCCACGGCGTCACCCGTATCTTTGGCAATCCCGGAACCACCGAAAGCCCGCTGTTAGACCATCTGGCAGACCATCCGGAGCTTGAGTACATCGTTGCGCTTTACGAAGCCGTGGCGGTCGGCGCGGCCAGCTTCTATGCCCAAGCAACCGGCAAGACCGGCGTAGTCAACCTGCATGTGGCTCCCGGCTTAGGCAATGGCATTGGCATGATTTTCAATGGCTTGAAAGCGAATGCGCCAATGGTCATCACCGCCGGCCAGCAGGATACCCGCATGCTGCTGCGCCAACCGGTGCTGAGCCACGACCTTGCCGCCATCGCCGCGCCAGTCACAAAGTGGAGCACCCAGGTGGAGCGCGCCGACGACCTGGCGGATGTCCTGCGGCGCGCGTTCAAGATCGCCAACGACCCACCGTATGGGCCAGTATTCGTTGCATTGCCCATCAACGTGATGGAGCAGCAGACCAAGATTGCTGCAGTAAATTCCGGTCCCTTGTTCCGGGCGCCTCGTCCCGACGCTGCCGCTATAGGCCAGATGGCGCAGATGCTGTCCGCCGCCCGGGCGCCGGCTATTGTCGCCGGCGACGACATCGCCCGCTCCGGCGGTACCGACGCGCTGCTGGCATTGGCCGAAAAGCTGGGCGCAGCGGTCTGGATCGAGGGCATTCGCGCGCAAATGCCGTTGCCGAACCGGCACCCCTTGCTGCGCGGCGTACTGCCGTTGGAGCGCAAGCACATCGCGTCAACGCTCAGCGCCTATGACTGCGTGCTGATGCTAGGCGGGCCTTTCTTCGAAGAGGTCTGGTTCGATGACGCCTCGCCTTTCCCCGCCGGGTTGACGGTGCTGCAGATCGAAGAGTCGGCAGCTCAACTGGCCCGCGACAACACGCTGACCCTGGGCGCGGTCGGCGGCGTCAAGCCGGCGATGGAGGAACTTGCCGCGATCGTCACGCCCGACGCGGCGTCCGCCAAGGCGCGCGTGGCGGAACTCACTGAAGCCAAGGCGCAGGAACGCGCCAGCCAGATCGCCAGGGCCGAGCGCGCCGGCGCCCGACGCCCCATGGCCGTCTCTCTGGCGATGGAAACCCTAGGCGCGGCGCTGCCCGCCGGCGCGGTCATGGTCGAGGAAGCGATCACCGCCGGTCCGGATTTCTACCGCTCCATCGACCTGTCGGGCCCCGGCTCCTACTACGCAGGGCGTGGCGGCGGCATCGGTCAGGGGCTGGCCGGCGCTATCGGCGTTGCCGTCGGCAAACCGGAAGCCCAGGTTGTCTGCGTTTCCGGCGATGGCTCGGCCATGTATTCAATTCAGGCATTGTGGAGCGCTGCGCACCACAATCTGAACATCGTCTTTGTCATTCTGTCGAATGCAGAATATCGAATTCTGAAACACAACATCGACAACTATCGCGGCCGTTTCAGCGTCGAGAGCAACCGCGGCTACACCCACATGGACCTGGAGGGCCCTGACCTAGGCTTTGTCGAAATGGCGCGGGGTATGGGCATGCGGGCGGAGGCCGTCGGCGAACCGGACGAGTTTGCCGCCGCGCTGCAACGCGCCTTTGCCCACAACGGCCCGTCCCTGGTCCAGGTGATGATCGAAGGCAAGGCGTAGCACGCACTACGGCCCGCCGGCCTCGAATGCGGAGACGATGACGGACCTATCTCTCGCTGACCGCGACTATCCGATCGCGACCCTGCCGCTGACGAGCGGCAGTCTCGGGCTGGCCCATTGCCCTGGCACCGACCAGGGCAGGAAGCATGCGGGCGAGCCTCGTCTGGCCTCGGATATTGCCGCCGCTCGGGCGTGGAAGGCGGGACTTGTCGTCAGCCTGCTTGCTTCGGCAGAACTGGAAGCGCTGGGTATCCGCGGACTTGGCCAAGCGGTGCGCGACGCGGGAATGGAATGGCGGCACCTGCCAATCCACGACTTCGGCACGCCGGATGCCGCCGCCATGCAGCAATGGCAGACGCTTGCGCCGTTGATCCAGGGTATGTTGGACATCGGCGAGCAGGTACTGTTGCACTGCCGTGCGGGCCTGGGCCGGTCGGGCACTATGGCCGCACTAATCCTGATCGAACGAGGAATGTCACCGGAGGCGGCCATCACAACAGTGAGGTCGGTCCGACCCGGCGCTATCGAAACCGCGGCGCAGGAACAGTGGCTCCGACAACAGCGGCCACGGTAGTTGCCGCGTCTCAGGAAGAGGCTTTGGCGGCGATGACCAGACCCAGGGCTAGGATCGACCAGAAGAATACCCGGCGGAACCGCTCTTCGGAGAGCGTGCGCCGCAATCGCTGCCCTATGACCATGCCGGCGAGGGCCGGCGCTGTGCCGGCCAAAGACACAAGCCCAAGCTCGGCCGTCAGAAAGCTGTTGCCGCCCAACGAGACCGCCAGTGCAACGGTGGAGATGGTGAACAAGATTCCCATCGCCTGCACCAACTGGTCGCGCGGCAGGCCGATGGCTTGCAGGAACAACACGCCCGGCACGACGAACGAACCGGTCATGCCGGTCAGCACGCCGTTTACCGCCCCCAGCAACGGTCCCATCCAACGCTCTTTTTGCGGCAGGATCTCCTGCTTCCGCCCCTCGAGGTTCACCGCGGCATAGACGATCAGCAAGAGGCCAAGCGTCAACGACATCAGGCTCATGTCAACCATCGCAAAGGTCTTGCCGCCCACCCATACCAGCGCCGCCGCCGGCAACAAAAACGGCCACAATCGGCGCAACAAGGGCATGGCGTGGCCCCCGACACTCGCCTGCCAAAGGTTCGTGACGAACGATGGAACCAGCAACAAGGCCATGGTGCTGGGCAAGTCCAGAAACAGAATCAGCACGGCAAGGCAAACGGTCGGCAGGCCCAGGCCGATGACTCCCTTGACCGCTCCTGCCAGCAGAAAAACGCCGGCGGTGGCGGCCAAGGTGATAGGATCGTCAAGCACGAAGTCGCCCGTCAGCCTTCGACGATTAAGCGCGCCAGTTCAACCGGCGTGGTCAGCATCGGGTAGTGGCCGGTATCGATCTCGTGCCAGCGGGCGCCCAGCTTCTTGGCGCAGCGTTCCTGGTGGGGACGGCCCGGATTTTGGGCCTGCGGGCAATAAATCACCACCGCGTCCCATTTCTGATCCCAGAAACTGTCCAGCTTAACAGGATCATAGAAGCAGGCGCGTGGGTGCAGTTTCATCCGGTCAGCTGCCCATTCCCGCAGGCTGGGCTCCATGTCCTTGAAACTGCGCCCAACCAGATCCTCACGACTGGGGCCGACCACAATATCGTTTTCGATCTGCGCCGGCGGCTTGACGATGTCCCGAATTTTTTCGCCGTTGAACAGCGCCAGCGCATCGGCGAACACTACTTTGCCAACGCGATCGCGTGCCCGCTCCGCTACGCGCGCCATGACCATGCCACCGGAGGAGGTGCCGACCAGCGTGACATTGCTCAGGTCCTCCAGCTTCATCATCTCCACAACCTCTTCGGCGTGGGTCTGGGTGTCGATGCCGGGTCGAGCGCCGGCGAAACGCTCGCCGCAGCCATCAAGACAGGGCACATAGACCCGATGCCCCTGCGAGCGCAGACGGTCGGCGACTTTCTGCCAGATCCAGGGGCCCTGATAGGCGCCGTGCAGCAATACGATATCGGTCATAGGCGTTTCCTCGGTGTCGTCAATTTTTTGCCAAACATTTACACTGCCCGTTAAATTTGGGCTTTAACCGGACTTTCGGCGGCGGCAGCGCAAAAATGCGCCCGAAGCCGCCGCCGCAGCGCAGCCAGCCCTAAAGGCTGGGCGGCATCGCAAAATCGCTCGACTCATACCCCGGCACATAGTTGCGGTTGTTCATGCGCGGATCGCGATTGACCAACGGACGGGCATACATCGGGTGGCGCATGCTGCGGACTTCGTGCTCGATGCGCACCAGCGCCCTGCCGTCGGCGGGATCGAAGACATCGAGGAAGCGATATTGGTGTTGGTCGCTCTCTTCCGAGACCATGCCGCGCTCCAGCAGCTTTTTGTAGGGGCCGGAGAAGTCAGCCAGATAGACAGCGATGTGGTGCCCGTCATAGTCCGGCAGCGCGCCGTCGGTCTCGCGGAACTGCAGCACCTGGCCATCGCCGGCCGACACCCGAGCGACGGCTGCGTCGCCATCCTGTATCACCTCAGCCTGGGTGTTAATAATCTCGCGATAGAAGCGCACGATGCCGTCGGCAGTTCCTTTCGGCGCATCGATTTCGACATAGGGCATGCCCATGCGCATGGCGCCAAAGCGCTCGCCCGGCTCGTAGCAGCGAATTCGATTGCCCCAGGGGCAGGTCACCTCGACATACTCGTTGTGCTCCTTGTAGGCGAACTGGGTGCCAGACAAGGCATCTTTCACAGCAGCAAGCCGTTCCAGCAACGCGCCGCGATGCGGAATCACCAGCCCCGTGTGACCGGTCAGCACCTGCGATTGCGGATGGGTCGGCAGGTGGAATTGGCTTTTGCCGACGTTGATCCACATGTTGCCCGTGCCGGCCATCAAATAGGGATCGCGGGTCAGGCCCAGGCCCATCAGATAGAATGTGACGGCGAGTTGCTGGTCGGGTACGCGGGTATTGACGTGCTCCAGCGTGACAATGTTGCCGATATCTTCGACAGAACGGTCAAATTTGGACATGGCGGACGGTTCTCCAAGTAGAAGCGATGCGACGATTACAGAAACATGGTTGAGTTTGGCGGCAATCCCAACAGGTAGCGGCCGACATTTTCATAGTGGTCGGCGCGAGCCTGGACCTGCTGGCTGGCGGTCAGCGCATCACGCAATCGCCGCTCGAACGGGTTCGACGGAAAAATCGCCGTAGCGCCAGCGGCGCGATAGATGTCGGTCGAAACCGCAACGGCTTCGTTAATGGCGTTGGTGCAAGCCAGGCGGAGCGCCACCCGATCATCCATATCGATAGGCTTGCCGGTTCGCGCGGCGTTCGCATAGACCTCGTCCGCAACGAACAGGATCGAGGCGCGGATCATCCGCAACTTGGCTTCGAATTGCGCCAGCTGCCCCTGAAAAACAGCGCTATCGCGCAACGATGCAGCCGCGCCGCGCGGGCGTTTGTCCATCGCCAATGTCCGCAGCTCCTCCAGCATAGCGCGGGCGATGCCGACCTGCAGGCTGGAAAACCCGACGGCGTATACCAGCGACGTGTTGATCAGGTAGAGCGGAGACGAATCGGTGAGCGCTGATTTGTCCTCGCGATCAACGGTCTCATCCCAAGGCACGAACAGATCGTTGACCTCGAACGTATCGGACCCGGTGCCGCACAGGCCCATGGTATTCCAGACATCGTGGACCTTTGCTTTGGCCCGCGCGAAAATCGCCGTGCGGTCGACTTTGCGGCCATCGGGATGAAAGCATTGGGTGACGCCATCCGCCTCAAACACATAGCTGTGGCCGCCCAGCACCGTCGCATGCCGCGAGCCGCTGGCGAATTGCCATTTCCCGGTCACGCGATAGCCGCCGTCGCACTTGATCGCCTTGCCCTGCACACCCGCGCCCCAGGCCAGCACCGCGTTGGACGGTCCGAAAATTCGCTTCGCGGCGGCCGGCTCCATAAACGCAGCCGCCATGGCGCAACCGCCGCCCTGGCTCATCACCCAGCCGGTAGACGCATCCGCACCGGCGATGATCTCGATCACTTCGCCGAATGTCCGCAGGTCGATAGCCTCTCCACCCACCGCGCGCGGTAGCGTGATGCGAAACAACCGGGCCTCATGCAGTGCCTGCAACACATGCGCCGGCAGTTCGCAATTGGCCTCGATTTCCGGTCCCGCCTCCCGCAAAAGCGCAACAACGCTGGTCGCGCGGGCCTGAGGGGTGAGGGACGAGATTTCCGTGACGTTGTTCATGCGCTGCGCCTTTGCAATCATTCGCTTGCCGGTTGTCACGATTATCGTCGCCATCCGCACGCCCTTCAAGGCTCTCTGTACAGCCAGGCCGGAGATCGGCACGCTGCTTACAAGATTTCGATTGTAGAACGCATAGGAGAGAGTAGATTCCCGCACTGGTGGTGCGGTCTGCATCGTTTCGACTCGTGCTGACTAATGTCAAACAGATGATTGGCAAATTTATCGCCGCAGGCGTGTTGCTGTTGAGTTCTGCTGCAAGCGCTGAGACGCCGCAGGAGCGTGGCGGCTATCTGGTGAACGCGGTGGCTGCTTGCGGTAATTGCCATACCCCGCTTGGGCCGACCGGCCCCGTTCCGGGCCAGGAACTGGCAGGGCGTCTCGTGGAGAAAGGCGAGCCTTTCGACGCCTACGCGCCCAACATCTCCCAGGATAAAGACACCGGCATCGGCAAATGGACCGATGACCAGATCATCAAGGCCGTCCGCGAAGGCGTGCGTCCGGATGGTTCTATTATCGGGCCGCCGATGTCGATTGGGCTCTATCGCGGCTTGTCCGACACTGACGTCAAGGCGATGGTCGCTTATCTACGTACCGTAAAACCGGTCAAGAATGTCATGCCGAAGTCGGTCTATCGCATTCCGTTGCCGCCATCCTACGGGCCGCCGGTCGGTCACGTGCCGGATGTGCCGCAGGGCGTTACGGTCGAATACGGCGCCTACCTTGCCGGACCGATGGCGCATTGCGTCGAATGCCATTCGACGCCCGGGCCAAACGGGGCGCCGGACCTCAAAAACGCCCTGGCCGCCGGCGGCATGAAGTTCGAGGGTCCATGGGGCGTCTCGGTCGCACCGAACCTGACACCGCACGAGGACGGCATCCGCGACCTGACCGATGCGCAGGTGGCAAAGATCATTACGGCGGGCATCCGGCCTGACGGCTCGCAAATGTTCCCACCAATGGGCTTCGGCTTCTATGCCCACATGAAACCGGACGACGTGTCGGCGATTATCAAGTACTTGCGTAGCATACCGGCACTGCCTGACCCTAAAT
>JAYPXD010000039.1:5526-18782 GCA_038135395.1 Alphaproteobacteria bacterium | reverse complement strand
ATACGATAGTCGCATAAACCCCAAAATTAATCGTGACAGCAGCTATAAATAAAAAATGTCTCCAAAAAGAAAATTTCTCTCAATTAAATACCGCTGAAGTAAACCGATTTGTCTTTGAAATTTTATCGTACAGCCCGAAATGTGCTGGCGATCGCCTCGTTGAAAGTGGTTAGCCGCGCGCTGACTAGGCCGAATATGCTGTCTGGGGGATAGACGCCATCCGCGCCAGCCTTGCCAACCGGCCGACCCAACAGCAATTCCAACGCCTCGTCGATGTGCTCGACAGTCCACAAGCTGAAGCGCCCGTCCGCTACCGCCTGCCTCAGGTCATCGCCGACCACGATCGTCTTTGCATTGGTGGCTGGAACGATCACGCCCTGTGCTCCAGTCAAGCCGGCGGGCCTGTCAAGACATGCCCGGTAAAAGCCTTCAACCTTGTGTAACACACCCCCAACAATTTGGGCTTGCCCGTGCTGGTTCATCGAACCGGTGATCGCAATATCCTGTCGCGCCGGCAATCCGGACAGGGCGGAAATCACCGCGACGGTCTCGGCCAGACTGGCGCTGTCGCCCTCGACACCCCCATAGTTCTGCTCGAAGGTGATCGAGCAGGTGAATGACATCGGAATAGACTGCGCAAACATGCCGGAAAGAAAGCCCTGAAGAATCAGAGCGCCTTTCTGCTGGATCGGCCCGCCCATCGCCACGTGCCGTTCGATATTGATCACGCCTTCACGTCCGGCGGATGCCCGAGCCGTCACCCGCGACGGCGCGCCGAACGCATGGTCGCCGGTATCACTGACCGTCAATCCGTTCACCTGACCGACAACAGCGCCGGCGGTTTCGATCAAAATCGTGCCATCGGCAATCCGCTCATGCATCTGGTCTTCGATCCGCGCATTGCGGATGCGCCGCTGCGCAATCGCTCGCTCAATGCACTCGGCCGTCAGCACGCCGGAGGATTGAGATGCCACGTGCGCCTCGGCGACCACATCCTCCAACAACTCAAAGCGCGAGGTAATTCTGGTTGCGTCGCCGGCAAGCCTGCTGGCCTGCGCCAGAATTTCGGAGATCGCGCCGGCGTCCAGGTCTGCTGCGCCATAGCGTTTGGCCAGCGTCTGCATCATGCCGGCAAAGACCGAGAGATTGGCAGGGGTCGCCGGCATATCCGAGTCGATATCGGCTTTGATGCGGAAATGCGTCTGAAAATCCGGGTCAGCGGCGAAATACGTGTAGAACCATTGCGGCGCACCGACCAGCACCACCTTCAGGTTCAAAGGAATCGGCTTGGGCCTTGGCGCGCCGGCAATCGGCAAGCCGACCTGTTGGCGCAAATCTTCCATCTGAATTTCGCGGTCCCGCAACGCGCCTTTCAGGAAGATCCAACTCATCGGCTGGGCTGCCAACGCATCGGCCCGCAGAACCAGCACTCCGCCATTGGCGCGGTGCAGGGCGCCGGCGCGCAGCATGGAAAAATCCGTCTCCAGCCGCATCCCTTCCTGGCGATATTCGAAGCGGCCGAACAGGTTCTCGTAGGTCGGGTTCGGCTCCAAAACCACCTGCGGACCAGTGTTGTCGCCGTGATCGACATAAAGGTTCACCGCATAGCGCCGTTCCGGCGGCTCCAGCGGCGGCGCGCCGTCCGGGCGCTGTGTAGCAAAGCGCTGGATATTGTCCAGGATATCGACCCGCATCTCCTCCAACCAGCGCCGCAATCCAGCCTGATCGGCAAATTCGTCCATCAATTTGCCAACCAGCGGCTGAATCGCCTCGTCAGCAATTTGCTGAGACACCGCCTGGGCATGCAATGCCAATTCCTGGTGCTGGCCCGTGGCCCAGCGGGTCACCTCCGCCAGTTTCGTGGCGATTGCCTGCGCATCCGATTGCAGCTTGGCCATTTCATCCGCCGACAGCGACTTGGCCTTGCCGTCTTCGGCATCTGCCTGTTGCGCCGGCGCAACCGCCGGGCCGCCCTGTGTCTGGACGATTGCAAGGCCAGCCGCCTCTGCCTCCTTCTGAACCTCTGCAATGCGCCGGGCCACTTCCTCCTGCAAGCGACGGCCAGGCGCTTGGAGCGCAGCCTGATGCGCCTCATCTTCGAACGCCCGCTGAAGCGCAGCCCGGACAGCTGGAATCAGTGCGGCGACTGCATCGCGAAACCGCCGACCCGAGCCGCCGGGGACGCTGACCGGTCGCGGCCGATGGGGCCTACGAAAGTTGTTGAGATAAAGCCAGTCTGGCGGCAACGGACGGCTCGCCATTTCCCGTTGCAAATATGCCAGCGTTTCGGTCATCCGGCCGCTGCGGTCGGCTCCTAGGACAAATATATTGAAGCCAGGCGCGTTGGTCGAAAGGCCGAAGTCCAGCGCCTCCTTGGCGCGGGCATGGCTGGACAGGGCGAACACCCCACCTTCTGCCGGCGCTGTTTGGTGGTGCGGCATGCCAATGTCTGCGGCAGCGAGTTTTCTGGCGACCATAACGATATTCCCACTTCGGTTCGGAAGGAGCGCTCATCCGATGTAGTGCGTGCCGTGGCGAAATTCAGCCGACGACGCCTTCGCGGCGCAATTTTCCGATGGCATCCGCCGACAATCCGATTTCCCCTAGAATTTCATCAGTGTGCTGACCGAGATAGGGAGGCGGCGTATCAACGCTGGGTGAGCCTTCGCTCAGATGGAACGAGGCATTGACCATCGCCATCGGCTTGTCGAGCCCGCGCGGCGGCGGCACCTGTTGCACCACGTTGCGGTGCTTCACCTGCGCATCGTCCAGCATTTCCGGAACCGTATTGACGACGCCAGCAGGAACCCCCACCGCCTCCAGCTTGCGCACCCAATCGCGCGCGCCGCCGGTCTGGTAGGTTTTGCAAAGCTCCTCGTACAGCGCCGCCGCATGATCGGCCCGCCCCTGCCGGTCTGCGAAACGCGGGTCTGCGACCAGATCCGGCCGGTTCACAACCCCGCACATTTTCTCGAACTGCGCCTGGGTCGCTGTCGCCACCTGCATCTGATTGGTGGCCGTAGGATAAATACTCGGCGCCCCCGTCGACGCCGGTGACCCGTTGCCCATCAACTGCGGCGCAACCCCGCAATTGAGATAGTGCAGCACCATGGGCGAAATAAAGCCGATGGCGGCATCCAGCATCGACAGGTCGATATAACGCCCCTCGCCGGTCCGCTCACGCCCAAACAGCGCGGAGGAAATGGCGTAGGCGGCGTGGATGCCGGCCGCGACGTCCGTGACCCAGAATCCGACCTTGGTCGGGCCGGTAATGCCCTCATAGCCTGTCAGAGTCATCATGCCGGAATGCGCCTGAATCACAGGATCGTAAGCCGCCTTGCCGGCCAGCGGTCCCGTGGCGCCGAAGCCAGAGATCGAGCAATAGACAATGTCGGGCTTCCACTGCCGGACCGTGTCATAATCCAGCCCCATCCGCGCCATGTTGCCGGCTTTGAAATTCTCGACGACAACGTCGGCGCCCTCGATCAGCTTGCGCAGGATCGGGCGCGAATCCGGGTGCTTCAGATCGAGCCCCAGCGAACGCTTATTGCTGTTGAACGCCATGAACAGGGACGATTGCCCGGCGTCCAGGAAGTCCGGCCCGCCGGCCATCATTACCCGCCCCTGGTCGCCGCTGGATGGATGCTCCAGCTTGATGACATCGGCGCCCTGCAGCGCCAACTGATAACTTGCATACGGGCCTGCGATCACCTGTGTGAAATCAATCACCCGCACGCCGTCAAAAACCTTCGCCATCGCTAAAGCGACCTCCTCCGGGAAACGCTGTCAATTTGTTGGCAGGCATCTTGCGGCAACCGGATGCCAACGGGAAGTCCCCTAAACCGTCTCGCCAGGTTAATGGGACCTTGCCCATTGGCTCAGGATGGCGGCCTCCAGAGCCCTGGCCTCCCGCAGCCAGGCATTTGCGCGAATTTGCACAGGCGCAGTATAGCGCATCGGATCGGCTTCATATCGCGCCCGGGCGGCAAAATCCGTCTGCATCAGCACAAACAGCAACGGCCTGCCACTTGCACCGCGCAATTCTCCCACCAAACCACGACTATAGAACATCGTTCCACTTTTTGCCCGCAGGCTCACGCCCGCATCCTTTTGCGCGAAATCCCGCTCATGCAGCAGTTGTGGAAAGGTCAATTGTTCGGGGCCGTAACTCCGGGCCGACGCATAGCGCAAAAGCGCCAGAAAGGCATTCGGCGTCACGCGTGCGCCGCTGTTCAACCCAGATTGATTGAGACTGCTCCAGCCATTGCGCGTGACGTCCGGCGCGACCCGATCCAACCACATCCGCACCGCCGCTGCGCTGCTCGCCAGCGAATCCACATCCGGCTGTAGCTTTCTTGCGGTGGTCAGGCCAATCAGCTCGGCTGATAGATTATTCGAGAATTCCAGCAGGTCGGTGGCGATGTCCAACAGCGGTCGGCTGGTATGCACTGCAACCGCCTCAGCATTCGGAGAAAATTTCGCCTCGGCGACCGGCGGCGGCAAATCAAGACCTGCGCGCGCTGCGAAATCACGCAACATAGCCGCCGTTCGCAATGCCGGCTGCAACACTGCAATCCGCCGTTGGCCGGCGCTAGGCACTAAGGGGTCCAGCAAATAAACAACCGGCGCCCGGCCAAAACTTTGGATCGACCGTCCGTCATCCGAGCGAGCAGCCGCGATCCCCGCCCTTGCATCGCCCAGATCCGGCAACAAGCGAACGGCCATCGCGCGGGTCACATCGTCCCGACGCCACCGCAACCATTGGCGATTGAAATTCACCGACAGCGCAGAAACCGGCGGATTGTACGGCTTGAGCGCGTCGTCCTTCGGGTCGATCTGTTGCACATACGGCAAATAAGCGTCGTCATAGCCGAACCGGGCAATCTTGCGCCCGGCCAGCGATACAGCCAATTTCCTGGCCAGCTCCTGCAAGTCCTCCTGCACCAGCACGGGATCGCCACCGCCCACCAAGTGTAGCTGCATTGCGCCACTGCGCTCTGCTTTGGCAACAACGGCGGTTTGAAAGCGAAAGTCAGGCCCCAAAACATCCAAGGCGGCCAATGCGGTTCCCAACTTGATCATAGAGGCCGGAATAAATGCTTTATCCGCCTGAAATTGGGTCACAATCGTATTCGACCTCGGATCGAAAAGCACAAAGCCAACATTGGCAGGCGCGAATCCGGCGTTGCGGATCAGATCGTACTCGATGCCCGACGCGCGCAGGCCGCCAGGCAGCGCCAGACAGACAGCGCCAAGCGCCGCCCACTTTCCAATCCACCGACAATATCCTAGACCGATGCGCATAACCCGCGCCGTGGGTCCATCCGATCGACAGGGGATGAACGGAATGCCTTTGCCATTGCCAGGCGAATCATCGCCGGCGTTTCGCGCCAAAACCCGGGACGGCGCGCCGATCTCGGCGGATCTTCTGGCTGGACGCTTTACGATCCTGTGCTTTTTCGGGTCGGCCGGCGTGCCGCCAATGGCGGAACTGATCGCGGACATCACCAGCAACAGCAGCCTGTACAATGGCGAAGAATGCCAATTCCTTGGCATCTCGATCGACCCTGACGATGCGGAAACGGGTCGTTTGCCGCCGACGAGGCCCGGGGTTGACTTCATATTTGAATTTGACATGGCTATGAGCCTGACATTCGGCGCGGTTGAGGGGCAGTCCGCCGACGCTCCGCCAGACGATGGCTCCGTCAGCTTCCAGCCATTGACAGTGTTACTGGATGCAAGCCTCCGCGTCATTACCGTCCACAGAATTGACGATCCGCAGAACCATCCGGCGGCGCTGTCCCGGTTTGTCGCCTCCTTGCCCGCGGTCGGCGCAGCCCGGCCCGCGCAGCCGCAAGCGCCGGTCCTGCTGGTGCCGATGGTGTTCGAACTGGAACTGTGCCGCCGTCTGATCGCACACTTCGAGGAGGCAGGCGGCCATGCTTCCGGCGTGTTCGACGAAGACAGCAATGGACTCACAACGCTGGAGTTAGACAAGAAACGCAAATCCCGGTCTGACGCGATTGTCATCGACGATTCACTCCGCAACATGGCGCACGCGCGCATCCAGCGGCGTTTGTTGCCCGAAATCAAGAAAGCGTTCCAGCTTGACGTTACCAGGATGGAGCGCTCGGTCATTGCCCGCTATAGCACGGGCGACACGATGGCGCCGCACCGGGACAACTCCACCCGCGGCACCGCCCACCGTCAATTCGCCATAACCATTCCGCTGAACGCAGACGATTTTACCGGCGGCGTACTGCGCTTTCCCGAATACGGGCCGCTGGTCTATCCGGTTCCGACCGGATGCGCCTTGGTTCATTCCTGCGGAATACTACACGAAACCTTGCCTGTCACAAAAGGCGCCCGCTACGCGTTCATTCCGATCGTCTATAATGAGGAGGCGGCAACGCTTCGCGACACGAATACCCAATTCCTTGCCCCCAATACACCTAAGGACCGGCGCGAAATCATTCAGCAGACCGGGTAACCTAAGACCGGCTATGCGTGGCTGGCAGGTCGATGCATTCGCACCCATATCCATTGTCAGAAGCAAGCCGATACCAAACGGACAATGTTTGTCCTGAAACCCCGATCGACCATCCCAAGCCAAGACGACCGCAATGACGCAATCCCCCCGAACCAATGACGACTGGCGCACATACTACCGCCGCACCGGCGACCGTCCGCCGCGGCCGACGCTTTTGTTCGCGCTGGATCGCTTTGCGGCGCCCGGCATTGCCGTCGATCTGGGGTGTGGCGGCGGACGCGACGTGGTGGAGATGTTGCGGCATGGGTGGACGGTCTATGGCGTCGACCAGGCCGCCAGCGCGGAGGAGGAAACCCGGGCGCGTCCGGATTTCCCAGCCAGCGGCACGTTTCACTTCCTCCATTCCCGGTCCGAGGATGCCGACTGGCCGGCCTGCGATCTGGTGAACAGCAGCTTTGCCCTGCCGCTGTGCGCACCAGCCGATTTCCCGCGGCTTTGGCGCAATATCGCTGAACGGCTGAACCCCGGCGGCCGGTTCAGCGGACAGCTTTATGGGCCGAAAGACAGCTGGTTCGGCCGCGATGGCATGACCTTCCACTCACGCGAGGAAGTGGATGCGTTGTTAGACGGCTGGACCGTCGAACTCTTCGACGAGGAGGAAGACGACAGCACCACGCCGCGCGACACGCCGAAGCATTGGCATATCTGGCATATCGTGGCGAGAAAGCCGGAATAGGCCGGCTCAGACCAGCCGCTTGCGCCATTCCAGCCCGGCGACAGTCCCGGCTTTCGGACGATATTCGCAGCCGACCCAGCCGGTATAGCCAAGCTCATCCAGATAGTGCAGCACCCGGGCGTCATCCAGCTCGCCGGTCGTCGGCTCGTGCCGGTCGGGAACGCTCGCGACCTGTACGTGCCCGATCAGCGGCAAATGGGCGGCCAGGCTCATCATCACGTCGCCGGACATGATCTGGCGGTGGTAAATGTCGAACTGCAACTTCAGGTTCGGCGCGCCGACGCGGGCGATAATCGCGGCGGCGTCCTCGATATAATTCAGGTAGTAGCCGGGAATATCGCGGGTGTTGATCGGTTCGATGCAGATATCGACGCCGCGGGGCGCGGCCTGCGCCGCCGCATAAGCCAGGTTTTCGGCGAACGTATCGGCGACCGCCTCTTCATCGACCTCATCCCCCGGAATCCCGGCCATAGCATGCACGCGCAGGCATTGCAGCGCCTCTGCATAGTCCAGCGCGTTGGCCAGCGCATCCCGGAATTCCGCCTTGCGCCAGGGCAGAGCAGCAAAGCCACGCTCCTCGGCAATGAAAGGCAGGTTGAACAGCGCAACCTCGACCTCGGCGGCTTCGCGCGCCTTGGCGACGGCTTCGGCCGGATATTCGTAAGGCGACAGCGTTTCGACGCCGGGAAAACCGTTGTCGGCGGCGGCTTTGAAGCGATCGAGGAAGTCCCATTCCGTGAACATCATCGAGATATTGGCGGCAGGCTTTGGCAAAACGGGGCTCCCTAACTCGGAAAATGCGCGCGCAGGTCTTCGATCTGCTCCGGCGTCAACGGCCGGGTGCGATGGTGTTGCAGCAGGAGGAACAGCTTGGCCGTCTCCTCCAATTCCTCTGTGGCGTACATCGCATCGTCCAGCGACTTGCCGGCGACGACCGGCCCATGATTGGCCAGCAGCACTGCGGGGGTCTTGGCAATATGCTCGCGGATCGCCTCGCCCAGCGCAGGGTCGCCCGGACGGAAATACGGCACCAGCGGCAATGTGCCGATCTTCATGACGTAATAGGCGGTGAGCGGTGGCAACACATTCGCCGGGTCGATGCCATGCAGGCAGGACACTGCGACCGAATGGGTGGAGTGCAGATGCACCACCGCGCCGGCGCCGGCCCGCTCCTCATAAACCGCCCGGTGCATAAAGGCTTCCTTCGACGGCGGATCGCCGGACAGCAGCCGCCCCTGATCGTCCAGCTTGGCAATCCGCGCCGGGTCCAGCCGGCCCAGGCAGGAATTGGTCGGCGTCAGCAGCCAACCGTCGTCCAGGCGGACACTGATATTGCCGGCGGTGCCAAAGGTCAGGCCCCGGTCGAACAGCGCTTTGCCATGTTCCGCCATGCGCTCCCGCAGCGCCGTCTCACTCCTCATCCGAGCACCTCGAACGCTTTGGCAAAGAAATCCTCGGCGCCGAAGTTCCCGGACTTGAGCGCCAGGCACAAGCCCTCGCACCGGCCCTGCACCACCTGGGTCCACGGCACGCCTGGGTCGATCTCAGGTCCAATCGCCATCGCCTCGACCCCCAACGCGTTGACCACGGCCCCGGCGGTCTCGCCGCCGGCCACGACCAGCCGAGTCACGCCGCCATTGCCGACCAATGCCACCGCCAACTGGGCAAAGGCATTTTCGACAACCTGCCCAGCTTTTTCGGCGCCCAGAGCCGACTGCACTTCCTGCACGCCCTCCGGCGTATCGGAGGCGACAATGGCGATCGGCTTGCGTCCCAGCCCCGCGCCGGCCCACTGGGCCGCTTCGGCCAGCGCGCGGTTGCCTTTCGCCAGTTCGATCGGGTCGAGTTGCAACACCTCGCCACCCTGCGCCTCGAAGGCTTTGATCTGGCCGAGAGTTGCCTGACTGCAGGAACCGGACAGTATCACTGCCGGCCCCTTTTTCGGCTCCAGCGCCGCCGGGTCGTCGTGCTCCTCCACCCGCCGCTCGCGCACCCAGGCGCGCGCCAGGCCAACGGCAAGGCCGGACCCGCCGGTCACCAGGATCAGATCGCGGAATGCCTCGCCCAACACATCCAGGTCGGCGTCATCGACGCAGTCGACAATGGCGAAGTGGGTGTTGTCCCGCCGGTGCGCGACAATGGCCCGTCGCACGGCATCGGCGCCGGCCCGAACCACCCGCGCCGGAATCAGGCCCGGCTTAGTCGAGGTCTGAGCGGCCAGCACCCGCCGCAGGTCAGAGTCCGTCATCGGGTTCAACGGATGGTGCTGCATGCCGCTTTCGTTCAGCAGCACGTCGCCGACGAACAGGTGCCCGTTGAACACCGCGCGCCCATCGCCCGCCACCGCTGCACAACCCGGCACCCCAACCGCCGCGACGGCCCCCTCCCCCGCTTCGGCCACCGGGCCGATATTGCCTGCTGGCTTCGAGTCGAAGGTGGAGCAGTACTTGAAGTAAAACCGCCGCGCTGTCGTCTCGCGCAAGGCCCGCAATGCCTCCAGCGATTGGTCCACCGCGTCTTCCACCGGGATCGAGCGCGTTTTCAACGCCACCACGACAGCGTCGGCGGCAATGTTGTCGAACCCGTCCGGCGGCACGCCGATGGTCTGAACCGTGCGCAGGCCGCCCTTGACCAACATCGACGCCATGTCGGTCGCGCCCGTGAAATCGTCTGCGATGCAGCCCAGCCATAGTACCATCGGTCGGTTCCCACCGGTGTCTGTTATTGGTTTTGCTAGCGCCGTGCTGTCGTCAGCAGGCGATGTATTCCACTCCTATCCGCGCCGGACGGCAATGGGGCGGATGGCGCTTTAACCCATGCTGCCAAGTCATCCACCACTTCTTTGCCACCCAGGTCGCGCAACAGCATGTGAAAGCCACTCGGATACACTGCCACACGCCTCTTGTCAGCCGGCACCATCATCAAAGCCCGCCGTGTCGGCGCCAGCGGCACCAATTCGTCGCGCAGGCCATAGAGAAATAAAGAGGGCAGTTGAATATGCGCAGCGGCGGCGACCGCACGGTCCATCGCATTCGCTAGGCCCCACACCAGGTCGGCGCGGAAGTGGTGCAGGATCAGCTTGTCTTGCGACAGCTTGCGCAGCATTGCGATATTGTCGGACGGCTGCACGTTCAAGCCCTGCCCGGTCAGCGGAAACCAAGGGACCGTATGGGCGGCCAGCCAGAGGGCATTGCGTTCCAGCGCAGTCATGCTACGTCGCCCCCATACCGCTGGCGCGACCAGCACCACCCCGGCCAGCGGCACGCTGGGACGATCGGCAGCCAGAACCATGGCGATGGCCCCGCCCATGCTCTCGCCCAAAAGGTAGATCGGCGCGCCGGGATAGGTTTTGGAGAGCAACTGCACGGCGTCGGCGGCGTCATCCACCATCCGGTCGACGCCGGCCCAATACCCCCGCTGCGGCGATGCGCCAAAGCCGCGCTGGTCATAGGCCACTGTCCGAATACCCGCCGCCGCAAGTTGCGTACCGGCCGCATCGAAGGCGTTGGCATAGTCGCCAAAACCATGCAATGCCAACACCACAGCCGTCGGGCGGGCCGCCGGCTCCCAGACTTTGAGCGGCAAGCGAGCGCCGTCATTGGCGACATAGGTCAGGGCCTCGAACCGCGGCGGCGCGCTGTCGCCGCCCGGCGGTACGACAAACGGTGCGCAAGCCGCGGCGCAGCAAAGTGCGACTCCCCATAGCATCCAGCGCCGCGCTGCTTTAATACAGGGGGCGACCAAGACCTGCGCTAGCACGACCAGAGGATTTTGCATTCATGGAACCGGTTGAGACGATTGAAGTTGAAGACACTACTGTCGCATGCGACGGCGGCAAGGGCGCGTTGGGTCATCCCCGCGTGTTTCTGCAATTGGAAAGCGGCCAGGTGGATTGCCCCTATTGCGGCCGTCGCTTTGTGCTGAAAGCTGGCGCTGCGGCGTCGCATCACTGAGAGGCCCGCCGCCCGAACGTCTCGCGGATTGATGACGGAGGAAAAGTCCATGCAGCATGTATTTTTAGTCGATGGCTCCGGCTTTATCTTCCGTGCCTTCCATGCCCTGCCGCCGATGACGCGGGCCGATGGCACGCCGGTCAACGCCGTCTACGGCTTCTGCTCCATGCTGATGAAGCTGCTGGAGGACACCGATGCCGACCACATCGCCGTCATTTTCGACACCAGCCGCAAGACGTTCCGCTCGGACATCTATCCGGAATATAAGGCGCACCGCCCGCCGCCGCCGGAAGAACTGGTCCCGCAATTCGACCTGATCCGCGAGGCCGTCCGCGCCTTCAACCTGCCCTGCATCGAGTTGCAGGGCTATGAGGCCGACGACCTGATCGCCACCTACGCCAAACAGGCGGGGGCCAAGGGCGCCGAGGTCACTATCGTCTCGTCCGACAAAGACCTGATGCAACTGGTCGATGACCGCATTTCCATGCTGGACCCGATGAAGCTGCAAAAACTCAGCTTTGCCGAGGTGGAGGCCAAGTTCGGCGTGCCGCCGGACAAGGTTGTCGATGTGCAGGCACTGGCAGGCGATTCGACCGATAATGTGCCCGGCGTTCCCGGGATCGGCATCAAGACCGCGGCGCAACTGATTCTGGAATACGGCAATCTGGAAACGCTGCTGGAGCGGGCCGACGAGATCAAGCAGAAGAAGCGGCGCGAAAATCTGATCGAGTTTGCAGAACAGGCCCGCATAAGCCAGCAACTGGTGCGGCTCGCCCAGGATGCGCCGGTGCCGGAGCCCTTAGAGAATTTCACGGTCAAACAGCCAGACGCCGACACGCTGTTGTCCTTCCTGGAAGCGCAATCGTTCAAGTCACTGACGGCGAAGGTCGAAGCCAATCTCGCCGCCGACGGCAATATCCGCACGACGCCCGAAGATGTCGCGCCGGTTGCGGCAAACTATGAACTGGTGACTACCCGCGCCGCTCTGGAACGCTGGGTGGCGGGGGCATATGAGGCCGGCGTGCTGGCCATCGATACCGAGACGACCTCGCTGAACGCCCATCTTGCTGATCTGGTCGGAATCTCCTTGGCCAGCGAAGCCGGAAAGGCCTGTTACATCCCCATCGGCCACCGCGGCGAGCCAGCCGGAGAATTGTCACTTGGCGGCGGCGGCAACATCCCGAATCTGCCGCTGGAAGACGCCGTCGCAGCGCTGAAAGACGTGCTGCTGGACGACTCGGTGCTGAAGATCGGCCAGAACATCAAGTACGATATGGAAGTGCTGGCCCGGCATGGCCTGCGTATCTCGCCCGCCGACGACACGATGGTGCTGAGCTATGTCCTCGACGGCGGCCAGCACGGCCACGGCATGGACGAATTGGCCGAACTGTTTCTCGCCCACAAAACCATCAAGTACGAGGACGTCGCCGGCAAGGGCAAGGACGCGATCACCTTCGACCGCGTGCCGCTGGACAAGGCTTTGGACTATGCCGCTGAGGACGCGGATGTCACGCTGCGGCTATGGCAAAAACTGAAGCCTCGCCTGGCGCAGGAGCATATGGTCAGCGTCTATGAGGATTTCGACCGGCCTTTGGTGCCGGTGCTGGCCGACATGGAATCGGTCGGCATGCTGGTGGATCGCGAAGGCCTAAAGGCGCTGTCCGCCGATTTTGCGCATCGGCTGGATGTGCTGGAGGGCGAAATTCACGCCCTGGCCGGGCGAAAATTCACCATTGGCTCGCCAAAGCAGCTGGGAGAACTGTTGTTCGATGAAATGAGCATCCCGGGCGGCAAGAAAACCGGCAAGTCTGGCGCATGGGCCACCGGCGCCGATGTGTTAGAGGACTTGGCCGCCCAGGGCCATGAACTGCCAGCCAAGGTTCTGGATTGGCGGCAATTGTCGAAGCTGAAATCCACCTATACCGACGCGCTGGTCAACGAGATCAACCCGCATACGGGCCGAATCCACACTTCGCTGGCGCAAACCGTGGTCAGCACCGGCCGGTTGTCGTCCAGCGACCCGAACCTGCAAAACATCCCGGTCCGCACCGAGGAGGGCCGCAAGATCCGCGAGACC
>JAYPXD010000039.1:0-5436 GCA_038135395.1 Alphaproteobacteria bacterium | reverse complement strand
ACGATGGACTGGATATTCATGCCGTGACCGCCAGCCAGGTGTTTGGCATCCCGCTGGAGGGCATGGACCCGATGGAGCGGCGCAAGGCCAAGGCCATCAACTTCGGCATCATCTACGGCATCTCCGCCTTTGGCCTCGCCCGCAATATCCGCGTGCCGCAAGGCGAGGCAAAGGCATTTATCCAGGCCTATTTCGAACGCTATCCCGGCATCCGGGACTATATGGAGCGCGCCAAGGCGTTCGCCGGCGAACATGGCTTTGTCACCACGATTTTTGGCCGCAAGTGCCATACGCCCGGCATCAGGGACAAAAACCCGGCTCGGCGCAGTTTCCAGGAGCGGGTGGCGATCAACGCGCCTCTGCAGGGCTCCGCTGCCGATATCATCAAGCGGGCCATGATCCGGCTGCCCGGCGCTCTGGCCGACGCCGGCCTCGGCGCGCGAATGATGTTGCAGGTGCATGACGAACTGCTGTTCGAAGTGCCGGAAGCGGAAGTCGAGGAGACCAAGCGCGTGGTAGAAGCCACCATGCAGAACGCCGCCAGGCTCTCCGTTCCGTTGGTGGTGGAGGCGGGCGTCGCCAAGAACTGGGCGGCGGCGCACTGATGGCGGCAGAGACAATCACCCAACGGTTCCTGGTCACGGACGGGGGTTGGCGGCCGCTGGTCCTCGAAAAGGCCTACATATATCACGGCTATGTCGACCTGGATGCGCGCACGGCCATAACGCTGCGAATCAAGGGAGACGGCGAAGCCACACTCGTGCTCAATACCAGTGGCGGCGCCTTCGCCAAGGCCGAGTTCGAGTGTGACATCGCCATAGAGGACGCCAACGACATGCTGAAACGCTGTCATGGCGCCGTCGTTGAAAAGATCCGCCATTTGGTGATCGACGACGGGCAGCGCTGGGCCATTGACGTCTACACCAAAATACGGCGGGAAAAACCACCGCGGCCGCTGGTGATTGCCGAAGCTGAACTGGCACGGGACGCGGCGTCGCGTCCGTCGATGCCTGATTGGATCGACCCAACCGCTGCGGCGTCCGACGCCTATTCAGAGCTGAAGCTGGCATTACGCGGACTTCCATCATCCGAAAAGCCTCCTTGATCGTGGAAGCCTCCCCTGCTGAAACCTCGGTCAAATTCCGCAACTGGAGGTTTTCCTATGGCCGTCGAACTCAAGGGCGTGATGCAGCCCGGCTTTTCCGAAATTCTGACCGCTGACGCGATCGCTTTCCTGGCGGGCTTGCATAAGCAGTTCGAAGGCACGCGCCGTCAACGCCTGGCGGAGCGTATTGCGTTCCAGAACGACCTGGACGCCGGCAAGGCGAAACTGGATTTCCCCGCCGAGACGGCCGGCATCCGCGCCGCTGACTGGCAGGTCGCCCCGATCCCTGCCGACCTGCAGGACCGGCGTGTTGAGATCACCGGGCCGACCGACCGCAAGATGGTGATCAACGCCCTGAACTGCGGCGCTAAAATGTTCATGGCCGACCTGGAAGATGCGAACGCCCCCAGTTGGGACAACATGATCCAGGGCCAGATCAACCTGCGGGACGCGGTCAACCGCACGATCGCGTTCCACGATCCGGGCAACGGCCGCGACTACACGCTGGGCGATACCCTGGCGACTTTGCTGGTGCGCCCGCGCGGCTGGCATCTGGTCGAAAAGCACATCGTCGTCGATGGCGAACCGATGAGCGGCTCGCTGGTCGATTTCGGCCTGTATTTCTTCCACAACGCCAAGACCACGCTTGCCAAGGGCACGGGCCCGTATTTCTATCTGCCGAAGATGGAACACTATCTGGAGGCCCGCCTCTGGAATGACGTGTTCGTCTGGGCGCAGGACAAGCTGGGCGTGCCGCAGGGCTCCTGCAAAGCCACCGTTCTGATCGAGACGCTGCCGGCGACCTTCCACGCCGAAGAAATCATCTACGAACTGCGCGAGCACATGGCCGGCCTGAACTGCGGCCGCTGGGACTACATCTTCAGCTATATCAAGAAGCATCGGAACGATCCGACCAAGGTGCTGCCGGATCGCGCCGCGGTGACGATGACGGTGCCGTTCATGCGCACCTATTCGCTGCACGTCATCAAGACCTGCCACAAACGCGGCGCCTTTGCGATGGGCGGCATGGCGGCGCAAATCCCGATCCGCAATGACGAAGAGGCCAACAACGCCGCCTTTGCCAAGGTGCGCGCCGACAAGCTGCGTGAAGCGACCGATGGTCATGACGGCACCTGGGTCGCCCACCCGGGCCTGGTGCCGGTCGCCATGGACGTGTTCAACGAACATATGCCGCAGCCGAACCAGGTCTCGCGCCAGCGCGATGAAGTGGCAACCGCCGCAGCATTGACCGAGCCCTGCGAAGGTCCGAAGTCGATGGGCGGCCTGCTGATGAACATCAATGTCGGCATCGGCTATATCGCCGCCTGGCTGGGCGGCAACGGCGCGGTGCCGCTGCACAACCTGATGGAGGATGCGGCGACGGCAGAGATTAGCCGCGCCCAGATCTGGCAGTGGCGCAAACATGGCGTGAAGCTGGATTCGGGCGAGACCGTGGACGAAAAGCTGGTTCGCCAGTTGGTCGCGAATGAGATTGCCAGCCTCAAGCAGCAGTATGGCGAAGATGGCTTCGTCAAAGGCAATTATGGTCCGGCGGCCAAGCTGTTGCAGGACATGGTTTTGGCCGATGAATTGGCCGAATTTTTGACAACGCCCGCCTATGACCTGCAGTTTGCTCCGGCCAACTGATAGTCGGGCAGAGGACCGCGGACTGTGGCGGGCTCAATGACAACCACCGAAAAGCCGGCAAAAACCGGCGCGGAACGCTCTGGCCAGGTGCAAAGCCTGGTCCGGGCGCTGCGGTTGCTACAGGAAGTGGCGGAGGCAGGCGACGGGATCACCCTGACCGAAGTGGCTAATCGCGTCGGGCTGCCGGTATCGTCCGCACATCGCCTGCTGTCTACCCTGCAACTGGAAGGCTTCGTCCGGTTCGATGGCGAACGCACGCTGTGGTTCGTCGGCGTCAAAGCCTTCACCGTCGGCAACGCCTTTCTGCGGGCGCGCGACCTTGTGCAAGTCGCCCGGCCGTACATGCGCGGCCTGATGGAGCAGTGCGACGAGACCGTCAACCTGGCGGTCGAGGATAGCGGGCAAATCATCTATCTGGCGCAGATCGAATGCAGACAGATGATGCGGGCGCTGGCCTCTCCGGGCGCCAGGGTGCCGATGCATTCGTCTGCTGTGGGCAAGGTGCTGCTGGCTTTTACACCCGCCAACGCGCTTGCGCCCATCGTCGATCGGATGAAGCTGGAACGCTTTACCGCCAACACCATCACGGCGCGCGAGCGGTTCGATAAGACCCTGCGCGATATCCGCAAACAAGGCTTTGGCTTCGACGACGAGGAGCATGCCATCGGCCTGCGCTGCGTCGCGGCGCCGATCTTCAACGAGGCGCGAGAGGCCATCGCCGGAATCTCCCTGTCTGGCCCGGCGGCCCGGGTAACAGACCGGCGCTTTCGGGAATTGGCCGAGATGGTACAACGCACCGCCCGGGTCATCACACGGGAATACGGCGGCAAGCCGCCTGAGGACTTTAAGCTGCAAGCCTAGAGCTGATCCCGATCCGTTAGGATCGGGTAAATCTGCTCTAACTCTATGAATGGCGAGCAACATCCCCCGATCAAATGCCTCCATTTGGTCGGGCGTTGCTCTAGCAGGCTAACCAGAGGGCTGTCATGCAAACCCATTTTACCGAGGCGCAGAAGGCCAACCCGGATATCGCCGAGGCCGACAAGATCCTGCGCAACTGCGTCCATTGCGGCTTCTGCACGGCAACGTGCCCGACCTACACCCTGTTGGGCGATGAATTGGACAGCCCGCGTGGCCGCATCTACCTGATCAAGGACATGCTGGAAAACGACCGGCCGGCGACACAGCAGGTAGTCAAGCACCTGGACCGCTGCCTGTCCTGCCTGTCGTGCATGAGCACCTGCCCCAGCGGCGTTCACTATATGCACCTGATCGATCACGCCCGGGCGCATGTGGAAAAAACCTACCGCCGCCCCTGGGTCGACCGTGTACAACGCGACCTGCTGGCCAGGTTGATCCCCTATCCGGGCCGGTTCAAACTCGCGCTGGCTTTTGGCGCGATGGCCAAACCATTTGCGCCCCTGCTGCCGGGGCGGCTGAAGGCTATGCTGGATGTCGCGCCGCTGCCGGCCGGCCGCTCGCCGACCGACGCCCCGGGCACTTATGCGGCCGATGGCGCGCGCCGGCACCGGGTAGCGATCCTGCCCGGCTGCGCGCAGCGGGCTATCGCCCCGACCATCAACGATGCAACACTGCGCCTGCTGCGCCGGCATGGGGCTGAGGTGGTGTTTCCCGCCGGCGCAACCTGCTGCGGCTCGCTGGTGCACCACATGGGGCGGGAGGACCAGTCGCACGCCCAGGCCAAAGCGATGATCGACGCCTGGTGGCCGGACACGGTGGAGGGCCGCGGCCAGGGGCTGGACGCCATCATCATCAACGCCAGCGGTTGCGGCACCACGGTCAAGGACTATGGGTTCATGCTGCGCAACGATCCTGGCTACGCCGCAAAAGCCGCGGTCATCAGCGCGTTGGCCAAGGACGTCAGCGAGTTCCTGGCCGAAATCGGCCTGGCGGCGCCGGCGATCGCCACCGGCCAGCGCGTCACCTACCACGCGGCCTGCTCGCTGCAGCACGGCCAGAAGGTTCGGAACCAGCCAAAGGATTTGCTGACAGCCGCAGGCTTCGTCGTCAGCGAACCGGCGGAGGGCCATCTCTGCTGCGGGTCCGCCGGCACGTATAACCTGCTGCAACCCGAAATCGCCGGCCGCCTGCGGGCGCGCAAGGTCGCGAACATCGCCGCCACAGCGCCCCAGATCGTCGCCGCCGGCAATATCGGCTGCATCACCCAATTGGCCGGCAAGGCGGGCGCGCCGGTGGTGCACACGGTGGAATTGCTCGACTGGGCCACTGGCGGACCGAAGCCGGCGGGGATAAGCTGACCGCACTACCCCCAAAAGAAAGCGTCAGCCTCATGAAAATTAAGCGCCTGGAACACGTGGCCATCACGGTCAAGGATATGGACAAGGCCCGCAACACCTGGGTCGACGTCCTGGGCATCAACCAGGAATACGAAGAGCAGATCGGCCAGACCAAGCTGGCCATGCTGCCGGTCGGCCAGACCTATATCGAATTGCTGGAGGCGACGGGGCCTGACTCGCCCGTCAACGAGTGGATGGACAAGTCCGGCGAGAGCCTTTGGCACTTGTGCTTTGAGGTGGACGACATCGACGCGGCCGTGGTCGAGTTGAAGGGCAAGGGCGTCAAGCTGTTGAACGATGAGCCGAAGCCCGGCCACGGCGGCAGCCGCATCGTCTTCCTGAACCCGGAATCGACCGGCAATGTGT
>JAYPXD010000038.1:2979-18803 GCA_038135395.1 Alphaproteobacteria bacterium | reverse complement strand
GTCCTGGATCGGGTGGGGCACGAAGACGTAGGCCGGGTCGGTGCCGAGAGCCTTGGCCTGCACCTCCATCGCCTGGATGAATTCGGTCGTGGCGATGCCGACCACCGGGATGCCTCTGCTTTCAAGGTCCGCCATGTCATGCGTACAGCACGACGTGCAGGAGCCTCAATCGCTCAGCGCTTCGATGACGACGTCCACCTCGGTCGCGACCTGCTGCAGCAGCGACGTCGGCGCGGGGCGGGTGTTGGTCGGCTTGGCGTAGCGCTTTACGTCCAGGCCGCGGTCGGTCAGGCGCTGCTCCAGCCGGTCGAGGAAGATGTCTCCCTTCGACTTGCCAATGTCGAACAGGCCGACCCGGAGTCCATCGAGGCTCGCCGGACGCGCCAACCGCGGACGGGCCGCGACCGTGCGTTCGGATGTGGGGTCGAGGATGGTTGTCACTGGTGTCACCTCCTTCTAATGAGCGCGACCGGCTTCAGGAGCCGATCACGCGGGTTACGGGCGCCGAGCCCTTTTCGCCGCTGGCGGACCAGCCAGCGATAATGCCGGAGAACATGCCGGCGCCACCGCCAGCGCGGACGATCATCAGGCCGCCGTCGCGGATTTTCGGCGCCAATGTACCATCGGCAAAGGCGCCTGTCCCCTCCGCAATGCCCATGGTGCCGGGCCGGATTTCATCCACCTGGCGCGCGGAGCGCTTGTAGATCTCGTCGTAAAGCCGCTGCTTGCTCCAGCCGGCGGTGCGGAAGGTGCGCTCGTGCTCCGGGCAGACCACCAGCAGCACGTCTGCGCCGGGGTAGAGCTTCGGGTGCTGCACGCTCTTGATGCACTCTGCGAAGGTCTGCGCGAGGCTTTCCGGCGTGCGGCTCTTCTGGTCGACCACGCCCTGCAGGAAATAGCCGGCAAACACGGTGACGGCGCTCTTGACCTCTGGCACGCCGCGTTCCGTCGCCAGAGACTCCCAGAAGGAGTCTTCCTCGTCCTCGGCGATGCAATAGGTGAGCTTGCCCGGATTCCCTAGCGCCGCGCGGTCCACCTCCTGCGGGCGACCGCCGCCGACGTTTCTAATCACCAGTTGCAGAGCCCGGCCGATGGTGTTGTTGGCGCGGAAGCCCTGGCCGAGCGCATTGCCCTTGCAGTTCATGCCGATATGACGCCGCACCGGGCCGTTCACGATCACCACCGGGCCGACATACATGGTCGTCGCCAGCACGCCGTGCATGGCGAAGGGCTCTTCCAGCACCGCCTCGACTGCCGCAAGCACCACGGGCAGGTATTCGGGCTTGCAGCCGGCCATGACGGCGTTGATCGCCACCTTCTCCACCGTGCAGTCGCCGAGGTCGGGCGGCACCTTGCCGATCACCTCCTTCGGGTCGCGCGACGTGCCGGAGAGCATGCGCAGCACGCGCTGTTGCGTCGGCGGCACCACCGGCAGGCCATCGGACCAGCCGCGGTCGAACATCGCCTCGATCTCGTCCTCGGCCGAGCCGAGTTCGATCTTGCGCGAGACGAGCCCGGTCTCGCCATGGCGGACCAGCAGGTCCTCGATAATGCCGGGCTCGATATTCTTGGCGCCGCAGCCGGGACGCAGGTCCGGCAGGTCCGCGCCCAGCGTCGCGAGGCCGGTGAGCTTGCGCCACTCCGCCTTGTCCCAGCCATAGGTGCGGGCGACCTCCTGGCCGTTCTCGCGGCGAAGCAGCGTCGGCACGATCTCGATCTTCAGGCCGTGGGAGACGTCGAGCGTCCCGTCATACGCATGCGGCACGCTTTCCGGGAACGCCGGGTCGTCCTGGGTATAGACGGTCAGATCGCCGACGCTCGCCAGAGCGGCCAGCACGGGCTCCGTCAGCTCACAGGTCGGGCAGTCGCGCTTGACGACGGCGACCCAGCCGGTGTCGGGGAGTTGGGTCATGGAAAGGCCTTTCTCGATTTTTGCATGGGCGCCTAGTCCCGCGCCATAAACGGCAATACTTCGCCAACGGAAACGTCCGCCACCATTGTATACAGGATACCCAGACACACCAACGACAGTGGCGGCAGCAGGTCTATGCCATGGAACGCGCGCCGCAGCCTGAGGAATTTGCGCAGGTGCCAGAGCCCTACCGGCAGCAGCGCAAAGCAGGGCGACAGCGGCACCGCCACCAAGGCCAGCAACAGGCGCGGGTCCTTGCCGCCGCCATCGGGCGCTGCCGCCATTCCGCCCCAGAGCCAGGCCAGCATCAGCGGCAAGAGGACCACCGTCGTCCAGAAGCTGACGACCGAGAGCATCACGAGGATGCGCTCGGCCCGATCCTCGCCGAACGGTCCGGCCGTCACCCGGCCCTTGCGGCGTTGGAGGCAATCGCGCTGGCGACCCGGCCACAGACGGCGTCGGGATATTCATGGCCCATGCCGGCGATCACCAGGATGTCCGCGCCCGCCACCGTGTCGGCCAGATCCTGTCCGGATGCGACGGGCACCAGCGGATCGTCCTTGCCATGGATGACCAGGGTCGGCGCGGTGATGCTGGAGAGATGCGGCACGCGTCCGTCGGCGCTGGCGATCGATGCCAGCAGATGCCGCGACGCGCCGTCCGGGTAGAAGGCGCGGTCATAGAGCATGCCGGCCTTCGCCTTCAATGCCGCGTCGTTGCGCGGATAGCCGGGCGAGCCGAGAATGTCGTTGGCCTCCAAGGCTTCCTGGATTGCGCCCTCGCGGGTGCCGGAGGGATTCTTTGGCCGCCCCAGCCACTCGTTCGCCTTGTCGCTGGGCCGCGGCAGGCCACGACGGCCGCTGGTCGCCATGATCGAAACCAGGGTCGCGGTCTTCTCGCGGTGGCGGTAGGCGAAAATCTGAGCGATGGCGCCGCCGTTCGACGACCCGACAATGTGCGCCTGCTGAATACCCAGGTGGTCCAGCACCGCCGCGCCATCGTCGGCCATATCCTCCAGCTTGTACGGGGCTTTCACCTCTTCCTTGGCGCGGGCCTGCTTGAAGGCCGTCCCGATATCCGCCCGACCCCAGCTGTCAAAATAGGTGGAGAGGCCGCAATCGCGGTTGTCATAGGCGATCACCCGGAAGCCGCGGCCGGCCAATTCCTGAATCAGCCGCTCGGACCACGATGGGATCTGCACGCCCAAGCCGCCGACCAGCAACAGCGCCGGACCGTCATCCGGGCCATAGGTAACGTATTCGATTTCGACACCATGGGTGGAGGGCGCGCGGGGCATAGGGAAATTCCTCTCAGGCTTGCAGTCATCTTTGCGCCGCATCGTGCCGCGAATCCGACGGCGTGTCACGCCTGTCGCTGTGCGCCACAGACAATGTCTGGCGCACGCCCCCTTTTCACCCAGCGACGAAGCGGAGTAGACTTTCCGCCAACACACTTTTTCGTAAGTCCTAGGGACCGTCTCGCCATGCGCCAAATCTCACTGGTCGCCTTCCTACAGGCCCAGAACTGCACCACCATCCCCGCCGCTTGGCGGCATCCGGACGGTTGGACCAACAGCTATTCGCCGGAATACTACCAGCACATCGGTCGCGTGCTGGAAGAAGGCAAGTTCGACATGGGCTTCTTCGATGACCGCCTCGCCATGCCGGACATGTATATGGGCGACCATGCGCACACCGTCGAACACGGCATCCGCTGCGTGAAGATGGACCCGGTCACCTGCATGACCGTCATGGCGCTGGCGACCAAGCATCTGGGCTTGGGCGCAACCATGTCCACCACTTACTTCAACCCCTTCCAGGTCGCGCGCCTGTTCCAGACCGTCGATCTGATGACCAAGGGCCGCGCGGCCTGGAACATTGTGACCAGCGTCAACGATAATGAGGCGCGAAATTGGGGCTGGGACGGCGTTCTGGACCACGACTACCGCTATGACCGCGCCGACGAGTTCATGGAGATCGTCCGCGGCCACTGGGATTCGTGGGACGACGATGCGGTGCTCTATGACAAGGTGAACATGAAGTTCGCCGATCCGAACAAGATCCGCCGCCTGGACTACAAGGGCAAATATTATCAAAGCCGCGGGCCGTTCACCGTGCCCCGCTCGCCGCAGGGCAACCCGGTCCTGATCCAGGCAGGGTCGTCGGGACGCGGCATGCGCTTCGGTTCGCGTTGGGGTGACGTCATCTTTACCGCCTGGCACAACCTGGAACTGGCCCAGAAGCAATACAAAACCATGAAGGACGATTGCGCCGCATTCGGCCGCAACCCGGACCACTTCAAACTCTGCAACCTGTTCTACCCGATGGTTGCGGAAACCCGCATGGAGGCCGAGGACAAAGCGGCCTTCTATAAGACCCTGCCGAACGAAGTGGACCAGCTTTCGCTGCTGTCGGAGGCGCTGAACTATGACTTCGCCAAGAAGGGGATCGACGAGCCCTTCACCGACGAGGAACTGGAAGGCATCAGCGGCATGCAGGCGATGCGCGACCGCGTGGTCAAGACCGCCGGCATCAAGAACCCGACGCCGCGCGACTTCATGCGGGTGACGGGCCGCGGCCGCATGGACGACCCATGGGTCGGCACCGGCAAGGATATCGCCGACATGATGGAGGAATACTTCTCCTCTTATGCCTGCGACGGCTTCGTCGTTGGCCCGACCTGGCTGCCGGGCTCGTTCGAGGACTTCGTCAAGTTCGTCGTGCCGGAAATCCAGAAGCGCGGCCTGTACCGCAAGGAATACCCAGGCACGACGCTGCGCGAGACCATGGGCCTACCGATGCCGAAACTGGGCGAATGGAAGGTCAAAACGGCAGCCGAGTAACGAACCCGGGGGCACGCGCTGCCGCCTGCCGGGCGGCAGTTGAGGCGGCCTATCGCACCCACCCGGTCGCCAGCGCGCTGCCCCAAGCGGGCAGCCCGTTGCGCACGGCCATTGCCGCGATGGCGCTGGCGTCATAGGGCACATAGCGGATGGCGACGGACCAACCGGCCCGCTGCCGCTCGCAGATGGCATAGCAGGCGTCCGGCGTGCCGGTTTCCACCACATGCGGCACGGGATTGGCGTATTCGAAGCCGGGCAGGCCGACGCTGCCGGGATTGACCACCAGACGGCCATCGCGCATGCGCACGACCCTGGGAATGTGGCTGTGGGCGCACAAGATCAGCGATGCATCGATGCCCGCGGCTTTGGCTTCGATCGCTTCGACAGGCGCCAGCCCGACCACGCCATAGTCATTGACCGAATCCAGCCAATACGCGGCATCGTCCGTCGCCGTGCCATGGCAGAGGAACACGTCGCCCGCATAGATCATGGTCGCCGGATGGCTTGCCATCCACGCAAAGTGTTGCGGCTCCAGCGCAACGAAATCCATGCGCCGAGAGGCGTTGCGGCCCCGCCGCCACAATTCCAGTAAGCGCCTGTCCTGGTCGCCCTGGATCGAGGGAAATCCGCGTGCCATCAACAGGTCGGCGGTTCGCCTCACCTCCAGCGGGCCGCTGACGTGATCGCCCAGATTCAGCACGTCGGCGATGGCGGCGAACCGCATCGCTCAACGCCGGTTGTAACGGGTTTGCGCGGCGCCTTCGAACAGAATGGCGTTGCGCCGGGCGCTATCCGCCGCAACACGGGCAAAATCCGCCTCCGCCATGCGGTCCTTAGGGCCGTCGACCAGAGTGAAATGGCCAAAGCGATCCTCGCCCGCCACCAGGAACATCTCGGTTTCCGGACCGGAACGCGCCTTCATGCTGGGCACGATATAGCGGATCGCAGCGCCAATCCGCCGGTCGCCGGTCGTATTCGGCCCCGAGGCATGGAACAGATGGCCATGGTGCACAGAGGCCTGACCCGGCTGCAGCACCACGTCGACCGCGTCGGCTTCGTTCACGTCCACCGCCAGTTCCTGCCCCCGGGTCAATAGATTGTCGCCGGCAAAGGTATCTGAATGTGGAACGATCTGCTGGCGATGCGAGCCCGGAACGAACCGCATGCAGCCGCTTTCCACCGTAGCGGGTGACAGCGCAACCCATAGGGTCACCTCTTCGGCCGTGTTCAGGCCCCAGTAGGTCAAGTCCTGGTGCCAACTGACATAGCTGGTGGTGTTCGCCTCTTTGATGAACAGACCCGAGCCCCAAACCATCACATCCGGCCCCAGCACGGCAGTAGCCGCCGCAACCATCTTGGGATGGCGCACCAGGTCATAAAAACTCGGCAGCAACCGGGCGGGATAACCGCGCAGCAGTGACCGTTTGGTCGTATCGTTGGCAAGCGCCGCCTCACCCGCCTCCAGATCGTCGCGCAACGCCTGGGCCTCTGCGGGAGTCAGGATATCAACCGGGAACACGAAGCCGTCACGGGCATAGTCAAGCGCTAGTGTCGAGGCGATGTCATTCATACCAAAAGCTCCTGTGGTGCGTGCGCCAGCCCGGACGATTGAACGGGCGCGCCGCTGCATAGCGGTAGTCTACACCCGAACCCCCGTTCGGTCAGCCGATCTTCTGCGCCGAGCCAATTATTCTGCAAGTCGGAACAAAAGCCGCACGGCAGCCGTGCTTGAACGGGCTGGCGTTCGCAGCGGAGCGAAGCGAAACTGGCGGCCCGCCGCCCTTTCGGACTTATTCGGCTCGTGGATCAGGAACAATCCGTTCGCTATTACGGCTGGATGATCGTCGGCCTTTCGTTTGTGCTGATGATGGCCGCCTATTGCCTGCTGTACTGCTATAGCGTGTTCATTCCGGCACTGGTGCGCGACTTGG
The DNA here is from genome assembly GCA_038135395.1 of Alphaproteobacteria bacterium. GTDB lineage: Bacteria > Pseudomonadota > Alphaproteobacteria > Bin95 > Bin95 > JACKII01. Next base: position 12,118 of record JAYPXD010000038.1, on the reverse strand, counting down.
GGCTGAGCCGCGCCGAGGTTTCAGCGCCATTTTCCATCTGCGTCGTCGTCTATTCCACCATGAGCCTGATTTCCGGACGGTTGACCGACCGGTTCGGTCCGCGCCCCGTGATTATGGCGGCCGGCCTGCTGATGGCCTCGGGCTTTGCGGTGCTGAGCAGCGCCCAGGCTTCGCCGGAACTCTATGTCGGCTATAGCGCGCTCTACGGCCTCGGCATGAGCGGCGCTTACATCCCGATGAGCGCGACGCTGGTGCGATGGTTCGTGGCCAAACGCGGCACGGCGCTGGCGCTATCGAACCTGGGCGGCAGCGCCGCGATGGCTGCCGGGCCCTTCCTTGGCGTCATTTTGATTGAGGCCTTCGGCTGGCGGAACGGCTTTATCGCCATCGGCGCGCTTTGCGGCGGTTTGGTGTCGCTGTCCGCCATCGGCTTCCGCCGCGACCCCGGGGATGCGCCCGACAGCCCGTCCCTTGCAGCATTAAACCGCGAACCATCGTTCACGCTGCCAGAGGCGCGCCGCACGCCGGCGTTCTGGATCATGTGCGGTATCTACCTGTTCGCCTGGTCGGTGATGTTCTTTCCGCTGGCGCACTTTGGCGGCATCGCGCTCGACAGAGGCTGGGGACCGGAAGGCGGCGTGCAGATTTTCGCCATCGCGGCCTGCGGCGGCGTCGGCGGCCGCCTGGTGATCGGTTCCGTTTCGGACAGGATCGGCCGCAAGGCCGGCCTGGTTCTGTTGCTGGCGATCCAGATAGCGTCCTGCCTGCTGTTCGCCTGGTCGGCAGCGCCGATCCTGGTCTACGCCGCGGCCATCCTGTTCGGCATCGGCAGCGGCGCCAGCGTCGCGCTCTATCCGGCTGTGGTCGGCGACACGTTCGGGCGCAAGCATGTGGGCGCGATCGCCGGCTTCGCGTTCGCTTTCACCTGCTCCGGCGGAGCGCTGGGGCCGATGGTCGGCGGCTGGATTCACGATCAGACCGGCAGCTATGACCAGGCCTTCCTTCTCGGCGCCATCGTGACCGGCCTCGCCATGGTCTGCGCCATCGTCCTGAAGCGACCAGCCCGGCATTAGAGCTCACCAGAACGGAGCATTGCCGGAACAATTAACGTATAGTAGTACTGCATCGCAGACCGTCATTTGCGAAATTTACCTGTCCTAGACAGCCTATTGCTCAGCGGTGTTCATTGTTGGGGTAAATTCACCTGAAACTCGTCAAAAAAGTTCATGATCAGGGAATGGGAGCCATCATGTCTGTTAAAGTCAGAAACAACATCGCCATAACGGCGGTCATTGCGTTCAGCAGCCTGCTGCCCGCGTCAGCGCTTGCCCTCACGGTAGAAAACGGCATTTTTGTCGATGAGATCGAACGGCTGCGGGACCTGACATTCAACGTCGGCGGCGTTAACCCGTATGTTCCTCCGATCGCGCAGCAACGCGCGGACTTTGCCGCGCTGGCGACCAGCCTGTATTCGGGAAACATCCTCGCCGCGGACGCGCAGGCGGCAGCCCTTGATTACGAGCTGGTTCAGTTCACCAACACCACAACGAATAAAGTTTATTACGGGTTGCGTGAAGAGCTTGTCGCCAACGTTACGACCCGCGGCTGGGGCTCGTTTTTCATTAATCTGAACAGTTCGGTCAATGTGCTTGTCGAAACCCCGCATGTCCGGTTCGACACGCGGTCATGGGAAATCGGCGCGCTGGCCTTTGAGCAATCAAATGCGCTTGGGTTTCTGATGAACGGCGCGCATCGCAACACCAACGGGGTCGGCACGGCTGACCTCGCACATCTCGTCGAAAGCATATTTCAGGAAGTCCACATGGCCTGGAACGGACCGGCCGGCGAGAACATGGCTTGGTCGATTCACGGCTTCGACGACGCCAACCATGCCTTTCCCGCCGGCACCGACGCTGTGTTGTCCAGCGGAGACGGCTCCATTTCCCAAGCAGTTGTCGACCTTGACCAATCGCTTACCGATGCCGGCTTCCTGAGCTACGCATACAACACCCTGCCGATAAACGACCCTCTAAATTTGCTGGTCAACGACGGCGTCGACGGTACGACGTTTTCCTCCTTGGGGGGCACCATCAATGTTCAGGGGATGTATTCCCGCGGCATTGGCGGCGACTTTATCCACGTAGAGCTTGAGCAATCGATCCGGTTCGATGCGCAGAACCGCGCATTGGCAGGGGCGGCAATCGCCGAGGCCATCGTGGCGTCCGCCGTTCCCGCGCCGGGGGCCCTCCCACTCCTCGCCACCGGCGCATTTGTCATTGCTTTGCGCCGCAAGCTCTGGCGCTGAGCCCCGTATCTCCCCCAACGGGATTGGGGCAACGCTTACGGCAGATACGGCATGTGCGGCGGGCCAAGTTGGCTTTTCAACACCCGCTGCGCATCTTCGACAAACTCGGCCAGTAAGGGACGGGTTTCGCGCGGATCGATAATGTCCTGGCCGGTCGCCTCCGCCGTGCGGAAGGGCGATGCCAGTGCAGTCAGGCGCGCCTCGATCTCGGCCCGCTTGGCCGCCGGGTCGGCGGCGGCCTCGATCTCGCGGCGGTAAGCTGCGGCGGCGCCGCCGGCGATATGCATGCTGCCCCAGTTGGCGCTGGGCCAAGCATAGCGCCGGAACATGCCGGACGGCCTGTGGTGGCATTGGCCGGCGACCCCATACATCCGGCCGATGACGACCGTGCACCAGGGCATGCGGCTGAGGCACACCATGCTCATCAACCGCGCACCAGCCCGCTCGATTCCCAATTTCTCCTGTTCCAGCCCGACATGGAATCCCGGTTCGTCACAGAGCGAAATCAACGGCAGGTGGAACGTGTCGCATAGCTGCATTAGGCGCATTACCTTGCTGCCGCCAGCCACATCGGTCGAGCCGCCGCGGATCATCACATTGTTTGCCATGATGCCGACCGGATAGCCGTTGATCCGCGCCAGGCCGGTGACGCGGCTACGCCCATAGAGCGGCGCAATCTCGAAAAACGAACCACGGTCAACGACACCGTCCAACAATGTTTTCACCTTGTAGGGATAACGCCGGTCGCGCGGCATCAGGGTCAATAACGCCTCGTCAAGGCGGTTCGGGTCGTCCTCCGTCTCGATCCGCTCCGGCATCTCGTGCACGTTCGCCGGCAGATAGCTGAGCCAGCGCCGGATCTGGTCAAAGGCGTCCTCTTCGCTCTGCGCAAGATTATCAATGCAGCCGCTCTGGCGGGTGTGAATATGGTCGCCGCCCAGCTCCTCCTTGGTAATATCGACGCCCAGCGCAGCTTTCACCACCGGCGGGCCACCAGGGAAAATCTGGCTGATCCCTTTCACCATCACCGAAAAATGGCTGAGCGGCGCCTCAACGGCCGGCAGCCCAGCGACCGAGCCCAGCACTGCCGAGGCGACTGGCGCGCTTTGCAGCAAAGCGACGTCATGCCGGCCATAGGAATTGCCGTCGGGCAGATAGGTCCGGCCCAGCACTTCGAAGCCGCGGACGCTGCCACCGGCGGCGTCCAGCAGGCGGACATAGGGTAATCGCCACTCCAGCCCCCGTTCGGTCGCGCTGAGTTCCGCTCCTAACGCTCCGCGGGCCGATCCAGCGCCGGAGCCGCCACGCACGGTAAAGTCGCCGGCGGACACGACGACCTTGTGCCGCCCCACCCTGGCCATCCCCTCGACCATGCCCTTGGGCAGAAAGGCCGTCAGGTTGCCGTCGGCGTCGTAGGTGGGCTCCCCCACCAGATGCTTGAACTCCCGAAACGAACCCGGGTCAGCGAACGCGGCGATCCGTTCACGCGCAGTCAACTTTCCGGAATCGTGATGCCGTTTGATCCGTTCCTCGCCCCCCATCTTTTGCATCAGGTCGCGACGGCGGTTCAGTTCTTCGATTTCAGGTTGCCACGAGTTGGAGTCGGCGGACATGGGCGTTCCTCTCGGCATCAGCGTTGCTCGTTGCCGAAAGCCTGGAGCGTATCCGGCCCGAGATCAAGCGAACTGACGTTGCGTCACGCCCGGTGGACGAAGCCATAGCGCAGGTTGGACCGCATCCCGCCGCCGGCCTTGTAATCCGCTTTGATCGCCGACACGGCGTCGGCATCGAACGGACGTCGTTTGGCGACATCCTCCAGCCCATAGAGGCGGGCGGCGTTCAAGCCAAAAATCGCATTCTTGACGGGGCTGTCGGGCCTGGGCTGGATCATCGCGTGCGAGAAAAGCCGCTTTGACCCGGCATGGGCATTGATCAATGCGCGCGCCCTGGCCATCGCGGCATTGCTGAGCGCTTCCCTCCCCGGCGTTTCCGATGGCGCGCCCGACAACAAAGCGATGTCGGTGTCGCTGTCGAGGAATACCTCCTGCAGATAGTTCTCGAACTGGTACAAGGCGAAATCGTTCGAAACCGGTACGCTGGAGCACCAGGAATGCGCGACACGGCGGGTGAAAAGCATTCGCTTGAAGTCAAAATCGTCGTGCAAAAAGTGCGTTTGCACATCGAATATAAACTGCCCGGCTAGGCGCTCGGCCCGCGCCGTACAGAAATCCGGGTCCGCAGCCTCGGCTTTTCCTACCCGAAAGATCGGCCCATAGACTTGATTCATTGCAGCGAAAGCCGCGGCCATGCCGGCCGCGGACCGGAGAAACTGCCGACGCTCTACGCCCTGTCGTTTCGCCTCCACGTCTGCGGCGGCCGCAAGCGCCGCTTCAACCTGCCCTTGCTGAGCGGTTTGCGGCGGCGGATTGTATTCGCCGTTCGAAACAATCTGGGTGGGTATCGGCGACTCGAACGCAACCCGGTGGGCGGGATCGGTGCGCGCCCGCTCACTTTTGCTCAGCCATGTCGACATTGCCCGCAATCTCCCCCGCGCTGGCATGCGCAATAGAACGACAGAGAGCCTAGCAAACAGGTGCTTAGCGGTCTCGCAAAAACTGAAAGGCCGGCATTATTGCGGATAGTGCCGCCGCATGTTTTCCGGATAGCTACGAGAGAAATAATTCCACAGCTGGCCGCCGTAAGTCTCCGGATGCTTGGCGCTGGCCATGTCGGCGACGCCCGCGGCGACTTCGTCCAGCTGCGCCATGAAGCCAGCATTGGTGTGCCGGGGACTGGCGGCGACGGCAGCGGCGAATTCCGGCGCGAGCGGCAACCGCGTAATCTTGGTGTCAAGCGATGGGCCATGAAAATAGCCGACGGAGAGTCTTGGCGCGCGGGTTGTGACGCGATGCGGCGTCGCGATGAAATAGTTGCCGGTCATCGACTGCAACACTTCGCCGATATTGATCACAAACGTCCCCGGCGCCGGGACCAGCGGAATCCAGTCGCCGACTGCATTCTGCACCTCCAGGCCCGGGGTCGCGCCAGGCGCCAGGATCGTCACAAACCCAGCGTCATGATGAGCGTTAACGCCAAACTGGCCCACCGGCGTTTCGGGATAGCTGATCAGCTTGGTCAGCGACTTGCGCTCTTTGCCGAACATTTGCTCGAAATAGGCCGACGGCAGGCCTAGACCGACGGCAAAGATTTCCATCAGCCGCCCCGCCAACGCCCCCAGGTCGCTGAACCACCGGGTCATGATCTGGCGGTAACCCGGCAATACCGCCTCGGGCGGCCACTGGTTCGGACCCAGCAATCGGAGGAATTTCGGCTCCACCGACACTGCGCGCGCCGGATGCTCCGACCATAGGTCGACCTGTTCGCGCACATCGATACGATTGTTGGTTCGCTCTGCCCCAACCGGCTCCCAGCCGCGGAAGTGCGGCGAATTCCGTTTGTCGATCAACCGCTTTTCGGCTTTCGGCAATGCAAACAGCCGCGCCGACATCGAAAACACATCGTCTACCAGTTGCGGGGCGACGCCATGGTTGGTCACCACCATAAAGCCGACCTGGTGGCAAATGTCCCGCACCAGCCGCGCCAGCCTCGCCCGCGCGCCCGGATCGGCCTCGGTCCAAGACGCCAGGTCGACGACCGGTATCGTTTCGAAGCTTCCGGAAATTTCGTGCATTTGTCCTGATCTCCAGCACAAACCTGGAAAAAATTTTGCTATTCTTCGGCCGACGACACCAAGAGTGTCCTACCCATCTATGCCAGAGGCGAGGTGAGCCATGTTCGATACCGACAGATTTATCGCAGATTGCCGTGCAGCCGTCAGCAAAGATCCCACGCACAAATCGGTCTATGAAATCATCCGGGAAGCGGTGGCCGATCCTGCCAGCGTTGTTGCAGCGCTGGGCGAGCCGACCCGTGCCGGCGTCTACAAACTGTACCATGCGCCGGACCTGACCATTCTCAATCTCGTCTGGGGCCCGCATCAGAATATCATGCCGCACAACCACGATATGTGGGCGGTCATCGGCATGTACGGCGGCCGCGAGGACAACCTGTTTTGGCGTCGCCTGCCTGATCATGGCGACGGCAAGATCGAGGCGGCGGGCGCCAAGTCGCTTTCCACTGGCGACTGTGCGCCGCTGGGCAAGGACATCATCCATTCCGTGCTGAACCCCACGCTGAAGCTTAGCGGCGCGCTGCACGTCTACGGCGGCGATTTCTTCAACGCCCACCGCAGCGAATGGTGCCCGGAGGAGTTGACGGAGCGGGAGATGGACGTGCAAGCTTCCGTCCGTTCGTTCGAGGCGGCCAACGCGCGCCTGGGTCTCTGAAGGATGTAGCATGGAAGTCCAACCGCTCGCCGGCACCATCGGCGCTCGTATCGCAGGGGTCGACCTATCTGCCGACCTTTCCAACAGTGAGGCGGCGGATATCCATGCCGCCTTTCTGGCGCACAAGGTGCTGGTGTTCGATGGGCCAATCCTATCGCCGGAGCAGCAAATCCGTGCCGCACGGGTGTTCGGCGACCTGGATATCTATCCCTACGTCAAAGGCATGGATGGCTTCCCAGAAATCATCGAGATCCTAAAAACCGAGACGGACGTCGTGAATTTCGGCGGCGGCTGGCATTCCGACACGGCCTACATGCCAAACCCCGCCATGGGCACGTTCCTGCACGCCATCGAGATGCCGCCGGCCGGCGGTGACACGTTATTCGCCAACACCGTCGCGGCCTATGAAGCGCTATCGGACAGCATGAAGGCGTTGTTAGCGCCGCTACAGGGCGTGAACGATTCGAACGCCATCTATGCCGGCGGCCGCGCCGCCTCGATGAAGCGCATGGATGGCATGGCTAAGACCGACAAGACGCAGGGCGCGGAAGCCTATGTCAATGAGCATCCGGTCGTGCGCACCCACCCGGAAACCGGGCAGCTGGCGCTTTATGTCAATCCGGCGCACACCAAGCGCTTTGTCGGGATGACGGAAGAGGAAAGCCAGCCGTTGATCCGCTTCCTGTGCGAGCACACGGTGCGGCCGGAATTCACCTGCCGCGTCCGCTGGCAGCCCGGCACGGTCACGGTCTGGGACAATCGGGTAACGCAGCACTGTGCGCTCAACGACTACCACGGCCACCGCCGCCTGATGCGCCGCATCACCCTTAAGGGCGATAAGCCCCGATGAGCCTGAACGGCGCGGACGCTTTCGAATTCGCAGTGAGTACGGCGTGAGCCAACCCCCGAAAGATCTTGCCAATCCCCTGCTCTACCGCATGGTTGCAGGGATGGTCGGCGTCGGCGTGCTCGGAGCGGTCGTTGCCGGTCTCTCCTCCGGCGATTGGGCCAGGCCGGGCAGTCGGTTGCTGCAATCGGCGGCGATATTGGGCAGCGCGCTCTTGCTCGCCTCGTTCGCGGCAGTGCTGGCCAAGCGGTTCGGCGGCCAGGGCAAGCGCGGTTTTCACGCCCATGTCGGCCTTGCCAGCCTGGGGCTGGCGCTGGTGCTGACCCATTGGAGCTTCAACGTCATCCAATTCCCAACGCTGCTTCTCGTCCTGCTGGCAGGGCTGATTGCCTTGGGCATCTGGTCGCGCAGCCGTGGCGCTGCGATGATGGCCGACACGTTCGGGCGCAAGCATGCGGCCTTCCGGCATTCCGCTGCCGAGACCAAGGCGCAGTTGCGCAATATCCTGAACCAGAAACGCGCCCTGCTGGCCCGGCTGGATGCCCAGGCCAATGAAGGCACCTTCTCGTTGCAGCCGAGGCATTGGCTGGCCTCGCCATTCCGATCCGCCGCCTATCAGAAGCTCTGCGCTGCCGAAAGCCGGCTGGTGGGCGCCGACGCGGTGCTGAGCCCGGCGCACCGCTATTGGCGGCTGGCGCACCGTTTGCTGGCCTGGGGCTTCGTCGCCGGTCTGTTGCTGCATGTCCTGCTCGTGCTATTCTTCGCGGGCTATGTCGCCGACGGCGGAGCGATCTATTGGTGGCACATCACCGCCTGGAATTTCTGACCGATGGCCGGGCTCAGCTATACGCATCTTGAGACGCCCATCGGCCCGGTCCTGCTGGCCGGCGACGCGGCGGCCCTGGTCTATATCAGTTTTCCGACCGGCTCGCGCGCCATGCAGCCCCGGCCGGAGTGGACACAGGACGCAGGTCCCTTGGTGGAAGCCAAACGCCAATTGGCGGAGTATTTCCAAGGTCGCCGCCGCAGCTTCGATTTGCGCTTGCGCCCTGAAGGCACCGAATTTCAACGCAGCGTCTGGCAGGCGCTGGCTACGATTCCCTATGGCGAGACCCGCAGCTATGCCGACATCGCCCGCGCCATCGGCAGGCCGAGCGCCACCCGCGCGGTTGGGGCGGCCAATGGCGCCAATCCTCTGCCGATCGTGCTGCCCTGCCACCGGGTCGTGGGGGCAAACGGATCGCTGACCGGCTTTGGCGGCGGATTGGAAACCAAAAAATTCCTGCTGAACCTGGAAGCCGAGACAGCACCCGCCACCCTGGGCGGCCTGTGGGCGACCTGATCTGACCGCCATGACTTCGCGAAACCCGCACCATTGGACCAGACCATGAGCAACCGCCTCGCCCTGATGATCGATCTCGAGCGCTGCACCGGCTGCAAGTCCTGTGAGGTCGCCTGCAAGACCGAGCATGGCCTCGGCGCCGGCGAGCGGCGGAACCGGGTATTGTGGTTGGGCGACGCCGCGGCCGAACCGCAGACCGGCCGCCCTGCGCTCGATTTCCTCACCATGGCCTGCCAGCATTGCGACCGCCCTGCCTGCCTGCGCGCCTGCCCGGTCGAACCCAAGGCAATCACCAAGGA
>JAYPXD010000038.1:441-2969 GCA_038135395.1 Alphaproteobacteria bacterium | reverse complement strand
GGCAACCGGGGTCGTCCAGGTGCTGGAGGACCGGTGCGTCGGCTGCGGCGAGTGCGTCGCCGCCTGTCCCTATGGCGCGATGGGCTATGACGCCGGCGGCCACCATGCGGTCAAGTGCGATCTGTGCAGCGAGCGCCGGGCGGAAGGCGATACGGCGACCGCCTGCGCCTCTGTCTGCCCCACCCGGGCTATCTCCTTCGGCGAGCGCGACGCTCTGCTGGCGGAGGCCGAAGCCTCTGGCCGCAAGCTGGTCGACAACGACCCCTGGCTGTTAGAACCTGCCACCATCTACCTCGACCGCCTGATCGGCGAGGCGCAGGCGTTCTCAACCGATGCCCGCGCCATGCCGGCCATCACCGATAGCGGCCGATTTGCCGACGAGCCATCAACCTTCCCGTACAAAAGCCCGCGCGGCGAGCGCAGGGCCGACCGGGTCGAGCCCGGCGGCTGCAATATCTGCTTCAACGCCTGCTCGACCAAGTTTCACTTCAAGGGCGAACAGCTGGTCAAGATCACCGGCAACGACGAAGACCCGATCCTGCAGGGCCGCGTCTGCCCGAAATCGCAATTGTCGTTGCAGATGTACACCAGCGAAAAGCGGCTGACCCAGCCGCTAAAGCGCGTCGGCAAGCGCGGCGAAGGCCTGTTCACGCCGATTTCCTGGAAACAGGCGCTGGATGAGATCGCCGACAAGATCAAGGCGATCCGCGACCAGTATGGCCCTGAGGCCCTGGGCATTTTCGCCGGCACCCGCACGGGCACGCTGGCGAACAAGGGCTATATCCGCATGTTCTACCAGATGTTCGGCACGCCGAATTTCGAAACGACGGAGCCTTATTGCTCGTCCGGCAAGAATGTCGCCTATGGCCTGGTCCAGGGCAATGGCGGCTCCGGCAATTCCTACACCGAAGGCGATATCGGCTCGGCCCAGCTGTATGTCTATATCGGCGACAACCAGGCGGAAACCCGCCCGGTGCATTTCGGCATGGTCAACGGCTGGCGGTTGAAGAACAACGCCCGCATGATCGTCGTCGATCCGCGCCAGACCGTCACGGCCAGCAAGGCCAACTGGCATCTGCCGATCCGACCGGGCGGCGACCTCGCCCTGTTTCTGGCCCTCGCATATCACATCTTCGACGCTGGCCTGCACGATCAGGATTTCTGCCGCGAGTGGGTGGTCGGCTGGCGCGAATGGCGCGATTTCCTGTTCGAGAAAGGCTATTCGCCGGACTGGGCCGCGGACATTACCGACCTTGCCGCCGCCGACATCCGCGCCCTGGCGGAGGAAATCGCCCGCGCCGACGGCTGCGTGATTTTCGGCTCGCGTGGGCTGAACCAGCACACCAACAGCGTACAGACCAACCGGGCCATCATGTTCGTCGCCGCCATCACCGGCAATTGGGGCAGGCCCGGCGGCGCCTATTTCAACATGAGCGCCTCCAGCCCGGCCGAGGCGAATGCGCCGCCTGAGCGCCGCGTCAAGCCGAACAGGCCCCGCATCCGCACCAGCCCAGCCGCCTGGACCGAGGCCATGATCTCCGGTCGGCCCTATCCGCTGAAGGCTCTGATCGCCAACAACAACCCGATGGCGCTGTGGCCCGGCCAGGAGCGTACACGCGAAGGCTTCGCCGCGCTCGACCTGCTGGTGCATATCGACCTGTTCCAGAACGAGACCAGCGCCTTTGCCGACTATGTGCTGCCGGTGGCCACCGGCATCGAAAAGGGCGAGATCGGCCGCGCCTGCGAAGACCGGCGGGTCGTCTGGATCGACAAAATGGTCGAGCCGCCCGGCGAGGCCAAGCCGGATGGCTGGATCTGGATCGAACTCGGCAAGCGCTTCGGCTTTGGCGATGTCATGCGTGAGGAATGGAAGGATAGCGCCCGCTTCTGGGACGAGGCGATGATTCAAAACGACCAGATGCGCGGGCTGACGCAAAAGCGCCTGCACTCCCGCCCCTACCGCTGGGTGCGCTTCCCGGTCGCGACGGAAGACAGCGCGGAGATCGAGACGCTCTATTTGGAGGGCACCACCGCCGCCGGCGCGCCGCTCGGTCACCGCTTCAAGACGCCCACCGGCAAGCTGGAGTTCTACACGCCCGAGCAGGAGGCAAAATTTGCGGCGCTCGGCCTTTCCGCCCTGCCGGAATTCTATGGCGAACGCGAGGGCCTGATCGACCTGCCTTATGTCGAGTTGCTGGACGACGACGGCGCCGACGGCGTGCCGAACCCGTTCTATAACGGCGCCGTGCTGGCATCCCGCGGCCGTATCGTCAGCGGCATGAATGCGCCGCCCGCCGCCGCCCTGCGCGACCGCGGCTTCACCATGGAGTTGGTCTCAGGCCGGCCGCCGGCGCCGCATTTTCATTCCTGGACGCACAATTCCTGGCAGGCGCAGGAGATGTGGCCCGACCTCTATTGCCAGATCCACCCGGAAGCCGCCGCCCGCCTGGGCATCGGCGATGGCGAGCGCGTGAAGGTCGAGATCGCGCACGGCCAGACCGAGGCCCGCGCCTGGATCTATGCGGGCA
>JAYPXD010000038.1:0-431 GCA_038135395.1 Alphaproteobacteria bacterium | reverse complement strand
GCCCTACCACCCGTGGAAGCCCGTCAACTACCTGACCGACAAAACCCAGCGCTGCCCGATCTCGGAACAGACCAACCTGAAATCGTTGCTTTGCCGGGTGACAAGGGTCGGTTGACGAAAGGCGCGGGCACGGCGAATCCGCAGTTTGGCTTACCGTGCGCCCGCGGTAACCGTGCCGGGCTTGCGCCCTCTCTTCCGCTTTTCCTTGCACACCTTGTTGACTTCCCGCGCCTCCGCAACGGTGGCCTGGCCCCATTTTCCCCACTGACGCTGGGGGGTGCGGAAGTCCTTGCAGGTCAGCTTTTCCAGATCAACAAGCTTGGGCAGGCCGGGGGCTTCCTGGAAGTACAAGGTAATTCGCGTTCCGTCAGCCTGCCCGCCCTCACCCTTTCGCGTCCCAGAGATCACGCCAGCACGGTTGCGGGCATCGT
>JAYPXD010000037.1:14066-19230 GCA_038135395.1 Alphaproteobacteria bacterium | reverse complement strand
ATTCGGCGTCAGGGGAATCCCTGAGGCGACTCTGTCAGATACGAAAACGCTCTAACCGATGGAGAGCACGGCTTCGTCAAGTGGTCGCCTTACTTGTACAATTTGACGATGCAGTTATTAGAATACAAATTCCGTCTTGGTAAGAGCACCAGCAAGGGATGCGCCATGTTTAATTCAGTAATTTGATATGTATTACCAATAATGGTATTCAGTATATTATCTTCACGCAAAACGGAATATTCGATAGATATATACGCATCAGATTTGTTCGTTGACACATCAAGGCCAACATCGGCCCATATGACGGTGCAAATCCCTTCTTGTGAAATCAAAAAAAGGTATGAGTCAAAAATTCTGACGCTATTCAGTTTAGATTCAAAAGCTCAGGTTGTTGATTGTTTCGAAAATGATGCTAAATCTTATGTATTATTATCATTTATAGTTGAAATAGAATATGAAACATCTCACGAAGACGTATTATTATTTAGAAATTCAGTGGAAAATGTCGAACATGAAGGAAAACAATACGAATTTGTTGGAATAAAACCAGTATTCAACGAACATTTTCTTCAAAGATCGAATGATTTATTAAGAGAAAATTTTCTAGAGATGTCCTACAAAGATATCACCATTAAATTCAATGTTATCAATGATGAGAGGGACTCTGTTCTCTTAAGCGGAAATAATTTATGGGTAGATGGGATGCCTCATTACAGATTTCATAGGCAACCCATCGCTCGCCGGCAAAGTGTCGAAATACAGTTGAGTGATGTAATGAGTGATCTAATCATTCGTGATACGATGCCTGTGGCGTTTTGGGTGGGGCGATTGAAATGATATATCGTAGATCTCCTCGATGTTTTAATGCTTTTAGCGCAGGGATAAATTCTTGAGTGGATCGAGCTTCGGACACAAACGTTGATATCATTGGGTTTTAAAATTCAATGTCCATCGGAACCCAACTCGACCTGCCGGCAGAGGTGCAGGCGGCTATTCAAAACGCCATTGCCGTGGTCGATGCCCACATGGCGGCGCTGAACGCCCGCGACCCGGATGCCATAGCCGCCACCCTGCACTTTCCGCACTATCGCCTGGCCGGCTCGGCCATGAAAATCTGGCATACGCCCGCCACCTATCTGGACGATTTCTACGCCCGCGCCGGCGAGGGCTGGGGCCATAGCCGGTGGGACCGGCAGGAGGTGGTGCAGGCGGACGCGGAAAAGGTGCACCTCGGGATGGAGTTTACCCGCTTCCGCACGGATGGCTCAGAACTGGGCACCTTCCGCTCGATCTGGGTGATTACATGCATCGATGGTCGCTGGGCGGCGCAGTTGCGCAGCAGCTTCGCCCGGTAGCCGCCCTGGACATCCCGGCGCGAACCCGCCACCATCGCCGGCGCTCGCGCCATCATCAGAGGACGATTCTGCCTATGCCGATCATCAACCGTATCGCCAATCTGCACGAAGAGATGACCGCCTGGCGGCGCGACCTGCACCAACACCCGGAAACCGCGTTCGAAGAAGTTTGGACATCCGACTATATCGCAGAGAAGCTGGAGACCTTCGGCCTCGACGAAATCCACCGCGGCATTGCCAAGACCGGCATTGTCGCTGTGCTGCGCAACGGCACCTCCGACCGCTCCATTGCGTTGCGGGCCGATATGGATGCGCTGGATATTCTGGAGGCGAACGACCTGCCCTACAAAAGCCAGATCCCCGGCAAGATGCATGCCTGCGGGCACGATGGGCATTCCACGATGCTGATGGGCGCGGCCAAGTATCTGGCAGAAACCAAGAATTTCGACGGCATCGTATATTTTATCTTCCAGCCGGCGGAGGAAAACGAGGGCGGCGGCAGGGTCATGGTCGAGGAAGGCTTGTTCGAGCGGTTTCCGGCCGAAGCGGTATACGGCATGCACAACGCGCCGGGGCTACCTGTGGGCGAAATGGCCATGCGGTCCGGCCCCTCGATGGCGGGCTACGATATTTTCGAAATCATCGTCGAAGGCTATGGCACCCACGCGGCCCGGCCGAACCAGGGCGTCGACCCGGTGGTTGTACAGGCGCAGATCGTGCTAGGCCTGCAAACCATCGCCAGCCGCAATGTCAATCCGATCGACAGCGTCGTTGTCAGCGTTACCCAGGTGCATGGCGGCGATACCTGGAACGTAATCCCGCAGCAGGTGGTCTTGCGCGGCACCGTACGGTGCTTCAAACCGGAAGTGCAGGACCAGACCGAGGCACGGATGCGCGCCCTCGCCGAGAGCATAGCCATAGCTCACGACGCCAAGGCGACTGTCCGCTATGAGCGCCGCTATCCGCCGACCGTCAACGACGAGTCGCATATGCAAAAATGTGCTGCGGTCGGGCGGTCATTGCTGGGCGAGGACAAGGTTTCCACCGATGCGCCACAGGGCATGGGATCGGAGGATTTCTCCTTCATGCTGAACGAGCGACCCGGTTGTTACATCCGCCTGGGCAACGGCGCCGTCGGCGGCGCAGGCGGTGTGGTGGTCCACAACCCGCGCTATGATTTCAACGATGCCGCCCTGCCATTTGGCGCCAGCTATTGGGCCATGTTGGTGGAGCAGGAACTTGCCCGAACCCGATAACCGCGCTAGGCGAGGGCCGTGACGACACCCACGCCCCCATCATCGGACAGCCCGACGGCCTATCCCTCAACCATGCACCGCGTTGGGGGCGGGCTGCTGGCGCTTTGGCGTCGTTGGCGCATCCGCCAACGCTTGGGGATGATCCTGATCATCGCTGCGGTGGTCAATTCTATCCTGACCTATTCGGTTTTTACCGGCTCGGTGCCTTTCCTGCCCGCCACTCCGTCGGTGCTGCTGGCACTGCTCAACCTCGACCTCGTATTGTTCCTGGCGGTTATGATCCTGGTGGCCCGGCGGGTCGTTCGCCTGTGGGGTGAAAGACGGCGAGGCATGGCGGGGTCCGGGTTGCACGTGCGGCTGGTTCTGCTGTTCAGCCTTGTTGCAGGCCTGCCGACTGTCCTTGTGACCTCGTCAAGCGTTTTATTCCTGCACTTCGGATTGCAGGGGTGGTTTAGTCAGCAGGTGGATAAGGCCCTGACGGATTCGCTGACCGTCGCGGACGCCTATCTAAAGGACCAAACGCGGAATATCGCTGAAGACACTTTGGCGGTCGCCATCGACCTGCGCGAGGATTTCGACAAATTCGCTGATGACATTGACGGCTTGAGCAAAGTTCTGGCCCGGTTTCTGCGGTCGCGCGGGTTTCAGGCTGCCATCGTGTTTTCGCCCAACGGGCAAGTGGACGCGCGCGCTGGCGATCTGAGTACGATGGCAGCCGAAATCGTCCCGGACTGGGCCATGGCCGACGCACGTAAAGGCGATGTGGCCGTCGTCATTAGCAACGATGGCGAACGAATCCGAGGTTTGGCCCGATTGAATAGCGAGCCGGAGCGGTTCCTTTATGTCGGTCGGACCGTCAACATCGAAATTTTCCGCTATATCAGTGACATCCGCGCCGCAGTCACACGCTTCAAACGCTTACAGGCGGAACGTGGTGAGATCGAACTGACCTTCGGCATCATTTTTGCCATGCTGGCGCTGCTTTTGGTGATGTCAGCAATTTGGTTCGGCTTGTCCTTTGCCAGCCGCCTTGCCAGCCCGATTGCCGCGCTGGTCGAGGCGGCGGAGCGCGTTCGCGCTGGCGATCTGGAGGTTCAGTTGAAGCAGATGGGCGACCTGGGTGAGTTTCAGACCCTAGGCCGCACCTTTAACAGCATGACCACCCAATTGCGTGTCCAACGCCAGGAATTGGTCGAAGCCAACCGGCAGGTCGACCAACGCCGCCGCTTTACCGAGGCTGTGCTGGCAGGGGTCGCCGCCGGCGTGGTCGGGCTCGACCCGAACGGCCGCATTCGGTATCCGAACCGTATGGCCGGGCAGTTGTTGGGAATCGACTTTGATCAACACCTCGATACGCCCTTGATCGATCTGCTGCCCGATGTCGGCCCCTTGATCGAACGGGCGCATCGGGCATTCAGCGCCCGCGCCGAAGGTCAAATTACCTTTTCGACCAGCGAAGGCACACGCACCTTCCTGGTCCGTGTCACCGTCGAAACGGGCGGCGACGCAGGATGCGTTGCCACCTTCACCGACATCACCGACCTATTGGATGCACAACGGAAAGCGGCCTGGTCGGACATCGCCAGGCGGATTGCCCACGAGATCAAAAACCCACTGACGCCGATCCAGCTTTCGGCCGAGCGCCTGAAACGCCGGTACCTTCCTCAGGTCGAAACCGACCCAGAAACCTTTCAACTGTGTACCGATACGATCATCCGGCAAGTCGATAGCTTGCGCCAACTGGTCGACGAGTTTTCCGACTTTGCGCGTATGCCAACGCCGAAAATGGCGCCCTTCGACCTTTCGGTTATCGCGCTCGAAGGTGTTACGTTGCAACGAAACGGATTCCCGTCGATCGCCTTTACCCTTGTTGGCGCAGACGAGCCGTTTCCGGTGGTCGCCGATGCCGCGCAATTGGGCCGTGTTCTGACGAATTTGTTACAAAACGCCGCCGAAGCGATCGAACGCCGCTTTGAGGCTGAACCGGACGATCCGGAACCCGGACAGATAACCCTGACCCTGTCGCGGGAAGGGGAACTTGTGGCTATTGCGATCAGCGACAATGGCGCAGGCCTGCCCGGCCACTTGCGCGACCGACTGGCGGACCCCTATGTGACGACCAGAGCTAAAGGTACAGGATTGGGATTGGCAATTGTTCAAAGAATTGCGAACGATCACGGTGGTACGCTACAATTTAAAGACCGCGCAGGCGGCGGCGCTGTTGTTACAGTCACCATCTCCGCTACGTCAAAGGCGGGAGGCCAAGTGAATGGCGCATGATGTACTGGTGATAGACGACGAGGCCGATATCCGCCTGCAGATCTGCGGGCTGCTGGAGGACGAAGGCTATGGCACCCGTCGGGCAGCTAACGCTGACGCTGCCTTGCAGGCCATGGCGGCGCGGCGCCCAACCCTGATTATTCTCGACGTTTGGTTGGAGGGAAGCAGACTGGATGGTATCGAGCTGCTGCACGCCTTGCGGCAGGATGCCCCGGAAGTTCCCGTCGTCATGATCAGCGGCCACGGCACCATCGAAATGGCGGTGTCGGCCAT
>JAYPXD010000037.1:12110-14056 GCA_038135395.1 Alphaproteobacteria bacterium | reverse complement strand
ACTTTATTGAAAAACCATTCAAAATTGACCGGCTGCTCTTTGTCGTCAAACGCGCGATCGATGATGCCCGTCTGCGCCGCGAAGTTGCGGAATTGCGGCTGCGCGCCGGCCCTCAAACCGAATTGCTGGGAACCTCGAGCGCAATCAAGGGCGTGCGCCAGGCGATCGCCAAGGTCGCGCCAACCGGAAGTCGCGTCATGATCTCGGGACCTCCCGGCGTCGGCAAGGAGGTTGTAGCACGACAGATCCACGAAGGTTCGCGTCAATCGAACGGCACGTTCGTCGTGGTGAATTGCGCTACGATTGCGCCGGAAACCATGGAAATCGAGCTGTTTGGCTCCGAATCCTCCACCGACGATAAAGGCCGCCGCATCGGCACCTTCGAGCAGGCGCACGGCGGCACGTTGCTGCTGGACGAAGTCACCGACATGCCGTTGGCGACTCAGGCCAAGATTTTGCGGGTGTTGCAGGAACAATCCTTCGTGCGCGTCGGCGGCAGCTCGGTCGTCCAGGTGCAAGTGCGGGTCCTGGCCAGCACCAGTCGGGATTTGCATGCGGCCGTCGCAGCCGGGCAGTTCCGGGAGGAATTGTTCTATCGGTTGGCGGTCGTTCCGATCGAAGTTCCACCGCTGACGGCGCGGCGCGACGATATCCCGGTTTTGGCCAAGTATTTCCTGAACCGCGCAGCGCAGCTCAACGGACGGCAAGCCGGAGAACTCTCCGACGATGCAATGGTCCGGCTTCAGGCCTACGATTGGCCGGGCAATGTGCGAGAACTGCGCAACGCCATGGAACGCACCATGATTATGGCTGGGGATACGACGACCATCAATGTGGATGCGCTTCCGCCGGAGGTGACTGGGATTGTCGCGTCCAACCAAGCGCAAGTTTCGGTCGATACCTTGCGCCTGCCGTTGCGCGAAGCGCGGGAGCATTTTGAACGGGAATACCTAGTCGCCCAAATCGAGCGGTTTGGCGGCAACATATCCCGCACTGCGGGATTTGTTGGCATGGAACGCTCAGCCTTGCACCGCAAACTAAAATTGCTGGGTATCAATATCGGCAACGAACGAGCATGAGTACCCGATCATGAAAATTATCGTATGCGGCGCCGGTCAGGTCGGTACCACTCTCGCCCGACACTTATCGAAAGAGGCGAACGACGTCGTCGTCATCGACCAATCCGCCGAGTTGATCCGCCGCCTGGACGACAGCCTCGATGTCCGCGGCATCGTTGGCTATGCGTCGCGCCCCAGCGTCTTGGAGTTGGCCGGCGCATCGGAAGCCGACATGATCATCGCTGCGACGGTGTCGGACGAAGTGAACATGATGGCGTGCATGGTTGCTCACACGCTGTTTAACGTTCCCGTGAAGATTGCGCGGGTCCGGGACCAGGAATATTCGACTGAACAATGGCCTAATTTATTTGGAAAAGACGGTCTTCCGATCGACGTCCTGATCTCACCCGAGCAGGAAGTCGCAAGGGCAATTATGCGCCGCCTGCATGCGCCTGGCGCCATTGAAATGATCGAACTGGCCGACAATGCGATCCGCCTTGTCGGGGTGCGGCTCGGCGAGCAATGCCCGGTCATCAATACGCCGCTCCGCCAGCTTGCCGCTCTTTTCCCCGACTTGAATATCCAGGTCGTTGGCGTCATTAGGGATGGCCGGCCGTTTGTTCCGAGTGACCAGGACCAATTGTACCCACGCGATGAAGTATACTTCGTTGCCGATACCCTGCACGTTCCGCGCGCCATGGCGGCAGTCGGACTGGACGTCCCGGAAAGCCACCGGGTGATTATTGTCGGCGGCGGCAATATCGGACGGCGGCTGGCCCGGATCATCGAGGAAGAAGACCGCGATATTTCGGCGATGATCATCGAACGCGATCAGGAACAGGCCACCGAAATCGCCCAGCGGCTGGCCCGGACGACCGTGCTGAACGG
>JAYPXD010000037.1:0-12100 GCA_038135395.1 Alphaproteobacteria bacterium | reverse complement strand
GCGATGCTATGGACCCGGATCTGTTGGAAGAGGCGAATGCCAAAAGGGCCGACACGGTCATCGCCGTCACCGATCACGATGAAACCAACATCCTGGCCTCGCTGCTGGCCAAGCGCTATGGCACCAAACAGGCGATCGCGTTGGTAACGCGGCCGGCCTATTCCTCGCTGCTCCAGCCGCTGGACATCGACGTCATCATTAACCCGCGCGCCATAACGGCTTCGACGATTTTACAGCTTATCCGCCGCGGCCGGGTGCGGGCCGTCCACTCGATTGGCGATAACTTTGGCGAAGTGATCGACATCGAAGCGCTGGAATCGTCGGGAATCGTCGGCAAACCCCTGTCGGAATCGAAACTGCCGCATGGCGCGATCATCGGCGCCATCGCCCGTGACGGCAAAGTCATCGTGCCCCGCGCCGATACCGTCATCCGGGCTGGCGATAGGGTGGTCCTGTTTGCGACCGGGTCTGTCATCAAACGGGTCGAGCGGATCTTTGCAGTCAGCCTCGAACACTTCTGAGGAGCTTCTATGAGCCGAGTTGCCTACGTTAACGGCCGCTATATCGCCCATAGCGCCGCCACAGTCTCCGTCGAAGACCGTGGCTTTCAGTTTGCCGACGGCGTTTATGAAGTCGTCGCCATCGATCGGGGCCATTTCGTCGACGAACTGCCCCACCTGGACCGTTGGGATCGTTCGCTTGCCGCACTGCGTTTGCAGCCGGCGATGCCCCGCAACGCGCTGCGCCAGATTATGCGCGAGATGCTGCGGCGCAATCGGGTCCGCGAGGGCATCCTCTATATGCAACTCACCCGCGGCGCTGCCCGACGCGATGCACCCTTTCCCAAGCGTTCGCAACCGACCCTGGTCATGACCTGCCGCCGGCAATCGCTGCCGGGTCCGGTGCAGGTCGAAGCCGGCGTAGCGGTCCTGAGCGTACCGGAAATCCGATGGCAGCGATGTGATGTAAAATCGGTTGCTTTATTGCCGAACGTACTGGCCAAACAGAGGGCGCGTGAGCAAGGCGCATACGAAGCATGGTTCACCCGGCAGAGCGACGGCGTTGTCACCGAAGGCGGTTCCACCAACGCATTTATCGTGACCGGCGATGGGGCGCTGGTCACGCACCCGGCAACCAATGCCATTCTCGGCGGCATAACTCGGGACCGGGTCATCAGTTTGGCGAAAGCCGCCGGCATGACGGTGCACGAACGGCCCTTTACCCTGGACGAGGCCAAGGCTGCGCGTGAGGCGTTCATGACGTCAACCACCACGGGCATCTATCCCATTGTCCGCATTGACGACGCCACCGTCGCCAACGGGAAGCCCGGCAGCGTCGCTTTGGATCTGAACGCGCGATATAGAATCCATTCCGCAATGGGAGCCGCACAAGGATGACGGGCAAGCTGCCGAAACCGAAGGCTTTGCTGTTCGATTGGGACGGCACGCTGATCGACAATTGGGATGCTATCGTCTCTGGCCTGAACGAAGCGCTGGTAACCTTCGGACAACAGCCATGGGGCCGTGACGAGGCGATGGAGCGGATCAGCGCTTCACAGCGCGACAGCTTTCCGGTGCTATTTGGCGACGACTGGCAGCGGGCCCGCGATATCTTTTACGCGGGCTTCGAACGCCGGCACCTGGAACTGCTGACCGTTCTGGACGGCGCCGAAGCCTTGCTGGACGACTGCGCGTCATTCGTGACGGCGCTTGTGTCCAACAAAAGCGGCCGGCATCTGCGCAAGGAAGCGGAATATCTGGGATGGACGCCGCGATTCCATGCGCTGGTCGGGGCTACCGATGCAGAACGGGACAAACCGGACCCGGCTCCTGTGCATATGGCGCTACATGGTTCGGGTATCCGGCCAGGTCCGGACGTTTGGTTCATCGGCGATTCCGGCACCGACTTAAAAACAGCCCGGGCATCCGGGTGCACGGCAATCATCGTGCGCCACGCAGCCGCCAATCCTGCGCCCTTGCCGCCGGATCTCTCCCCTGATTTGATCGTACCTCGCTTAGACGTTTTGCATCAGGCCCTTGTGGAAAGTCTGCGTGTTTCTTAGGTTGGAAAAGGGTCAGGCCTCCGTCAGGATTTGCCAGCGGGGATGCGTCTGCCATCACACCTCCTTCTGCACTTCATTATAGTGCTATGGGCAATAAAAAAGGATCTAGCCATGTCGGCTCAAAAACAACAAAACCTTCAAGATGTGTTTCTAAATCATGTTCGCAAGAACAAATTGCCTTGTACTGTATTTTTAATGAATGGTGTTAAATTACAAGGGGTAATAACCTGGTTCGATAATTTCTCCATTTTGCTACGTCGCGATGGTCATTCTCAATTGGTGTACAAGCACGCCATTTCAACTGTAATGCCATCGCAGCCGGTCATGCTGTGGGATGGCCCGGATGAAGCAGCAGTCGAGGAAGAGGCCTCCGCTTGAGCGAACACGACAGCGGCCCTCACTATCACAACAGTGAGCCAGAGCCGGAACGCGCGCTTGTTGTTCACCCTGATATTGCTGGACAACCAGCCGCAAGACCGGCTGACGCCGCGCTGGAGGAAGCCGTCAGCCTGACTGCGGCAATTTCTCTTGATGTTCGCCATGCGATGGTTGCACGGGTCAAGAAAGTGCGTCCGGCGACCTTGATTGGCGCTGGCGTCGTTGAAGAGATCAAGGCCCAGTGTGCATTGGATGACATCGGCATCGTCATCGTCGATTGCCAGCTTTCCCCGGCCCAGCAACGCAACTTAGAACGCGAGATCGAGGTCAAGGTCATCGACCGGACCGGCCTGATCCTTGAGATCTTCGGTGCACGGGCGCGCACGGCGGAAGGCCGCTTGCAGGTCGATCTGGCCCAGCTTTCCTATCAGCGCACCCGGCTGGTCCGATCCTGGACGCACCTGGAACGGCAGCGCGGCGGCGCCGGCTTCATGGGCGGTCCAGGTGAACGGCAGATCGAAATTGACCGCCGCTTGATCGACGAGCGTATTGTCCGGCTGAAAAAGGAACTGGTCGAGGTGCAACGCACCCGCGGGCTGCACCGGTCCAGCCGCAAGAAGGTTCCGTATCCGGTTGTCGCCCTGGTCGGCTACACCAACGCGGGCAAATCGACCCTCTTTAACCGCCTGACCCATGCCGACGTATTGGCGCAGGACCAGTTGTTCGCCACGCTGGACCCGACCATGCGCTCGGTGAAGTTGTCTGGCGGCAGAACCATCATCCTGAGCGACACGGTGGGATTCATATCGGATCTGCCGACCCAGTTGGTGGCCGCTTTCCGCGCTACTCTGGAAGAGGTGATGGAGGCAGACCTTCTGCTGCACATCCGCGACGCAGCCGACCCGGATTCAGCGGCGCAGAAACGCGACGTCGAACAGGTCCTGGCCGAGCTTGGACTTGTTGACGACCATGCCAAGCCGATGATCGAAGTGTTAAACAAGGCCGACCTGATTGCGGAGGACGACCTGGCGCTGATCGCCGACCGGATCGACGGCCAACGCTGGGTGCTCGCTTCGGCATTGACCGGTGCAGGCTGCGATCAACTGATGACGGCCATCGACAACGCCCTGGCCGCGCAACGCACCGTGGTCGAATTGGACGTGGCGTTTGCCGATGGCAAGACGCTGGCCTGGCTCTATCGCCGCGGCCAGGTGTTGGCCCGCGAGGATGGCGAGACCGGCGCTCACCTGACCGTGGCTCTGGACCCAGCCGATGTTGCACGGCTAGAACAGGGCCTTCAGGCCTGATCGGCCCCGGTGCTATAGGCAAAGTCCCATGCTTCCCAATCTGGATCACGTCGCCGAAATCATCCGCGAGGTTGCAGCCCGTGAACTTGTGCCGAAGTTTACGACGCTGACGGCAGAGGACGTGGGCGAGAAAACGCCGGGCGACTTTGTCACCGCCGTCGATCTGGCGATGGAAAAGGCTCTGGCCGACGCTTTGGTGCCATTGCTCCCCGGCTCGCTGGTGGTCGGCGAGGAAGCGGTGCACGACGACCGCGGCATCCTGAACCTGTTGACCGGCGATGCGCCGGTATGGGTGCTGGACCCGCTGGACGGAACCGGAAATTTCGCCCAGGGCCTGCCGATCGTCGCCGTCATCGTCGCCCTGGTGATCAAGGGCGAGACCGTTGCGGGCTGGATTTACGATCCGCTGTCGCAGCGGATGGCCATCGCCAGCAAAGGCGAAGGCGCCTATATGGGCTCGCGCAAATTGCAGGTGGTGCGCCCGGCGGAGGACCGCTCGCTGAACGGTTCGATCTATGGCCGGTTTGTGCGCACGTCCGAACCGTACCAGCGGATATGGGGCAGAGGCCGCGGCGCGCTGGGCAACGTGTTCAACGCCCGCTGCGTCGGTCAGGAGTATCTGGCGCGCCTGAAGGGCCGCATGCATTTCGGTGTCTATACCCGGATGAACCCCTGGGACCACGCGGCCGGGATTCTGCTGCACCAGGAGGCCGGCGGCGTCGCGCGCATGGGCGATGGCTCGAATTACCGGCCGGCGGAGCGCGGCTATGTCTGCCTGCTGACTCCGGATGAAGATTTGTGGCACACCATGCATGAGCAACTGATCAAGCCGGCAATGGCGGCCGATGCCGCTCAGGCCAAACAATAGGGAGAACACTCATGGCGAACGTCGCATTCCTCGGTCTGGGCGTGATGGGCTACCCGATGGCCCGGCACCTAGCAGCCGGTGGGCATACCGTTACGGTCTACAACCGCTCGGCCGCAAAGGCTGCGGACTGGGTCGCCAAACACGGCGGCAAGAGCGCGGCGACGCCAAAGGAAGCTGCCGCCGGCCAGGACATCGTCTTTGCCTGCGTCGGAGCTGACAACGATGTCCGCGCCATCTGCACCGGCCCGGACGGCGCATTTCAGTCGATGGCTAATAATACGATCTTCGTCGACCACACCACCGCGTCCGCCGAAGTCGCGCGCGAGATGTACGCCGCTGCCGAGGCCGCAGGCCTGCACTTTATCGATGCCCCTGTTTCGGGCGGCCAGGCGGGAGCCGAGAACGGCGCGCTGACGGTCATGTGCGGCGGCGACCAGGAGCCCTTCGACCGCGCCAAGCCGGCGATGGATTGCTTTGGCCGGGCGGTGACGCTGATGGGGGCAGCCGGCAGTGGCCAACTGACCAAAATGGTCAACCAGATCTGCATTGCCGGCCTGGTGCAGGCGCTGGGCGAAGGCCTGAACTTCGGGTTACGCGCCGGCCTCGACGTCAACCAGGTGTTGGACGTGATCTCCAAGGGCGCCGCGCAGTCCTGGCAAATGGAAAACCGTGGCCGGACGATGATCAAGGGCGAGTTCGAGTTCGGCTTTGCCGTCGACTGGATGCGCAAGGACCTGAACATTTGCCTGGCTGAAGCCAACCGCAACGGCGCGCGCCTGCCCGTGACCGCGCTGGTGGATCAATTCTATGCGACGGTGCAGGCCCGCGGCGGCAACCGGTACGACACATCGGCGCTGATTCATCTGCTCATGAACGAATAGCCGCCACGTCGAACGCCGGCCAGCGGCAGTCAGTACAAGACAGAGGACCTCCGGTCACGCGGGGGCAAAAGGTATTGGGCATGACCAAACCCATCCATATCGTCGGCGGCGGCCTGGCCGGATCCGAAGCGGCCTGGCAACTGGTGCAGGCCGGCCAGTCGGTGGTGATTCACGAGATGCGGCCGGTCCGGTCGACGGCGGCGCACCAAACCGAAAGCCTCGCGGAACTGGTTTGCTCAAACTCCTTCCGGTCGGACGATCCGCACGGCAACGCGGTCGGTCTGCTGCACGAGGAGTTGCGCCGTTGCGGCTCCTTGATCATGGCCGCCGCCGACAAGCACCAGGTACCGGCCGGATCGGCGCTGGCCGTGGACCGCGAAGGGTTTGCCCAAGAAGTCTCGCATACGCTGGAGCAACACCCGCTGGTCTCGATCCGGCGCGAGGAAATCGACGGCCTGCCGCCGGCTGATTGGGGCCAGACCATCGTTGCGACCGGCCCATTGACCTCTGCGCCGTTGGCCGAAGCCATTCGCCACGCATGCGGCGAGGATTCGCTGGCCTTTTTCGACGCCATCGCGCCGATTGTGCACCGCGACTCGGTCGATATGAGCAAGGCGTGGTTTCAATCCCGCTACGACAAGCCGGGCCCTGGCGGCGACGAGGCCGCCTATCTGAACTGCCCGATGGACGAGGCGCAATATCATGCCTTCCTCGACGTGCTGAACGCCGCCGACACCACCGAATTCCGCGATTGGGAGAAGGACACGCCGTATTTCGAGGGATGCCTGCCGATCGAAGTCATGGCGGCGCGCGGGCCGGAGACGCTGCGCTATGGCCCATTCAAGCCGGTCGGCCTGACCAACCCGCACAATCCGACCGTGAAAGCCTATGCCATCCTGCAATTGCGCCAGGACAATGCCCTGGGGACGCTGTTCAATCTGGTCGGCTGCCAGACCAAGATGCGCTATGGCGAACAGGCCCGGGTCTTCCGCATGGTGCCGGGACTGGAGCAGGCAGAATTTGCGCGCTTCGGCGGTATCCATCGCAACAGCTTTTTGAACTCGCCGGTGGTGCTGGACCCGGCGCTGCGCCTGAAAGCTGCGCCGCATCTGCGCTTCGCCGGACAGGTGACGGGCGTTGAGGGTTATGTCGAGAGCACCGCCATCGGCCTGCTAGCCGCTCGCTTCGTTCTGGGTGAAACCAGCGGTCAGCCCGCCGCGCCGCCGCCGCAGACGACCGCCCTTGGCGCGCTGCTGGCGCACGTCACCGGCGGCGCTATCGGAGCGGAAACACCGGGCGTATTTCAGCCGATGAACGTCAATTTCGGGTTGTTTCCCCCGGTCCATGTGCCGCGCGAAAAGGGCCGGCGCAAACCGGGCAAGACCGAACGGCGGGCTGCGATGGCCGCCCGCGCCCGCGCCGACCTATCCGCATGGCTCGCGCAAAACGGCGCAGCCGAAATGGTTGCCTAGCTGATGGCAGAGGCGCAGAATGCGGTTCTGTTTGCAAACTAGGTTCCAGGAAAGGTTCCGCCCATGGCCTATACCCTTGAGCAATTCGCCGCCGACTGTCACGCCGCCCTGAAGGCCGATCCCGGTCCGGCGGGTCGCGAAAAAGTCCGCCAATTTGTCGCCAAGGCCTGCAAGGACGAAGGGCTTCGCAGCAAATATCTGAACGACAGCGTCGAAAAAGAGCGGACCGTCCTCTATGAGGACAAAGAACTGGGCTTCTGCATTTGCGGCCACGTCTACAAAGGCGCCAAGCAAGGCTCGCCGCATGATCACGGCCCGACCTGGGCGATTTACGGTCAATCCGAGGGCGAGACCGAAATGACCGATTGGGAAATCGTGAGCCCGGCCAAAGATGGCAAGCCCGCCAAGGTCAAGATGGCGCGCAAGTACAAACTGTCTCCCGGCGATGCGCACGTCTACAACGAAGGCGTCGTGCATGCGCCGTACCGCGCCTCGTCGACCCGCCTGATCCGCATCGAAGGCGTCGATACGATGACGGTGAAGCGCACCCCGATTGAGATTGCCGAATAACGCCGAACCAGCGTTTTCCGTTGCAGAACAGCCGCGTGCCGATGGTGCGCGGCTGTTGGCTTTTGGAGCCATCGCAATGCCGCCCGCAAGCCATGGTGCGTTATTGGATGGCGCACGGTTGCGAGTGTCGTATGCTATCCGTCAGACGCCTATTGCTCCGGAGCCCACCATGGCCGACGCCACCGCCCACTCTCCCACCGCCGCCCGCCTGCCCGAAGCCGGCATCCGTGACCTGTTCACCACCGATGCCCGATGGCAGGCATGGATGGATGTCGAGGTCGCGCTGGCCAAAGCCCAGGCTGAAATCGGCATGATCCCAGCCGAGGCTGCGCCGGTCATCGCAGCGAAGGCCGACGTTGGGCTGTTCGACCGTGAGCGGGTGAACGAAGGGTTCCGCCGAACCGGACATACCATCGTGCCGCTGGTCTGGGAGCTCGCCCGCCTCTGCGGCGAACCGGCCGGCGGCTATGTGCATTGGGGCGCCACCACCGAGAACATCGTCCGCACCGGCGATACGCTGCAACTGAAAAAGGCGCACGCGATCTTCCTCAGCCTGATCGACGATACGCTGGCGGCGATGGCCGACCTGGCGGAACGGTCCGCCGACATGGTCATGGCCGGCCGCACCCATGGCCAGCACGCCGTGCCGATCACCTTCGGCCTGAAGGTGGCCGGATGGATCGATGCGCTGATGCGCAGCCGCGAGCGACTGGTGGAAAGCGAGAAGCGCGTGTTCGTCGGCATGCTGGGCGGAGCCGCCGGCTCGCTCGCGTCCTTCGGCAAAGACGGGTTGGTGCTGCAGGCCAAAATGAGCGAGATCCTGGGCTTGACTCCGATGACGGTGCCGAGCCGGGCCGTGGTCGATTACCAGGCGGAATACGTCGCCCATCTCGGCTTGCTCGCCTCGGTCACCAGCATGATCGGGCGCGAAAGCTATCAACTGATGCGCACCGAATACGGCGAGGCCAGCGAGCCTGTGCCGCCTGGCACCGTCGGCTCCTCCACTATGCCGCAAAAGCGCAACCCGATCCTGGCGCAGGATATCATCGGCTACGCGGCTCAGGTGCGCTCCTGCGTGCCGTTGGCGCTGGAGGCCGCGCAGATCGAGCACGAGGCCGACAAGACGAACTCGGTCATGATGCGCGACGCCATGAACCGCGCCGCCATCGGCACCGGCGATATCCTGGTGCGGTTGCGCGAGATGGTGCGCGGCATGACCCTGGACCCGGAGCGCATGCGCGAAAACCTGAAGCTGGGCGGCGGCCTGATCATGGCCGAAGCGCTGATGCTGGACCTCGCCAAGCATATCGGCCGGCAGGAAGCGCACGATGTCATCTACGACGCGGCAGAGGCCGCAATTTCCGGCGGCAGCCAGTTCGACGCGGCGCTGGCGGCGGACCCGCGCGTGACCAAGCACATGAATTCGGCGCAGATCGCGGCCATGCTGGACCCGGCGGAATACACTGGGCTTTCCGGCGAGGTCGCGCGGCAGGCGGTCAAGCGGGTGCGCGGCGGCTAGAGCAACGCCCGATCAAATGGAGTCATTGGATCAGGGGATGTTGCTCGCCATTCATAGAGTTACAGCAGATTCACCCGATCCTATCGGATCGGGATCTGCTCTAGGCCGCTTGACCGATACCCGCCGTTAAAACGTCTCCACCCAAGGCCGGACGTCGATTTCCGCTGCCCAGGCGCTGCGGTGCTGGGCGTGCAGCTGGTAGTAGGTCTCGGCGATGGCGTCCGGCTCCAACAGGTGATGGTCCGGCTTGTCTGTCTCGACCGCGTGGTGCGGGCCGTGGATACCGCCGTCGACGATCACGTGCGCCACATGGATTCCCTGCGGCCCCAAATCCCGCGCCATCGCAAACGAAAGCGCGCGCAGGCCGAACTTGCCGACCGCGAACCCGGCCGACTTGCCATAGCTTTTGACGCTGGCGGTCGCGCCCGTGAACAGGATGGTGCCACGGCCGGCCTTGACCATGCGCCGCCCGGCCTCGCGCGCCACGATGAAACCGCCGAGGCAGGCGCGGTCCCATGCCTCCCGGAATTGGGCGACCTCGATATCCAGCACCGAGCCCCGCACCCGCCCGGAAGCGTTATAGACAACGATGGACGGCGGCGCGCCGAAGTCGCGCTCGACGGCGGCATAGAGGTCCAGCACCGACTGTTCCTGCGTCGCGTCGCAGGCATAGGCGTTGGCGCCGTATTCCTTGGCAATCTGCTGCACCGGCTCCAGCCGGCGGGCCGCCAGCGCCACCTTCGCGCCGGACTTGGCGAAACGCCGCCCCAGCGCCGCGCCCAGTCCGGGCCCGACACCGACGATAAGGGCGATTTCCTGCGTCATGCTGTATGTCTCCTCTGTTAACTGGCGAGGCGTTGCGCCGCCAGGGCGTCCAGCGCCATCAGATAGCCGCGGGAGCCAAAGCCCGCGATCATGCCCTGCGCCGCCGCCGCAACGTACGAATGGTGACGGAATGCTTCGCGTTTGTGAATGTTCGACAGGTGGACTTCAATCACCGGCACGCTCAACAGCATCAGGGCATCCTGGATCGCGACGGAGGTATGGGTATAGGCGGCTGCGTTGATGATCATGCCATCGGCGGCGGCGCGCGCTTCCTGGATCCAGGTCACCAGTTCGCCTTCGATGTTGGACTGGCGGAAGTCGACTTCCAGCCCCAGCGATTCCGCATAGGACTTGCAACTCGCTTCGACATCGGCAAGGGTCTGGTGCCCGTAAATCTCCGGCTGGCGCAGCCCCAGCATGTTGAGGTTCGGGCCGTTCAGAATGAAGATCGGTTTTGCCATCGACGTATTTCCTTTTGGGGCGGAGACCGGTCAGTGTCCATTAGGCGAGCGCTGCATAAGGCGCAACATCCAGAGCTGCGGCGCTGATAGCTGCTGCATATTGAATTACCGCCACTCAACACAAGAGGCGTCCCTTCCACAGGATTGCGCCCGATTTGACTCCGCCCAAAGTCGAACGAAAAATAACCTTTGCGGCGGATTTGCGAGCCACCGGAAAAAAATTGCAAAATTGCCATTTTTTCCCTTGCGATCCTGCCGGATGACGGCTACATGCGCGGCTCGCACGCAAGCCCACGTGCCGGCGGGTCTCAGCAGCACCCGGGGGAAGGATTTCCCCGCCGTCTCGCGAGGACGGTCTGGTGACCCGGTAACGAGGTAACATGTGCGCTCTTGGTGTCGGCGTGGGAGTCGGCCTTGCAGCGCGTGTTACGGCACGCTCATGTCAAGTCCTCATGGCTTTAGCGACGGCACTCTACTGGTCTCAACTGATTGGTGGAAGGGCCCTTGTGGGATGACTTCGCGTATTCAACGTTACCTTGCGGATGAACAGCCGCAGACCCCGTGCCTGGTCGTCGACCTGGAGGCGGTTGCCGCGGCTTATGAAAGCTTGCAGCGCGCGTTGCCGATGGCAACGATCTACTACGCTATGAAAGCCAACCCGGCGCAGCCGGTGTTGCAGCTGTTGGCGGGGATGGGTTCCTCGTTCGACTGCGCCTCGATCTATGAAATCGAACAGGCTCTGTCCGCCGGTGCGCCGGTGGAACGCCTGTCGTTCGGCAATACGATCAAAAAGCAGGATCATATTGCCCGCGCCCGCGCCTGGGGCGTCGACATGTTCGCCTTCGACAGCGAAGCCGAACTGACCAAGCTCGCCGCAGTCGCGCCGGGCGCCAAGGTCTATTGCCGCCTGGTCATGGACGGTTCCGGCGCCGACTGGCCGCTGGCCCGCAAGTTCGGTTGCGAAATCGAGATGGCCTACGACCTGATGCTGAAGGCGCGCGACCTTGGCCTGGACCCGTATGGGCTCAGCTTCCACGTCGGCTCGCAGCAGCGCGACGTCGGCCAGTGGGACCTGGCGGTCGGCCGCACCGCGATGCTGTTCACCAACCTGGCCGAAGCCGGCGTGAACCTGCGGATGGTCAATATCGGCGGCGGCTTCACGGCCACCTACCGCACCGACGCGCCGAACCAGAATGATCACGCGACGGCGGTCATCGCCGCGCTGAACAAGCATTTCGGCAACCGTATGCCGGAAGTCATTGTCGAGCCTGGCCGCTCCATGGTCGGCGACGCCGGCATCATCCAGGCGGAAGTCGTACTGATCAGCAAGAAAAGCTATGAAGACGAAAAGCGCTGGGTCTACCTGGACATCGGCAAGTTCGGCGGCCTGATCGAAACCATGGACGAGGCGATCAAATACCGCCTGCGCACGCCGCATGACGACGAATCCGTCGGCAAATCGCCGGTGATCATCGCTGGCCCGACCTGCGACGAAGTCGACGTGCTGTACCGCAACTGCAACTACGAGTTGCCCGATTCCCTGGCCGTTGGCGACAAGATCCAGATCCTGTCGACCGGCGCCTATACCACCACCTATTGCTCGGTCGCATTCAACGGCCTGCCACCGTTGCAGACCCACTGCATCTGATATCCGGCCCTACCGGATATCGGTTACCGCCGGCCTCTCACCTGAGAGGCCGGTCAGACTGCTGACAAAGTCCTCGCGTTGAGCGGGGACTTTTGATTCAGTGGGGTAT